>JAJRTK010000151.1 GCA_024278345.1 bacterium | reverse complement strand
GGAAATCCGGATTCAAATTCCGGCGGGCGAAAGCCCGATGTTTCAATCCCCTCACCATCGGGGATGGTCTGCAGACCTTCGCCCCCGATAACCTAAAAAACAAAGGAAAAAACGAAAGTTTCAATCCCCTCACCATCGGGGATGGTCTGCAGACCGGGCGGCACGGATCCCGGGCGCCGGAAGCACGGGTCCGTTTCAATCCCCTCACCATCGGGGATGGTCTGCAGACATGGTGATCGGAGCCTGGGAGAAGTATTTCGGGAGAGTCCGTTTCAATCCCCTCACCATCGGGGATGGTCTGCAGACCCGTCACATTTTTTCGCCCTTATTCTCAAGGCCTTGACACCCCTTTTGCGGGGATCTCGGGGTGTGGCATGCACGCCCTACCCCCCCACCTCGAAAATGAATCACGTAACGCATTGAATCAAAACCCTTTTTTGAATGCGGGTACCTCGGATCACCCGGATTTTGAAAATCCTTATATTTCAAGAAGTTCCAAATTCCGGAAAAAAGTTCCACCGATCCCCGCATTTTCAGGTTGAGATAGACCCCTTCCATAACGCATAGTGACGAAAATGTCACATAGGCGCCTCGCATGTTGCAAAAATCTAACCCTGTTCCAGGGAAAACAACATAACATACTCACACTACTGTAAAACCGACACTGAGGTCAAGCCTTGGGTTTTGGGAGTGGCAGACGTTCCCGGTCACCCGCTTGGACCGGTGGATGTGGGATGGGTGCGAACAAGGCCAACGGGCGCTTGCTCCAGGCCATGCCCGTGTTGCTGCCGTGGGTTGGCCTCGCGGCTATGACGGTCTTGGTTGGTTCAATCTCCTGGTGACTCCAGCTCCACCTTGGTGCGCTCTCCCCCTCGTTCAGATGCCGGCTTCCCGCGCCTCCCTCCATCCACTCAGACGCGCGGCTTCGTCACCATCAAGCCTGTCGAGGATCTGTTTGAGCCATCCCATGAAAGCCGGGAGAGACTCACGGGCAGGGCGTCGCTGGCGCAACGAGCGGCCTTTGAGCAGCATGAGCAGGCTCAAGGCCGGCACCCGCAGCAGGCCCAAGCCGGCTGCGCCCCGCCCACCGTGGCGAAGCGGCGGCGGTCTTCATCAAACTGCATTCCGAGCCGCCGGAAGCAGCAATTCTCCACAATCCAGTGCAGACAGGGATGGGACAGAATCTCGCGGATGGTGAGCCGGTTGGGACACAGCGAGCTGACATGGTAGCGCCACCCCACGCTTTCCAAAGGGCTCGACTTCGCCACCTCTCGGCGCGCCGGCCACAGCCGCCTCAAGCCGGGAAACGCCATCCACCCGGCCATGCCGGTGGTGCGTTGCGGCTCCTAGACGATCACCTTGCCTTGCTGGTTATCCACATTGTAGGCATCGGCCCTTGAACCCGTTTCCCGGACCATGCGTGGCTCAAAGCAGGCGCCTGGCCTCTTCCAGGAGCGTGGGCTGGTGCTCCTTCAGCCCCATGCTGTCATCACGGCCCTCCGAAACGATGAGTTCGGCGTTTGCCCGGGTGCGGAAACCGGCATCGAGGGTGACCCGGCGCCCACGCCTCCCACTGCATGAGAAGGGGCGATTGCTGGGCCATTTTTTCAACGGAGGACGAGTACTGCCCGGCGGCGTCATGGAGAGGAGTGCGCGCGCCCCGACGGCGGGCGTTCTCCTTCCCGTCGGGCTCGTGGAGGGGGATGGGGGCGCACGTGGTGAGCGGCCGGAGCGGCTGCGACGGACGCGAACGGAACGCAACCCAAGGTCGCTTCCTGTTGGTGGATCATCTTCGCGGCGGCCGGCGTCTCTAGGGCTTGTAGAAGGGGATGAGGCGTGCGGCCCAGCCGAGGATCCATGCGGCTTCTTCCCAGGAGTCGCTCTCTTTGAGAATGGGGCCGAGCTGGCTGGCCAGGTGTTCGAATTGACTGCGGGTGGATTTGGTGCGTTGTGCGAACGAGCTGTTCGGGAGGTTTTCGAGGAGTTTTCGGGTGGCTTCCAGGTTTTTGTGTCGTCGCAGGTGGCTCAGGAAGATGGCGAGCTGGTTCTTGGTGACCTTGGCCTGGCCAAGGCGGCTGGCCAGGGTGTTGGCCAAGTTCAGGCGGGTTTCCACGGATTGGGGCATCGGGGCCTCCTTGGTCTGTTGGGGCGTTGCAGGGGCTTGCTTCATGGAGCGCTAAGGGGGGGAGGGGCGGCGCATGGTGGTGACCTGGTGGAGTTCCTGGAGGGCTCGGGGTTCTACCAGTTTTTTTTCGAGTGCTTCCTGGACCAGGTCGTCTGGTGAAAGGGGCGTCGGGCTCGGACGTTTCCATTGGCGGGTGGCCGCGCCTTTGCGGAGTTCGAGGGTGAGGCTTTCCAGGCGGACTTTCCCCAGGCCGGCGGGTTTGAAGCCTCCGAAGCGGAGGATCCCGATCCGCAGGGGTTCGCCTTCCTTGGTCCTGCCAGAGTAGCCGGCGGCGATGAGCAGGGCGCCGATTTCTGGTTTGGAGAGGTTTTCCAGGTGGACCTTCAGGGTGATGGTGGAGCCCTTGGGCACGATGTCAATGAGTTCGCTGACTTTTTTGATCCGGCCTTGCGTCTGTCGGGTGCGGGCTTCGACGATGGGGCCGTTGTAGTAGAACTTGCGGCCCTCCACTTCCTGGAGTTCGATTATGCTGCCACGGGTTGTGGTCTTCTCCGGTTTTGCCAGGCGATGCATTAGGGGGCTCTCCATGGGGGCGATCTTTTGGGGGCGGGTGGGCTTGGAGAGCCCGATGGCGCCGTCGCCCGGGTGGAGGCGGCCCCGGTAGCCCAGGCAGCCGAAGAGGGACTCGGCGGGGGATGCCTTGATGAGGTCCCGTGGAGAGGAGACCTTTTTCATGGGGCAGAGCCTGCCGGTGACCTCGGAATCCGTGATCTTGACATCGTAACGTTTGGCGTTGCCCGCCCGGAGAATTGTTGGAACCTTGAAATCCGGTTCTTTGGAATTGAAGTCCGCCAGGGCCAAGCGCGACCGGGTGATGGTTTCGTAGCGGGCTCGGACGGCGCCCTTCCAACTGGAGCCGGGGAGGATCGGTCTTCCCCGGCGCCGGATGATGCCCCGGAGGGGGCTGTTCCCTTGGTCGTAGCCGCGGTCGGCGGTGGTCTCCAGGACGCCGCTGCCCACGTGGAGGGGCGTCTCGGTGGTGTAGACCAGGGTCATGGGACCGCTGTAGCGCTCTTGCCGGTAGCGTTCGTGGGTGACGACGTCGCCCTGGGCCAGGGTGCCGGGGAGCGAAACGAAGTCGTACGGGTGTTCCTCCATCTGGGCGGGGTCGTGGGGGTTGCTCCGTTTGGCTTGCACGTAGTCCCTAGGCTTGCGCATGGTTGGGGTCTCCGGGGATGTAACGGCTGCCGAGGAGCGTGCCTCGGCGGAGATAATCGATTCGGTAAAGCGGGTTCGGTGCCTGTCGCCGGAAGCGCTGCCGGACGCGGACGGGGTGGCGCAGGGCCTGGACCGACGGGTCGGGGGCCGCCGGTTTCAGGATGCGGACGGAGTCCTCGTCCCAATGGATGGTGGCCTGGTGGTCGAAGGCCAGGCCGCGCGGGCGGAGGAGCCCGTCGGGGAGTCCGCGGCGGAAGCCCACGTCGGTGGGGCCTTCGTCGGCGATCCATGGTTCCTGGAGGTTCTCCAGGTGGCTCCGTAGCTCGCCGGGTGGCGCGAATTCCAGCTCCAGCGATTCGTTCAGGCTTTCCATTGCTTCTCCTTCGCTTTTTCTAGAAACCGGTTCCAAGGTCCGGCCACCAGGCGTTCGGCCAGGTCGTCGACGCGTTCCTCGGAGACCTCCAGCCGTTCCCAGACCAGCCTTGGCCTCGGCGCCAGCTCGTCGGGAAGATCGATCCGGTCGCCGCCGAAGAGGTCGTATCCATCCATTGGCTCCGCCAGCCCGCCGATCCCCGCCAGTCGACCCATTGGCGTCTTCCCCTTCCGGGTCTCCACCACCAGCTTCCGGATGGTCGCCCGGACCCAGCCGTTGCCCCGGGAGGTCCCCGAGCCCAGTTGCACGAAGCCCTCGTCCATGTCCCGAAGAACCAGCAGGATCAGCGCCAACTGGTAGAGCTGCACGTTCCGCATGAGGATCTTTCCATCGAACCGCCCCTGGACCACCACCTCCTGGTCGAAGAGGGCGCCCCTTTTCGCCGAACCCATGAGGCGATCGATGCCCACGCCGTTCCTCTGTTCCGTGGCGTTGGCCCGGTCGAGTTCCCGCTTTCGTTCGTCGCTCCCCGGCGCGGCGTGGCCGCCCGGGATATGGTCCGAGACCGCGACCCGGCTCTTGAGGTGAAGAGTCCCGAAGGTGCGCCCCAGCGGGCTCGTGCCACTGTAGACGTCGGGGCCGAGGCTCTTCTGCTTGAAAACTTTTTCCGCGTTATTGCTGAACGTCTCGACGATGGGAACCCCCTCGCTCCGCAGAAGCCGCTCCGCGTGCGCCCGGAGGACGCCCTTGAGGCTGGAGCCGGGGATGTAGACGCTGGACCGACCCTCCACGGTGGTGCGCACACACTCCATGTCCGGCCGCGTCGGGTCCGCGCCCTGCCGGCCGCTCCGAATGAGGAGCGGGCCTTCCGGCTCGATGGAAAGATCGATGCGAATCTGGTTGAGTTGCTTCGAAAACATCAGTCTTGCTCCTTCCTGGCCCTCTCCCATGCCTTGGCCATGGCGCCGACGTAGCGGTCGATGAGCTGCTGGAGTTCCGGAGTCCGTTCCGCCGTGACCTGACCGGTGGATGCGCTCCCTCCCCCGGCGCCGCCCTCCACGGCCCCGCCGGCGCCACCCCCCACGGGCACCACCACGAAGTCGCTCCCCTCCATGGCCAGGAATCCCGTCTCCACCAGCTTTTTGAGGGCGCCGGGCCAGGGCTTCTTGAACTGCTTTCCCTTGAGCCCGAGCTGCAGCACCTCGTTGAGGTTCTTCCTCGTCAACCCGATCTCCTTGGACTTCTTGCTGAGATAGGTCCTGTCGAGCTTCGGCTGCGTCTCCAGTCCCGGCTGCTCCAGGATCGCCTCCACCAGCGCCCTCCATTTTTCCCGGTCTCCCGTCCTCGGCACAAACCCATCGAACGCCGTCTCCTCTTCCTTCTTCAGCTCCGCGGCCGCCTCCACCAAGAGATCCTTGCGCGACAGCATCGACGCGAACGGGTTCTCCTTCCGCAGATCGATTTCCTCAATCTTCGTCCACTCGATGGCCACCTGCCCAAGCCCCCGGCTCACCTTCCCCCCCAGCGCCAGGTGCCCCGAGTCCAGTTCGTCGAAAAGGTAGAGCAGCAGCCCGATCTCCTCGTCCGTCGGGTTGTCCAGCAACACCAGCAGCCGAAACGAAGTCCCGGGCGGCACCGCCTCGAAATCGTAGAGTACCCCGTCCGCCGCCAACTCCTTGTCCCGCTCGATCCCCACGCCGTTCCGGATCTCCAGCATCGGCGCATCCCCCTCCAGCAGGAGATCCGGAAACCGCACACGGCTCGCCATGGCCGACGATCCGAACAGCCGGCAAACAGGACAACTCTGCCTCCAAATCTTCCGCGCCACCTCGCGCGACGCCTCCCCGCCAGCGCTCTTTTCCCCAACCTCTTCTCGAGTCTTTTTGTCCAGCCGATGATCGACGCAAGGCTTACCCAGCATGAAATCGCAGCTCCAGAAACTCTCCTTGCCGGATCCCCGGAACATCGACTCCACCCCGCTCCGCAGAACCCCCTTCAAACTCGACCCCGGAATGAAGGGAATCCCCATGGCATCCTTCACCACCGGCGCGTCCGTCGCCAGGAAATCACCCGACCCGCCGGCACCGATGTGGATGGCCGTCCGCGTCGTCAACCGCCCCTCCAGGCGGATCCGCCTCTGAAACACATCCAGCAGGATCGCCTCCCGCTCTTGACCCTCATACCTCGCGCTCTTCATACCGTTGACTCCATGTTAGGCCCAACATCGCGCCGCCGCCCACCCAAACCGGCGGCCGAACCGCTACCCTTCATCGCCCCGCTCCTTCACCGAGAACCACCCTTTTTCTCCTTTGATCTCCGAAGCTCCAAGAACTTCATGCTCCGGATGGCGAAGCCGACGAAAATCCGCACCAGCTCGATGTGCGCCAACTGCCGCGCCTCTCCATCCAGCCCGGGTATTCGATTCAATGCACCCATCACCGCGCCCTTGCCCCCCTGAAGAGCCTCGATGAACCGCTTCCCCAGGCTCTTCCCTCCCCGTTCGCTCCGCCAATTCTTTCCTCTTACATCCCGCCCCATCTGGTACCGGATGAAGTTCACCACCACCGCGGGCGATTCCGTCTCCGCCGCCACGGCCAGGAGATTCCGAAGCTGCGAATGACCGAAATCACTCTTCTCCCAGACCCGCGCCTCCTCCAGCAGCCCTTCCGCCGCCGTCACGAGGCCTTCCTTCAGCCGGTCGATCTGCCGGCGCTGTTGCAATGTCAATTCCGCCACCTGCTTCCTCCTTGTTTCCCGGTTGCTCCTTGTTTCCCGGTTGACATCATCATTTCTTGCGTTCCGCTCCCATCGGGCGCCGTCCGGCGCGCCGCTGCTCGCCCCTTTCCCCCCTGGCCCCGTCGGAAACCCCTCGCGCTCCATCCCGCGCCCGCCATCATGCCACGCCCTCACCCTTGGGCCGGCGCCCGGGCCGGCAGTCGACGTGGATGGGGTGGCAGACCGCCACCCGGCCCCACCCGTCCAGGCGGCCCGGCCCGAGGCCCTCCGCCTCCAGCCGCTCCAACGCCGGCAGCGCCGCACCGCCCGCCGATTCCACCACGAAGACCGAGCCGGCCAGGAAGACGCCCTCCAACTTCCGAGGCACCCGGGCCCGGCTGTTCCATCCCCCGTGGAGGCCACGGCGGGCCACCCCCTCCACCAGCCGAAGACCCATTCCATCGAGCCTCCGCCGCAGCCGCTCCTGGTCCAGCGCCAGCGGCCCCAAGCAGAGGAAGACCCCGGTCCGCCTCGGTTCCAGAACCCCCAGCTCCGCCAGTGCTTGACACCAGCGCTCGTGACGCCTTTCCAGGCCGTCCTGGCTCCGATCTTCCAGCACCTCCTCCAGCTCCACCAGCCCGAATCCCCGCGTCCGGGTGCCGCCCAGGAGCAGCCCATCGGCCGCCGCCTCCACCACCCGGGCCAGCACCTCTTCGCCTCCCGCCACCGGCGCGTAGAGGCGCAATGGCTCCACGCCTCCCCCACGCCCCTCCACCCAGGGATCGAGGATCTCCACCGAAAAAAGCTGCCCGTCGTCCGCCTTGCCCCGCGCCGGATCCCGGGCCGTCCGCGTCACGGTCCGCCGCTGGATCGGCGCTCGACGCCACCCCTCCGCGCCGCGAGCGAAGCTCCCCGACGCCACCCGCATGTCCGGCGACGCCGGGAGCGACCGCCCGGTCAGGCTCGTCGCGCAGAGAAACAACGCCATCTCTTCCAGCTCCGCCGAGCCGCCTCCCGCCTTCGGTTCCCGCAGCGTCATCGGCGCCGGAATCGCTCCCGGCCCACCCGGCCGGGCGTCGCCGAAGACCACCGCACCAGGCCCCTCCAGCACCCGCGACAAAGCCTCGCCATCCGCGCCTCGCGCATCCAACGCCGCCGCCACCGCCCCGCGTATCACCGATCCCGGAACGTGGCCATCGCTGGCAAGATAGTTGCCCCCGGTCTTCACCACCCCGATATTCAGCGGCTCCACCACCCGGAAGACCAGCACCGCCCGTCCGGACGCTTTGCCCGCCGCCTGCCCCGCCAAGGCCGTGCCCGCCGCCCCCGCTCCCGTCATCGGCTGGATCTCCATCCGCACCAGTCCCAGTCCCCGGCCACGCCCCCCG
>JAJRTK010000150.1 GCA_024278345.1 bacterium | reverse complement strand
ATGCCGCAGCCTGCCAGTCTCGATGAGAGACCCTACCGACTGGAGAGCCGTATGCGGGAGAACCGCACGTACGGTTCGGAGGGAGGGGAGGCGCAAACCAATGCGCTTTCCCTACCCCTATCCACATTCATGTACGACGCGTTGCGTCTTGGTTTTGGCTTGTGTCCCGGCTTACGTTGATACCCTGGAACGGCGAGTGGCGGCGGCCGGATGGAGGCCGACGCGAGCGGACTCAACCCAAAGAAAAAAAAGCATTTTTGCTGATTTATGGCCATGGGAGAGCAACGATCAACCTTCTTTACCGGGGACATGAGGCAAGGGTGCTCATGGCTCCAGAGGGAACCGGAAGGGTGTTTTTTCGGTAGAACACTCGTTTTCTTGTGGGCTGCTGTGGCGTCTGACTCCATCGTCCCTACTGCCTCCATGTCGGTTGGACATTTTCGAGGGTCTGCTGGGCGGGTTGGTTCAGCGGCTGGTACGTATCCAGGAGTTTTTTCATGGAGCACTCTTCTTCCCGTAAGCCCGTCCCCGACTCCACCGCCAGAGCTGTTGCCGGTGGAAACGTGCCGGTGGTGGTCCCCCACCGCCATCTGGTCACAGGGAACCCCCTGGAGCCGCCTTTCCCCCAACAGATGAAACTCGCCATGTTCGGCATGGGATGCTTTTGGGGTGCCGAACGTCTTTTTTGGGAGATTATGGGCATCTATTCCACGGCCGCCGGCTTCGCTGGCGGGATGACCCGGAACCCGTCTTACGAAGAAGTCTGCACGGGTTTGACAGGGCATGCCGAAGTGGTCCGAGTCGTCTTCGATCCTTCATTCGTGAGTTATGATGAGCTTTTGCGCCTGTTTTGGAGTTCCCACGATCCGACTCAGGGAATGCGTCAAGGAAATGATGTTGGGAGCCAGTACCGTTCCGGGATCTACACTTTTTCCCAAGAGCAGGCCAGAGCGGCCAGGAGATCTCGAAGTGTCTACCAGCGGCGCCTCTCGGCGGCGGGGTATGGCGCCATTACGACGGAGATCCGGGAAGCTCCCACCTTCTATTACGCCGAGGAAACCCATCAGCAGTATTTGGCGCTGAATCCCAGTGGCTATTGTGGCCTTGGCGGAACAGGGATCCCTTGTTCCACGGGGTTGTCCCAAGAGGCTTCGCCTTGCGTTTGACGCTGGAGACCGCGCCTTTGCGATTGCTCTGCGCCGGTGTATTTGGCAAGATCGCACAAGCCGGATACTTTCTTCGTTGCGAAAATGTTCACCACAGAGAGGCTGGCGGCGGGAGGTACTATCCGCCATCAGCGATCTCAAGCCGCTGGAGGCGTGCGACCATGCCCATCGTCACGATATCTCAGGGAACCCATGCCGGAGCCGCCGCCATTGCTGAGCTCGTTTCGGGAAAGCTCGATGCCCCTCTGGTCACCCGGGAGCATCTGGTTCGCGACGCCGAAGAGTTTGGCATTCCCATGGAACGACTGACAAGGACGTTTGAACGCCCTTCCTTCTTCGAGCGATACACGATGGAAAGGGATATCTATCTACTTTTCGTCCGCACCGCGCTCCTTCGCCAGGCGACGCGGGGTAGCTTTGTTTACCAGGGGCACAGTGCGCATCTCTTGCTGGAAAACGTTCCCGACGTGATTCGTGTTCGCGTGGTTGCTCCGCTCTCCTACCGCATCAAAGCGGTGATGCAGAATGTCGGTCTCGACGAAAAACAGGCCCGTCGCTACATTGGGAAAATGGACAAGAAACGGGCGAAATGGACCCGTTTTCTCTATGATGCCGACTGGCGAGATCCCTCCCTTTACGATTTGACCATCAACCTCGATAGCATCACGGCGGACCAAGGTGCCGACATTATCAGGGACCTGGCCAGTTTGCCTCATTACGAGGGTACGGAAGGGAAAAGGAAACAACTTGCCGACCTGGCGTTGGCCAGTACGGTTCTGCTCAAGGTGCTCCAGGACTGTGAAATCCGGCGCGAATCCCTGGATGTCGCGGTTGCCGAGGGCGTTGTCACCATCACTGGAGCCACGCGTTTTGAAAGCGTTCGCGATGCCATCCGAAAGGCCGCGGAATCCGTTGATGGCGTTCAACAATTAGACTGTCGAATCAGTATCCCGGCGGATATCCTCGCGGACTGAAAAAGAACTGGAGTCTACTTTCGCCCTTTCCTTTTCCCTTTCGCTTGGCGCCGCGTGCGCCGGAGAAGCTTGTGGGAGAAGTCGCCGAGCTTTGTCAGCAACTCTATGGAAGGCAGAAGCGCTTTGGCGAGGGCGGGGCTGGGGTCGGCCAGCTCCGGGGCGATATCCAGCAGTGCATCTTCCGGGGCGATCTGTGCCAGGAGGGCGGTATAGGCGACGGGATCCAGGTCCTCGAATTCCCGGGCCTTCTTGATGAAAGCGGCTGCGGCGTTTGTCCCAGTGACAGTGGCTGCGATGAATCCGATCTCCGGCGACTCCAGCTCCCCACTCATATAAAGCCGTTCCGCCGCCGCCACGGTTGCTTCACCAAGGATGCCCAGTGCGGCGAGGAGCATCGTATGGCGTCCGATGGGGCCTGGCCAGCTATCAAGACAGAGAAGAAGAGCCTCGGCCATGGATTCCCATCTCCGCCGGGCTACAATGAGCGCACACCAGTTGCCAGCTTGGGAAGTGACGCCTTCTTTCAGGATCGCCTGGATCCCGTCCGCAAACTCTTGCCCGGCCGTGAGCCAACGTTCCATCAATCCCGGGGGCAATGAGGCGCCCATGGCGGCGACTGAATTTACCAGGTCGGTGGCAGATGCCGAGGGAACCAGTGCTCGCCGGACCACTCGGCGTGCCTGGAAAGCTAGAACGGCGCCGATGCCGTAGCGAGCCATGGAGATCGTGGCTCGCTTTTTGGGATCCGCTTTTCGTGCCAACGGCAGCCAGTGTTCCAGAAGAGCATGGCAGTGTCGATCCGCGGCATGGCCTTCAGGCCACGCTTCCGACAAAGAGGTTTCAGGGCTCAAGGAGTTCGCCGGAGACTGCCCGTGGCCGACGGATTCGATCAACTGCTCCAAAAGCTCTTCGATCTTTCCCGCCCGAAGGCTTTTGGCAAGGCGCCTGACTGGGAAATCAGGTACGCGGACGACTTCAAAATAGAGGTTGAGGCTGTCGATAAAACGTCCTCCGAGAGAGCTCCAGTCTGGTCCGAGCAAAGAGTCAAGCTCAAAGACGAACCCGTTTCCTCCGGCAGGGAAGGCCATGGTGAGGAGCGCAGCTTCGCTAAAGGGCGACAGCCCCAGAGCCTGGCACTTTTGGCTGATAGGTATCAGGGCTTCCGGGCTGGAGGCAGGGAGGAGGTTCCGGGCAATGGGCCACAGCTTTTCAGGGGTCGCAACCTTTTGAAGCTCTTCCAGAAGGAGGCTTCGGGCTTCTGGCAACTGACCAAGTTCCCCCAATAGAGCAATCTTCAGATCTGTTCCAGAAGAACATTTCTTCATTTTCTGGATCAAGGCCTCAAGGGCTTCTTCTCCACCAAGCCGTCCCAAAGCTTGGGCAAACGCGATTCCTCGTGCGCCCCTGGACGAGCGGAGACGCGGGAGCAAATGCCGGAGCGCCTCGCTTCGATCCAGGAACCCCTGGGAAGCCGCGACCGAAAGGTGTATGGCCGCCCAAGCCGCAAGAGTCGGGTCGCCATCCTCAATCAGCTCCAAGAGGGAGTCCACGGGAAAGGGAGGCACCAATGCCGCCAATCTACGGCGTGCCCACTTGGCCACGGAGGGGGTGGAGCTCTTCGTCTTCCGGACCAGATCGAAATAGGACCAGATGCCTGGAGCGCCTGCCTCCAAATCCGCTCCTCTGGCGGACTGCCACCAGGCGCTTGCCATTTCTGGATCGGGCAGCCCATCGATCATGCTACGATCTCCAATTCGGCCTCGAGTTCTTCACTGATGGTGGTAGGTTTCATGTAGCCAGATCTAGTCAACAGATGCTCCGCCATGGCGGGGGTATCCCTGCCGAACCTCTCTACGAGATCTCGAGCGGTTCCCTCGAATCGGCGAACCTCCTCCAGGTGCTCCGACAGAACGCGTGCCTTTCCAAGATCGCCTTTCATCTGTTCCAAGGACTGGAGCGCATCGCCGGAGAGCAAACGGGAAAGAGGTTCGAGAGAATCAAAGCTCTTGGCGATCTCAGACGTTGCCGGATGCCCGGCAAGCTCCGAGGTGAATCGCTGAAGGTCCCCATGCTTCATGGAGCTTAGGAGCGGCGAGCCGGCGCCGGCCAGACGATTAAGCTGGCTCGCGGCGGAGCCCAACTGGGGAGTCAAGTGTGCGACTTCCTGCAAGGCACGGCCAAACCGGCCGTCCGAAACGGAGGAGAAGAACCTAGTCCCCGCCTGGGTCAGTTCCAGGGCGGCCGTCAATTCCGGGCTTTCCAGTGTTCTACCGGCCAGAGCCGCCGCGCCTTCAAAGGCCTTTGTCATATTACCCGCCGAGGCCATGGAAAGGAGACCGTTTGGGCCGCCCAATGTGCCAGCCACGGCCTGGGCATCTCTTCGGCCTAGGCCATCCATCAACCCTGTGAACTGGCCGACGGCTTCGCCGAACCGTACGGCCTCGGGGGCGTTGCCCAACGCCTTGTATTTCGTGGCTGCCGTTTCCAGCGCCCGACCCCATTCGCCGCTGGCCAAGGCACCGGTAAATCGGACGCCATCGGCGATCATCCTGGAGACTCCCCGCGCCGCGGGATTATCGCCAAGTCGGCCCAGCTCGCTGCCTACGACGTCCAACGCCTTGCCCCACTCACCACTTGACAGGGCTTGAAGCATTGGCGCTCCCTGCTGAGCAGCCTGCGCCACACCTCGAACCACCGGGTTTCTGATGATTCCCTTGATCTCGGTTCTGGTGGCCAGCGGCCCCAGGATCTGACCTGCCGCCGGGGCGACGGAGCCAAGATTCCCACTGGAGATTGCGCGGCCAAGTCCAACGGCGCGACCGGCGAGATCCAGTGTCCGTCCCATGGGGGAAGCCGGCCCGGCGGCATTCCGCAGCTCCGCAATAGACTGGTCGATCCCGTTGAGGATCGCCGCGCTTTCGCCGCGGGCGATCCCGCCGGCCACTTGTCCCAAGGAGCGGCCAAGGCCCTCCAGGGTTTTGAGGGCGCTGCCATCGGCCATCTGAGCCAGCGGTTCCAGAACTCCCAACTGCTTGCCCAGTTCCTGGGTCAACGGGCTCTTGGCCAAAGCTCCCAAGGCAGCTCCGAAGTCGCCCTTGGCCATGGCTTGCGCCAGCGGTACCGCCGTGTCCAAGGTGGACTTGAGTTGTGGCACGACTTTCCCCAACGGTCCTGTCAGTCCCGCAACCCCGGAGAGAGCGGCGCTCAGATCGCCGTTTGCCAGACCCTGAATGAAGGCTGTTCCCGATTTGGTCACATCCAGCACTGTCTTGAAGTCCGGAGAACCCAAGAGCTCGCCCGCCTTCTTCCCCAAGCCGCCAAGGGCGTCTGTGAGGCCCTGAGCACCCATGGTGCCAAGAAGGCCTCCCTTGCCGTCTTTGCCTGCCAAGGCCTGGAGCATGGCTGACGGGTCCCCCGATTGGATACCCTTGAGCAAATCTCCACCCTGGCCAAGGCCTTTGGCAAGTTTCTGGAACGTCGGGTCGCCGGACAATCCACCCAAGCCTTGGGACAGGTTGTTCAGCGCCCGGCCGAAATCGCCGGATCCCAGGGCATCGGCGAAACGGATTCCGTGCTTGGCCAAGTCGAAAGCCTTCTTGACATCGCCGCTGACCGGTAGGTTCCCCAGCTCGTTGGAGACGGCATTCAGCGCACCACTCAGATCCCCTTTGGCCAGGGAATTCACGAAAGGAATGGCATTCTTGGCGTGCTGGAGCACTTGGCGGGCGGTGGGATCCTTGATGTTCTGCCCCGCGATTGCCGCGGCTTGGCCCAGAGCCCCAGCCCAGTCGCCGCGGCTCAGGCTGTTGGCCATCCCGATTCCCTTGGTGGCGTAGCTCATGGCCTTGCTCAGATCGGAGCCTGGCGCGGCCATGGCGCCGATTCCACCGGCGACGCCGCTCAGACCTCCCAGCATGGCTCCGATATCGCCGCGGACCGCGCCATCCACCATGCGCCCGGCACTGGTGGCGGCGTTGAGTCCCTGGCTCACCTTTCCGGCTATCTTGCCCACGGCGCCTCCGGCCTGGCCCAGGCCTCCGGCGGCGCTGGCCAACCCGCCCAGAACGCCAAGGATATCCCCGCTTGCGATCCCTTTGCCCACGCCGATGGCCGCCTGGGCGATCTTCCCCGCGATCTGGACTCCCTTGCCCACGGCTCCGCCGATGGCGGCACCGACTCCGGGGATGGCACTGGCGATATTGGTGAACATCCCAAGGAGATCACCCTGGACCGCGGAAACGATGGCCTTGACGCCAAAATATGCCGCGCCGATGATTTGCCCCACCCCTGGAAAGAGACTTGCCACAGCGGCGGCAATGTCGGCGATGACGGAAAAGACTTTGACGAATGTCTCCCAAAAACTGGGCGGCACCTTGAACATACTGCTGTAGGTCTCTCCCACGGAGCTGACGTGCTCGGTGTAAGGACCCACGGCCTTTTCGATGGTGGCGATCCTCTTTCTGAGAGCCACGGCCTCGGGGCTGTTTTTGCCTTTGGTTTTCTCGATCTGAGCAAGCTGTTTCTTCAACGGGCCGAGCAACTTTTTGTTGTGCGCCTTGAGCATTCCTCCGGCTTGGCCGTAAATCTGGCCCATCCGCTGGGTGACCAAGGATTTCATCGTTTGCTTGGAGATGCCGTTTTTCTTCGCCAGGGCCTCCATCTGCCGGGTGATGTATTTTTCTTTCGCCTCTTTGAGGTTGATACTCCCGATGCCCAGGAAGCGGCCCTTGTTGTACTTCCGTCGAAACTCCTTGACCTTCTTGTCGAGCTCAGGATCGCTGGTGATTTTTTCCGCGTCGGCGGTGAGCTTCGTCCAGTCCAGTTTCGGCTTACCCTTGATTTCCCGCCGCCGCTGCTCGAGCACGAGCTCGGTCTGCGCTTGCTGATCATACTTGATGTCGTAGGCATTCTTGGCGATGAACTGTTTGGCCTGTCCCATGGCCTTCCCCGCCTGGGCCAGGAGACGATCGTTCTTTGCTCCAGGCAGGCTGAAGCTTCCCCCCGCCTTGGCCAGCTCCTGCGCCGTCGGTGACCGCGTGGCCCCCAATTCGGCCCGCCGCTTGGGGTTGGCCAACACGTTCAAGAACTTCTGCGCCGTTTTCTTGTTCGTCGCCAGATCCACGCGGCCCCAGGCTCCCACGAGCTGGTTGAGCTTCCTTTTCGATTCGCTGTGATCGAGCTCTTTGACCACGGCTTTCCCGCCGGCCAAGCGCATCACTTCGTCGAATTCCTTTTTCGATTTCACCGAAGAAAGGATCTTGTAAATCGCCATATCTTCCCGATCCTTGGTCCACCCCTTCATCAAGGTCCGGATGAGCTTGGCCTTTTCCGCCGGGCTCGCCACGTTCATGACGTTCTTGTTCTCCGCCAGCTTGACCGCGGCATCGTCATTCGCCTTGGCGATCTGTTTGCGGATGTTCTTTACGGCGCCAGGCGGCAATCCATAGCCGAGGGCGGGCATCTTGAAGCGTTTCGCCACGGCTTCAAGGCGTTTGAGCAGCTTGGGGTCCTTGAGCTTGTGCTTGAGATCCAGGCCACCAAGCTGATCGGCCAGAGCCTTGGCCTCCTCCGGTGTTTTGGCCTGCTCCAAAAGGTTCAACGCGTTGCTGAACGCCGTCTTCTGCCGCGTTTTCCATTTGTTGGCAAGAGCGCTGAGCTTGCGCTTCGCTCCCTTGTCGTCCAGCTCCCCGAAAACCTTCTTCCAGCCCCCCGCCTTGGCGACGATGGCATCAAATTCCTTCTTCGACTTGGCGCTCCCAAGAATCCGGACCATCGCCCGATCCTCGGCATCAGAAGTATAGCCGCCGATGAGCTTCTTAAGGAGCCTGGCCTTCTGCGACGGACTCGCAGCGGCCATCGCCTTGGGGTCCTTGGACAAACGAACCGCGGCATCGTCATTGGCCTTGGCAATCCGCTTGTCGATGGCGGTTTTCTCCGCGGCCGAGAGCTGCGGCCCCTTCTTCTTCGGCATCTGGAAACCAAGATCGCCCGCAAGGGATTTGGCCTGTTGGAGCCTCTGCTGGCGAGCGCCTGGATCCTCCACCGCCTCGGGCCCTGTTCCCCGCGCTCCCACTGCGCCACCAGAACCGCCAGAACGCCTCGATCCCGCCACCGGGAATCGGCCCTCCGGATAACCAAGTGGCGCCTGGCCGGGCCGGCGTTGCACCGAAGCCAACAGGTCGCCCAACATCTGGCGCCCCCGCTGGGAGACTTTCGGACCCGTCGTCCATCCGTTGGAGTCCTCGATGGCTCCAAACAGCCGGGACTCGAGAGAATCGAGCCTTCCAGGCACCTCCAGGGCCAGATCCATGGCCTCAACGGGTGACAGCCCGGCAGCCACGGCCGCCTCCAGATCCTGCCGCAACTCCTGAATCATCGCACGACCTTGGGAATCCCCCGCCGCCTTCAATTCGCCGTCAAGCTGCTGGAGCAGTTGGCGGATCTCGCCGACGTTAGAGCCCCGACCGGACCGGAGTTGGCGAGCCGCCTGTTGTCCCATCATGGTAACCCGCGCCTTCGACTGCATGGCTGCTTGAGGCAGACGCTCAACGCAGGGCTGCCCCATGACTGATTTCGCCTGCTCCAGCCCCTTTGGCGGAACCTCCACTTCGATGAGCCGCGCCATGGCCTCGTCCATGGACACCTGGTCCGCACTGGCGGCGGAAACGCGGAGCTGGGCTGCCGAGCCTGGCTCCAAGGCGTAAGACTTCCCGCCGGCAAAGGAGAGCTCCACCGCCGCCTGAGCACCGAGGCTCAAGTGAACCCGATCTCCGCCTTTGACATCCAGCAGAATCGAGCTCGAAAACCGCTCAAGACGGGAGAATGCGCCAACCCGTGCAGCCTTCCCCTCTGCCAACTGGAGCTTGTGGCAACTTGGGCCAACTCCAGTCAAGCTCGCCGCAAACACCTTCCGATTCTTGAGGTTGGAGGATTGAAATTTCATAACATTCTCTCCCGATACCGATTTTTTCTGTTTTGGGCGCAACCAGCGATCACTCAGGTTGTCTTCATTATCGGCAAGCAACGGGAAGTGTTGTCCGGTGGGTGAAGTCGGTGAAACAGAGGATCAGTTACCGCAGCGGCTCTCAGGCGGGATTTGGGACCTATCAATTCATAGTATTCGGAGCTTACAAGTACAGAGGTCTGGCGGGGAGCCCTTGACAAAGACTTGGGGGGAAGGTGGAGCGGCTCAGTTGAGGAGATGAGAGGGTGGGTAGCCCAGCTCCGCGAGCCAGTTGTGGATTGCGCGACCAGGGCCTCGGTCATGGTACCGGCCACCCGAAAAAAGCGCGCAGCGCACAAAGATGTGGGTCCAGGGAGCTGGCTCCCTGGCGTGGGTCTGGGAGCGGCGCTCCAAGCGGAGGTCCGGAGGCGGAGCCTCCGCCGGGTTCCAGGGCTGGAAGCCCCGGGGCGGCGTCTGAAATCTGAACCGTGGCCGGTACCATGACCGAGGCCGAAGGAAGTGTGGGGCTTGGTGAGTGGAGCTTTGTGGTTGGGGTTCCCTGAAAGAGGATTTGGCCGTGGCGGTTTTGCTTTCAGGGTTGGGGGGAAGCGCCTTTGAGTTCGCGGACAAGCGGCAAGGAATGCGGCGTTTCACGTCGTGTGTGCCGTTCCCCTGTAGCGGGAAGGACTCCCAGTAGGCGACCCCGGGGGAATGCGCCCGTTTCGCCTTGGGCTTT
>JAJRTK010000149.1 GCA_024278345.1 bacterium | reverse complement strand
GGGACCTATCAAATTGTCGTGTTTTTGCTTTACAATTGTCTTCGCCGAAACGGTGGCACCGGCATCTTGCCGGTGGCGGGCTGGATGGGATTCACGAAATTGAACGGTGGGTTCCTTTCGTGCGTGGACTTGTCAACCGGATCTGATAGGTCCCGCGGGTTCCTTATGTCCCGTTCTCCCATCGAGGGATTTCTCCGCTCTCACGGCCACGGCCGGAAGGAGATCGGATATGCTCCTGTCTCCCGCCAGTCGAGGCTCTTCGTTCAGACATCTGAACCGATGCCCGCCAAAGAGCTTCGTCAACAACTCCTTGAACAGGTCAAGAAAGAGGGCCTTCCCTACGGCCTTTGGGTCGAAGAAATCAACGGCGGCGTCGCCCATACAAGTCGTTCGAGCCTCAATTCGTTCCACGTGGAACCTACCTTGGTTTACCGCCTTTTTCCCGACGGGCACAAAGAACTCATACGAGGCTCCCGCATCATCGGAACTCCCCTTACAGCCCTTAGGAACGTTGTCTCAAGCGGTGATCAGATGTCGGTCTTCAATGGAACTTGTGGTGCGGAATCGGGGCAGGTACCGGTGGCAGCGGTGGCACCAGAACTTCTTATTTCCAGGATCGAACTCCAAAAGACTGAATGGTCCCAGGATCGCCCTCCCTTGCTTCCCGCTCCGGCCAGCGACCGCACGCATCAGACCCCGGAGGCACTAGAAGGCAGCAGCCCCCAAGAAACCGAGTCTTTGGTCGTCTCGAAGTCTGAGGAAAATCTAAAGTCGATCATTCCAGAATCGACCGATGAATTTCTCTTTCGCAGCCTGGAACAAGAACTTCATCGATCAATGGAACAGCTAAGGCTTTCCGACACTGGTCCCTCCTCGCCTCCCGCCGCGGGAAACTCCGACGAAGACCAAACGACGTATCCAGGTGCCGATACAGCTCGTGGTGAGGCAGTGAAGGTGGAGATGGGACCGCCAGACAACGGAGAAAGACCCTATTTCCTAGCCTACCGCGTGGAGGACCGATCTGAGCTTTATCTCTCAGCGACCCTGGGAAGTCTTGTAAACTCTGCATTGACCCATCGCCGGCAAGTCCTCTCCGAAGTTCGTGTAGGCAACTCTCAGCTCGACAACACCAACTATCTGTCCATACCACCCGGCTATTCCAGGAACCTCATGGCTTGGGCCGGCTGGCACCAGATTCCCTTGGATAACAATGAAACACAAACTCGGCGCACAATCTGGTTTACCACTGACGCTGGTTTTAAAATCGCGGCCTTGGTCATCGTTTCGGCCACCCTGCAGAATCTCAGGCGCCGCCCCAGGGCCTCCGGCCCTGGAACCCGGCGGAGGCTCCGCCTCCGGACCTCCGCTGGGAGCGCTGCTCCCAGGCCCACGCCAGGGAGCGCGCTCCCTGGACCCACATTTTTGTGCGCTGCACGCTTTTATCGGGTGGCCGAAACGATGACCACCACCCCGTCAAGGTATTTTGCGGCTGTCTCGGGTTTCGGGGAATGGGCAGCGTCCGGGGGGATGATGGGCGAGTGGCGGCGGACCGGGGGAACTCGCGCCTTAGGCGCGGGTCGTGCCGACGGGAGCGGAAGTCAAACCAAAAAAAACAGGCTGTTTTTACGGGAGTTGCGCCCTGGAGGGCAGGCTCCTCGAAGGGGGAGAGGTAGGAGGGCAGTTGATTCAAGTCGGTTTATGGGGAAAAATGGCCTCTCTTGATCGTGGTGTTGGGGCTTTTGTCTGTTGGGGTGCGGTTTTCATGAAGGTTCTTTTCCGGCTTTTTTCAAAGCGGATGAGTGGATGGGCTCCCGGCTCGATGTTTATGGTGATCGTTGGCGCGTGCGTTTGGATTTTCTTTGGGGCAGAGGAGTCTCCGGGGAGAGAAGATCTCCTAGGAGACGAGGCGGTGGGGCTGGCCATACCGCTGGCTTCGGCGGAACCGTATCGGATGCGGGCAGGGGTAGTGCTGGGGCTTTACGGCAAGGAGGAGGGTTTCAGCTACCAGCGGCACATGCGGGAGATCCGGGAGTTGGGGGCGACCTGGGTGGAGATTCTCGTGCCGGAATACCAGGAGGGCCGCCATTCGACCTGTATTGGCCCGGACCCGCTTCTCACGGCGACAGAAGAAGAGATTGCCAGGGCGGTTTGTCAGGCGCATCGACAGGGCTTGAAAGTGCTTCTTCTGCCCATCGTTCTTTTGTCGAACCCTGGTGAGGAGGACTGGCGTGGCAACATCGAACCGGAGCCTTTGGAGGAGTGGTCCGAGTCGTACCGGGTGATGCTCTTGAGTTATGCGCGTCTTGCCCAGCGGGAGAGGATCGAAGCCTTGAGTGTTGGCTCTGAGCTTTGTTCCATGGAAAAGCACGAGGGGTTTTGGCGAGGCTTGATCGCGGAGGTCCGTGCTCTCTATGGTGGAGAGGTCACTTATGCCGCCAATTGGGACCACTATAATGTGGCAAGGTTCTTTGACGCGCTGGACTTTATTGGAATTTCGGGCTACTTCTCGCTCACTGGCAAGAGTGATCCGGATTTGCGGGAGCTTGTGGAAGCCTGGAAGCCCATAAGAGAGCGTCTCTGGGAATGGAGGCGGGAGCACGGAAAGCCCATCGTGTTCACAGAGATCGGGTACCCGAGCATCGACGGAGCGAACGAAGATCCGTGGAACTACGTCATGGAGGGACCTTTGGATCTCGCTGAGCAAGCGCTTTGCTATCAGGCGATCCGCTATAGTTTCGCCCAGGACGATCTCTTGTCCGGAATTTTTTTCTACGATTGGTGGGGAGACGGTGGTCCCGAGGACCGGACCTACACGCCCAGGCGCAAGCCGGCGGAGGAGGTATTGAAGCGGTTCCTCCACGAGCTGGCCGGTGGTCGGCTTGATTCGGGAGTTGCTGTTTCCCCCCGACTCGGCCCTGAAGAGCAACCCGCTGGAGGGCGTTCGCCACGACTGATGACGAACTGCCGCCACGAGCCATAGGAGCCCGTTGGCGACGCTCATGGCAGAAGAGCTCGCAATGCCAATTCCCGTGGCGGATAGGGAGCGTCCGAGCTCGAGGCGGGGTCCACGGCCGGGACATTCCTCTCGAAGAGGGAGAGACCAACATGATTGTTCGCGCACTATCCTTTTACAAGACCACGGTGGGGAAGAAAGCGATGGTTGCCGTGACAGGCATCATCCTTTTTGGCTTCCTCATCGGACACATGCTGGGGAACTTGCAGATCTTCATGGGGCAGCAGGTTTTCGACCATTACGCGGAGTTTCTCAAGAGCAAGCCTGGCCTTCTCTACGTTGCGCGGCTGGTCTTGCTGTCGGCGTTGGTGCTCCACATCGCCTGCATTGTGCAGCTTTTCTTGCGAAACCGCCGGAGCCGGGCCATCGGTTATCGCAAATACAAGCCGATCATCGCGGGGATTCCGTCGCGGTCGATGTTCATCACGGGTCCGGCGATTCTGGTTTTCCTTGTCTACCATCTGCTTCATTTCACCGTGGGCACTTTCCATTCCACGGCGCCGAATTTCAATCACGAGGCGGTCTACCAAAACGTTGTGACCGACTTTTCGCATCCAGCCATCGCTGTCATCTACATAGTGGCCATGTTTGTGATCGGGTTTCACCTGTTGCACGGAGTCTGGAGCCTCTTCCAGACGTTGGGGTTGAACCATCCCCGGTACAACGCTTGGCGCAAGGTCTTGTCGGCGGTGGTGGCGACGGTACTCTTCGTGGGCTTCGTGCTCATTCCGTTGGCCGTACTGACGGGTCTCGTTTCCTAGGAGTCTGGAGGTTCAAAAGACCATGGAACTCAAGTCGAATGCCCCCTCCGGGCCAATCCAAGACAGGTGGGACAACCACCGCTTTTCCATCAAGCTGGTCAATCCGGCCAACAAAAGGAAATACAACATCATCGTGGTGGGCACCGGTTTAGCCGGAGCCTCGGCGGCGGCGTCCTTCGGAGAACTGGGCTACAACGTCCAGGCCTTCTGCTACCAGGATAGCGCGCGCCGTGCCCACTCGATTTCAGCCCAGGGCGGGATCAACGCCGCCAAGAACTACACCAACGATGGCGACAGTGTCTATCGCTTGTTCTACGACACGGTGAAAGGCGGCGACTTTCGGTCCAGGGAATCCAATGTCTACCGCCTGGCGCAGCTCAGCGTGAACATCATGGACCAGTGCGTGGCGCAGGGTGTCCCCTTCGCCCGGGAATATGGCGGTTACCTGGCGAATCGTTCTTTCGGAGGCGCGCAGGTTTCCAGGACCTTCTACGCCCGTGGCCAGACAGGGCAGCAGCTTCTTCTGGGCGCCTATCAGGCTCTCCAGCGCCAGGTTGGGGCGGGAAAGGTGGTCGTCCACTCGCGGACTGAAATGCTCGATCTCGTCGTTGTCGATGGCATGGCCCGCGGCATTGTCACAAGGGATATGGTGACGGGCAAGATCGAGGCTCATGCCGCCGATGCCGTCGTTCTTGCCACGGGCGGTTACGGCAATGCATACTACCTCTCCACCAACGCCAAGGGATGCAACGCTACGGCCATCTGGCGGGCGCATCGGCGGGGCGCCTTCTTCGCCAACCCCTGCTACAACCAGATCCATCCCACCTGCATTCCCGTGGCTGGAGAATACCAGTCGAAGCTCACCCTCATGAGCGAGTCGCTCCGGAACGACGGCCGAATCTGGGTTCCCAAAAAGGTCGGCGACAAGCGGGCCCCGGGAGAGATCCCCGAGAACGAGCGGGATTACTATCTGGAGCGGCGCTATCCCAGTTTCGGGAACCTCGTGCCCCGAGATGTCGCCTCCAGGGCCGCGAAAAAAGTCTGCGACGAAGGACGAGGCGTGGGATCCTCCGGCCTTGGCGTCTACCTTGATTTCGCGGACGCCATCGGGCGCCTGGGTCAAGAGGCCATCCGGGACCGGTACGGCAATCTGTTCCACATGTATGAGAAGATCACCGGGGAAGACCCCTATCAGGTGCCCATGCGGATCTTTCCGGCCATCCACTACACCATGGGGGGCCTTTGGGTCGATTACAACCTCATGAGCAATCTGCCGGGCCTTTTTGTCCTTGGTGAAGCGAACTTTTCCGATCACGGCGCCAACCGGCTGGGGGCCAGCGCACTGATGCAGGGGTTGGCTGACGGTTATTTCGTCATTCCCTACACCATCGGCAACTACCTGGCATCCGCCAACCTCGTGAATTGCCCCGTGGACACGAACCACGCATCGTTCAAGGAGGCTCTGGACGAGGTCCGGGAGCAGACGAACAAACTGCTGTCCATCCAGGGCAAGCGAACCGTAGATTCTTTTCACCGCGAGCTGGGCAAGGTCATGTGGGAGCATTGCGGCATGGCACGCAACGCTGAAGGCCTCCGGCAGGCGCTGGAGGAGATTCCGCGGATTCGAGAGGAGTTTTGGCGGGACGTCCGCGTGCCGGGCACCGGGAGCGAGCTCAATCAGAGTCTTGAGAAGGCCGGCCGAGTTGCCGATTTCCTCGAACTTGCCGTGCTTCTTTGCCGCGATGCCCTGGATCGGGCCGAATCGTGCGGCGGCCACTTCAGGGAAGAGTTCCAGAGTGAGGAAGGCGAAGCCCTACGCGACGATGAAGACTTCCAATACGTTGCGGCATGGGAATTCAAGGGCACCGATGAGGAGCCCGAGCTGCACAAGGAGCACCTGGAGTTCGAGTACGTCAAGCCTTCCACGAGGAGCTACAAGTAATGGACCTGACTCTCCACGTTTGGCGCCAGAAAAATGGTGGTGACAGCGGAAGCTTTGTCACCCACCAGGCCAAGAACATCAGCGAGCACATGTCCTTTCTCGAAATGCTCGACGTCGTGAATGAAGAGCTTATCGAGAAGGGTGAAGAACCTATCGCATTCGAGCACGACTGCCGGGAAGGCATTTGCGGCGCGTGTGGCATGGTCATCAATGGTGAAGCCCATGGCCCATGGCCCGGCACCACCGTTTGCCAGCTCCACATGCGCGCCTTCAAAAATGGCGATGAGATTGTCATCGAGCCCTGGCGCTCCAGAGCCTTTCCCATCATCATGGATCTCGTGGTCGATCGGAATGCTCTTGACAGGATCATCCAGGCTGGCGGTTTCATCTCCGTTTCCACGGGCAACGCCCCGGACGGCAACGCCATCCCAGTTCCCAAGGAAGCCGCCGACATCTCCATGGACGCCGCCTCCTGCATCGGTTGTGGCGCTTGTATCGCCGCCTGCCCCAATGCCTCTGCTTCCCTTTTCACCGCCGCGAAGATCGGGCACTTGGGCACTCTGCCCCAAGGCCAGCCCGAGCGCGTTTCCAGAGCCCTGGATATGGTCTCCGCCATGGATCGCGAGGGTTTTGGAAGTTGCACCAACATCGGGGAATGTTCCGCCGTTTGCCCCAAGGAGATCAGCATCGACTGGATCGCCAAGATGAACCGCGACTTCCTCAAGGCCAGCCTGG
>JAJRTK010000148.1 GCA_024278345.1 bacterium | reverse complement strand
CTGGCTCCCTGGCGTGGGTCTGGGAGCGGCGCTCCCAGCGGAGGTCCGGAGGCGGAGCCTCCGCCGGGTTCCAGGGCTGGAAGCCCCGGGGCGGCGTCTGAAATCTGAACCGTGGCCGGTACCATGACCGAGGCCGAATCGTGCCCCTCATGAGTTTCACAACCTGGAATCAGCCACGGCCTGTATTGCGGCAGCAAGGGATTCCGGAACTTCTTCTTGAAGGAAGTGACCCGCCTGGGTTTTGGTCACGGAAGCATGAGGAAATTCCCGAAGATGACGGCGGAGCGCTCGTCCAAGGATTGGGTCTCTTTCTCCCCAGACCAGCTTCAGTGGTCCCTGGAACTCTTTGAGCCACTGCTCTCCCCTCCGGAGCTCCGGAATGCTTGGATGCTCCAGGTTGTCGGGAACCATACGGGCCATGGCCAGCGGTCCAGCCCGATCCCTCAAGCGTCTGAGTGGCCACCAATAGGCGCGGCGCACATCCCCTTCCATACTCCCCCGGTCCCCCTGTGCCCGATGGAGTGCCCAAAGGGGAAACCCAAAGACCCGGAAGAGAAGGTCACTCATGAGCGGGAGACGGGAGAGGCGATGGAATGTCGTGCCCCGGGGGCGTGCCGGAAGAACGACCGCCGTGTTGGCAAGGACCACCCCTGCCGCCTGGTTCTGGAGCCGCGCACCAACGCTTGTGATTACGGGGCCGCCCCAATCTTGGCCGACAAGGATAAAGTCCTTCAGATCCAACCGCGTGACCAGCTCGGCAACTGCCTCTACATGCCCCACCAGACTATGATCAGAAACCTCCGGGAGCTTGTCCGAAAGGCCAAACCCCAGCAGATCAGGGGCAATACACCGAAAACGATCAAAGGGCAGGAGGGAGATCACCTTGCGCCACAGATAACTCCAAGTTGGATTTCCGTGCAGGAGCAACACGGGCTGCCCGGTTTTCTCGCCGTGATCGACGAAGTGGACCCGTCGTCCTTGGTGGAGGCCCTTTCCCAGGGTGTAAACGTGGCGGTCGAAGGCGTATTTCCTTGAAATGAATTCCGGAAGCTCCGGAGCGGAGTCAAAGCTCATTCAACGGTCTTTTTTCAAGTTTGGGTTGACGGTTTTGCCTGGGTTTTGCCGCGGAAAGTCAGAACGAAAACCAGCATGAGCCCCAGGAGCAGCATGATGCCCGCCGCCGAGTCGCCCTCTGGTTGTGCTGGTACGGCTCCGCTTGTAGGAGTGGGGGTGGCTGTTGCCGAGGGCACAACCGTCGAGGTAACGGTGGGCGTCGGAGTGATCGTCGGCGTCGGCGTTGCTGTGGGCAAAGTGTATTCATCGGCGCCGATGTCGATAAGGGCGTCGGTGACTCGCGGATCCCCATCGACGTCCAGCGTGAAATCCAAAGTCCCAATCGCTGGAATCGGTGTCAGAACCGCGCTTGTTCCAGCTTCCTTGGCCGGCGATTGAGGGGTGGAAAGATGGTAATCACCGTTACCCACGAAGAGCGGATCGTTGGTGGGGGAGACGTTTTCGATGATGCAACCGTCGCATTCACTGGCCAGTGGGCCCACAAGGTCTACTCCGTTTTTCCAAAGAAGAAGGTTCTTGAGGTCCCGAAGGATCCCACTCCCAATCCACAACCCTTCCCCCCCATTTCCCGCGATGGTGACGTTCCAGAGCAAGGCATCCGCGATGGCTCGGGCGCCTGTGGACCCCGTTGGTGGGGTATCGTCCGGATTTCTCGAAAGGGGAACGTCGATATAGATGCCATCGCCTGAAGGTGTTCCGGCGGCGTTGTTGTCCACAACGAAGCTGTTGGTCAGCTGGAAAGCGGTCAGCCCGCGGTAGTCCATTTGATAAACTGCGCCTCCCGTCCCCGTGGCCGTGTTGCCGTGGAGTTTGAGGCGGTTCCCGGAGAAAGTGCCATGGACCTGAATCGCGGCCCCGTTTCCACCGAGCTCCGCCGCAGCCAAGTCGTTGACTGCGTAACCAGAAAAGTTGTTGCAGAGACCCGGGAGGTTGGGATCGAGATCGACGGCATCTTGGCAATGGGTTGATGCGTTGGGGATTGGCGCGTCATCGATATTTGTGTCGCCTCCAGTGAATGTGGAATCGACGACTGTGACACCAGACGTCCACTGGTTCGTGGAGATTCCCGCTCCCACGAAGATGGAGCCTCCAGCTTCGGCCTGGTTATTGTTGAAGACGGAGTTCGCGATGTTGGCTGATGCACCGCCAGCGACGTAGAGTGCTCCGCCCTGGCAAGCATAATTGGAGTTGAAAGTGGATCCGGTAACATCGACGATCCCTTCCAAGGTTACGATGGTGCCTACGAAGAAGTCGTGCTTCCCAAAGACGGCGATGGCCCCGCCGCAGCCGGCAACGTTGTCTTCGAACACCGAATCGACAACCGTGAGCTTGGAGCGGAAAACTCGGGCTACTGAACCTTCCACGGTGGGCACCCGGCCTCCGGTGAAGGTGACACCTTCCACATAGAGCTCACTGGCGATGGCCTGGCCAGAGCACTGAGTGATGTCGTTTTCACAGGACGTCATCGTGATGGTTCTTCCTTGACCCGCGGCGGGCATCCAGATCACTTTCCCGGTGTGGGTCGCATCCTGGAGGGCTTCGATTCGAACTTTGTAGAACCACTCACCTGGTTGAGGGTGTTCTGGAGGCGTCTGGATCGGAAGGTCAAGTGACTCTTGTATCACCAGATCGTTGGCTCCATCGGGCACTAACAGAATGCAGTGCGTGGGTAGATCCGGAGCAAAGGGGTTCATTTCAAGGATCGCTTCCTGGATCGTCCCGAACTCGAACTGGCCCGGATTCGCCGTGACGTTGGGGCAGAACCCCTGGTTACAGGCGAAGGTCTCGCAGTTCTTCGATTCCGCCAAATTCGGAAAAAGTAGAGCGATTGCAAAAAGAGAAAAGAGATAGAATTTGGGGTGTCGAGCTGCTTTGAGGGTCAGCAGCTTGGTCCCGGTGGGCGGAAGGGGGGAGTGGCGGCGGACGGACTGCCGCCGCCGCGAACGGAACGCTCCCCAAAAGAAAGAGAGCGACAAGCTGAAACCGCGTCCGCGAAGCGTTTCACCAGGCCGCTTCGGGGCGAATCTCGTCCATTGCTTTGGAGAAAACAGCATCATGGGAAATACCTCCTTTTTTGCAATCGGCTCATATCAGGAGCCCGGCAACAGTGGCCGTCATGAATGCGGCGATGGTGCCCCCGATCATGGCCCGCAGCCCCAGCCTGGCAAGGTCGTGGCGCCGTGATGGCGCGATGCCCCCGATTCCGCCGAGCTGGATCGCAATGGAACCAAAATTGGCGAATCCACAAAGAGCATACGTCAAAATCACCACCGACCGATAGGAGAGCTCGCCGCCGGTGCGGAGCAGATGGGCCAAGTCCAGGTACGCGACGAACTCGTTGAGCACCATCTTTTCCCCCAAGAGGCGTCCGGCGACCATGCAATCGCTGGCGGGTATTCCCATGATCCAGGCCACGGGCCAGAATAGATATCCGAAAATCAACTCCAAGCTGAGGTTCTCCCAGCCAACGAAAGCCCCCAGTCCACCAAGAATCCAGTTGGCCATGGCCACCAGAGCCAGAAAAGCCAGGAGTATGGCGCCCACGTTGAGGGCCAGGGTCATTCCCTCTCCAGCGCCCCTAGCCGCAGCATCGATGACATTGACGTCCGGCCGCTCGATGTTCATTTTCACATCTCCCCTCGTCAGGGACTGTTCCGTTTCCGGCAGCATCACTTTTGCAATGACAAGGGCGGCCGGCGCGCTCATGACGCTCGCCGCCAGCAGATGCCCCGCGATATCAGGGAAAAAGTCCTGAAGCATGCCCACGTAAGCAGCCAAAACCCCGCCCGCGACTGTCGCGAACCCACCGGTCATGATGGCCATGAGTTCAGAGTTCGTCATCGTGGCCACGTATGGTTTCACCACCAGGGGCGCTTCCGTCTGGCCCACGAAAATGTTCGCCGCCGCCGACAGGGACTCCGAGCCGGACGTTCCCATCGTCTTCTGCATGACGACAGCCATGAAGTTCACAAGATGCTGCATGACGCCCACGTGATAAAGGAGTGTCATCAAGGAAGAGAAAAAGATGATTGTCGGGAGCACCTTAAAGGCAAAAAAATGATCGCCGAATGTCTCTCCAAAGATGAACTCGGCTCCGGTGTCAGTGAATCCCAAAATCGCCGTAAACAAAGTATTGAGCTGGGAAAAGAGCCATTCTCCCGGAGCCGTCTTCAGCACAAGGATCCCAAAGACCAGTTGGAGACTGACTCCCACAACCACTAGCCGCAGATCGACCCGGCTTCGATTGGCGGAAAGCAGCCACGCAATGGCCACCATGGCCACTAGACCCAACAGGGACATCAGCCGATCAAGAAGCGTTGTGGGCTTCGCGTTCAAGCGCAGCTTGGCCATGGCCTCCGCCGCGTCTCGCGGGGGGGAAGCGTCAACACTTTCAGCCGAAGACGACTGGGAACTACCCTCCGAATTCGCCGACGTTTTCGGGGCCTCCTCGGGAGCACTTACCTCCAGCGGTGCTGCTTCGTTTGCGCCGTGGGTCGGCGGGCCAGGAAGCCGGTCAGCTTTTTCCAGGACCTCGGTGCCACTCGTCTCGGCAACCGGCGTCACCTTTTCGGGCGGTTGGGACCAAGCTGAGAGGGCAAAGATCTGCGCGGCCACCAACAGGGCTGCAAGGGGGCACAATCGCCGCATTAACAAAGACCACAGCGTCCGCATGGGTACCTCCAACGTCTGGAATCTACTTTGGGCCGCCTTTCCCAACAAAGGTGCAGAAAAACCGTTCACGTGCCAACGGCATGCGATCTGGTGCAGCGCGGCCTGAGTCTGTGGAAAATTAGGGGAGCATGAGCCAGTTTTTGCCCAACAGTTGACGAACGATCCGTTGAATGGAGTAAATCGTCTCAAGCTCAAGTGGGGCTCATGGGCGCAAGAGTGACCTTCTCCCTATAGCAGTTTGGTGAGAAACCGTGTAGTGAGCGCTCATGGGACTCGTTTCGTTCTTTCGGCGTGATTCGGCCTGGGCCTCGCCACCGTTCTCTTGTTTTCCACGCTTTTCAAACCCTTGCAGGAGTCAGAAAATGGCAAAAAAACAATCCAGTTTCGACGTTGTTTCGCGTATCGATGACCAGGAGGTCAAGAATGCCGTCAACCAAGCGACCCATGAGTTGCGGACTCGCTTCGACCTCAAGGGGACCGGTTGCGAGATCCAGATCGAGCCCGATGCCCTGGTCCTTGTGGCACCGGACGAAGTGAAGCTCCGTGCCGTGGATGAGATCCTGGCCACAAAGCTGGCCCGCCGCAAAGTCCCCTTGGAGGCCATGACTCGCGGTGACGCCGAGAGAGCTGCTGGCGGCCGCGTCCGGCAACGCATCTCCATGCAACGAGGAATTCCCATGGAAAAAGCAAAGGAAATCGTCAAGTTGATAAAAAAGCTCAAGCTCAAGCTACAGGCCCAGATTCTTGAAGATTCCGTCCGGGTTTCGGGCAAGAAACGGGATGATTTGCAGGATGCCATTCGCGCCATCAAAGATTCGGACCTCGGGATTCACATGCAGTTCACCAATTACCGGAATTGACGCCGGGTCTGAATGCACAACTCCCCAAACGTTTGTCTCCCATCTTCCTTTGGGTTGTACTCCGCTCCCATCGCTCACGTCCGTTGCGCGCTGTCCGCCTCCTCTCTCCCCATGGGCCCGATACCCATGGCCTTGATTCCACGCCTCGGTCGATGGCGGGTTTGTAGGAGGGCCTCAGCCCCTGATTTCCACCCCTTCGTTGATCTTCTAGAGCCCTTGCTTTTTTTCTCTCGGAATGCCATATAGGAAGAAGCAGGCAATTGTAAGGCATACCTTCGCGCCGCTTCCTGGCGGCGGGGCGATCATTCGAGACCAACGGGGCTTGGGTTGATATGTTGAGCTTTCTAAGAGTCCGGAATCTGGCTACCATCGCAGAGCTTAGCGTCGAGCTGAGACCGGGTTTGAACATCTTCTCCGGTGAAACAGGAGCCGGAAAATCGGTTCTCGTTCGTGCCCTCCACCTCGTTGTGGGAGGCCGGGCTTTGAGTGAATACGTGCGGACCGGGGAAGAAGAGTCGGAGGTCGAAGCACTGTTTCGGCTGGAGCCGGCGACGAAAAAAAGGCTTAGCCAGGTGGAGGGAGTCGAAAGGATTGGCGACGAACTCCTGTTGCGGCGGGTCATCGGTCGCCGGCGAGCCAACCGGTGCTACGTGGATGGGCGATTGGTGACCCAAGCGGTTCTCTCCCACGTCGGCCGGCACCTGGTGGAAATCGTTGGACAACACCAGCAACAGAGCCTATTGAGCTCCGATTTGCATATTGATTTTCTCGATGGATTCGCCAAGCTCATGGGCCAACGAAGAACGGTTGCCCGGAACCACCGGGTACTAGTTTTGGCCGCCCGGGCTCTCCGTTCTCAGGAAAATGGCGAGCGCGAGCGGCTCCGGCGGCTCGATGTGCTGGAGCACCAGATTGCCGAGCTGGAGTCACTGGCCCTGGAAGAAGGAGAAACCGAGCGGTTGGAACAACGGAGCGGGCTGTTGCAGAGTTCAGAGGAAATCCAGGCCGGATGCCGGGCCGGCTTCGAAACTCTGTACGATAATGAAGACTGCCTCATTTCAGAACTGAGTTTCCTGGAACAACAGTTGGACAGGTTGTCCGGAGCCGATGTGCGGTTTGGAGAGCTGGTGGGGCGGCTCGTTCAAGTGCGTGTCGAGCTGGAGGATATCAGCGAAAGGCTTCGGGACCTGGGGGCGGAAGCGGAATACGATCCCGACGAGCTGGTGGATCTCGACGAACGGCTGACTCTGATCCGTAGAATGCGGAGGAAATATGGCGATACCGATGCCGAGCTTCTGAGTTATCTCGCATCTGCCAGGGCCGAGCGAGAGGAGCTCCAAGAGAGCGCTCTGTCGAAGGAAGATCTGGCGAGAAAACTGGAAGGCGCCCGAGCGGTCTATCGATCCGCGGCGGAAAAGCTCTCCGCGCAGAGGAGGCGGGCTGCCGCGAAACTGAGGGGGGCCGTGGAGGCCGAGCTTGCCCAGCTCGCCATGGCTCGCACTCGCTTCGATGTTCGGATCGAGGCGATTCCCCAGGAACGAGTCCGCGATGGAGTCGGAGAACAGGGCCTTGAACGAATAGAATTCCTGATCTCCCCGAACCCCGGAGAAGATCTCAAGCCCCTGAGCAAAATCGCGTCCGGCGGCGAGATTTCCCGCGTTCTGTTAGCCCTCAAGAGCCTGATGAGCGAAGTCGATGAGGTTTCGTGCTTGGTCTTTGACGAAGTTGATGCTGGCGTCGGAGGAGGGGTTGCCAGGACCGTGGGAGAAAAGCTCCTGCGCTTGTCGGACAAGCGCCAGATCCTCTGCATCACCCATTTGCCCCAGATCGCCAGTCTGGGAGAACGGCATGTCGTTGTAGAGAAACGGGTCCTCGGCGGCCGCACCTTGACCCGGGCCAAAGAAGTGACCGGGGCCGGGAGGGAGCGGGAGCTCGCCCGATTGCTGGGCGGGCGCGTCATCACCGACAGCACCCTGCAGCTCGCCCGGGAGCTCCTTGGCACCTCCCCCCGGGTTCAAAATTCCGTTCTCCCCCGGGAAGAGATGGATGGGGCATGATCGCACGGGTTCTTGGCCGCGAGTCTTTCTTGGGGAGCCGCGGTTGGCTGGCGTTTGGCTTGGGGCGATTCATGGTGCATGATGGATGTGAAGTCCGAGCCCAAGTCGGCGAGGAGTTGGGCTGGAAGTCGTCCTTCCACCTGAGAAGAGGAGTCGAAAGATGGATTTTTTGCAGGATCCTCCACGGCTTGGCAACCAATATCTCGAAGACCGCGTTCTTCAGAGCTACCTTGCCCGGGTCATTCCCGACTATGTTCGTTCTCATATCGTACCCAGCTTGGAGAGAATGGGGGAACTCGCTGGAGGCCCGTTGCTGGAGCTTTGTCACGAAGCACGCCAGGAGGAGCCACAGCTCGTGCAGTGGGATCCTTGGGGACGTAGGATTGACGAGATCAAGCTCCCGGAGGCATGGAAAGAGTTTGCGCGGGTCGCGGTGAAGCACGGTTTGGTGGCCACGGCTTATGAGCAGCGCCACGGCCGGTATTCGCGGGTTCACCAGTTTGCGCTAGTCTACCTTTTCGACCGTTCCTCTCATACCTATACTTGCCCCCTGGCCATGACCGATGGCGCCGCCAAGACCCTGTCACTTTCGGCCCTTGAAGACACTCAAGAACGGATTCTTCCGCGTCTGCTCTCAAGGGATCCTTCCCGCGCTTGGACCGCCGGCCAGTGGATGACCGAAAAGACCGGCGGGTCGGATGTGGGACTCTCTGAAACCACAGCCCGGCGCGCCAATGATGGGTGGCGGCTCCATGGAACCAAGTGGTTTACTTCGGCCGTGACCTCTGAAGTCGCGTTGACGTTGGCCCGGCCGGATGGCAATCCGCCGGGAGGCAAAGGCCTCGCTCTTTTCCTTGTGCAAAAAATTCTGAACGACGGCTCGCCGAATCGAATCCTTGTACGGCGCCTCAAGGAGAAGCTCGGCACCCGGATGCTCCCCACGGCGGAACTGGATCTGGATGGCGCCTTGGCCGAACCCATTGGCGAGCTCAAGAATGGTGTGAAAAATATCACTCCGCTCTTGAATATCACCAGAACCTGGAACTCCATTTGTGCCACGGCGTCGCTCAGGAGAGGGATTGCGTTGAGCCGGGACTATGCCCGACGGCGTTTTGCTTTTGGCTACACGCTGGCCAAGCAACCCCTTCACCTCGAGACGTTGGCGGAGATGGAGACGGAGTTTGAAGCTGCCTTCCATCTGGCGTTTAGAATTCCAGAATTGTTGGGAGCCGATGAAATCGGCGCATTGGAAGAGGATAAACGCAAGGTTCTCCGCATGCTGCAGCCCGTGGCCAAACTTTTGACCGGGCGGCAAGCCGTGGCGGGGGCCAGTGAGTGCCTCGAAACATTTGGTGGCGCGGGCTACCTGGAAGAAACAGGTTTGCCCGTGCTACTCCGGGATGCACAGGTTTTTTCCATTTGGGAGGGAACAACGAATGTTCTGGCTCTCGACATGATTCGAGCCATTGTTAAGGAACAGGCTTTGATCCCTTTTCTGAGCGAAATCCGGTCTCTTGTGAGCCAGGCGTCGCACTCCGCCTTGGGGAATGCCGCTTGGGTTGCCATGGATTGGGCGAAACGTGCGGAGGAATGGTTCTCCGCCGCCAGCTCGTTGGGCAGTGCCTCCGTGGAGAGGGGTGCCCGCCAGTTGGCCTTTGCTCTTGGCCGGGCTATGCAGCTCGCGCTACTGGTTCGCCATGCCCAGTGGTCCATTGAAAACGAGGATGATGGGCGAACGGCCCTTGCGGCGAAAAGACTCGCCGCCGCGGGGATCAGGCTCGATCCTCCAAAAAAATCCCACCACGAGATTTCTCACCTTGCCATGGACGAGCCGCTCTCCGTAGCCGAGCTTTCTTGAGAGGCTGCCTCGAAGCGGTTTTCAACCGACTCGGAGGTCTTGGTCATCGTTTCGGCCACCAGAAGAAAAAATACAAAAATTGGGTCCAGGGAGCTGGCTCCCTGGCGTGGGTCTGGGAGCGGCGCTCCCAGCGGAGGTCCGGAGGCAGAGCCTCCGCCGGGTTCCAGGGCTGGAAGCCCTGGGGCGGCGTCTGAAATCTGCACCGTGGCCG
>JAJRTK010000147.1 GCA_024278345.1 bacterium | reverse complement strand
TATCCACGCAAGGCGGGACATTCCCGGGACTGTGGAATCGCAAGCGTCCGGGCAACGCCTCGCTATCGCTCGGCGGGTCACGCCGCGCGTTACCCGTAGGTGGTCCGGGGATTCCATCCCCCGTCCCCTGGCATGGCTTCGCCCTGCACCCACCAGGGAGCGCGCTCCCTGGACCCACGTTTTTGTACGCTGCGCGTCTTTTTTTTGGTTTTGTTGCGTGTCCCGGCTTAGGTGGATACCCAGAAAGAGTGTGTCGGCTTGTGACCGAGGAGTGTGGGAGGCGGTCGGAAGATGGCGTGAGCGGGGCGCTTCGGGAGTCGGGGGAGCTTTGGGAATGGCGGGTTTCTTCTTTGGCGGTTTGGGGGGAAGCATGTGGGGAAGTCGATGAGCGGGCGGGTTAGCAGGACGCTGGAAGCGGATGTTCTCCAGTTCGCCGGTCGGCATGGGCTTGTGGTCTGGCTCGACAGAGAGGGGCATTACACGCGTTTTACCGACTTCTTGCCCTGACCCTGGCCCACGGCTCCATCCGCCCGGCGGAAGCCTGGAGACAGCTTTCCCGCGTGCCGGATTTCCGGGGAATCGCCGGCCACGAGTAACAAGAACTCGTGCGGCACGTGATCGCCAACGACTACCTCTTCCTCTCCGCCGGACGCCTGGCCATGGGCGAACGCGCCGAAAAAGTCTACGGCCGCAAAAACTTCATGGAACTCTACGCGGTCTTCAGCAGCCCGGCCTTCTACACCGTGGTCGCCGCCATCGGCAAGGAGCTTGGAGAGCTGGACCAGCACTTCGTAGACCGGCTCCAGGAAGAGCGCAGCTCATCCCTCTTGGCTGGAAGAGCCTGGATCGTCGATGAGATCAACCACAAGGAGAAGCGAATCCGCGTTGCCCCGGCACCCAAGGGGCAGAAACCGAGTTGGGGAGGCTTCCTGCCCCAGTTCCGGGGCTTCGAGGTCTGCAGGAAGATCCGTGCCATCCTCCGCGACGCCAAAGATTACCCCTACCTCCACGAGAGCGCACGGGAATTCTTCGAGGCTCACCGTGCCGAGCTCAGGCTTCTGGAGGGAAGCGGAGACGCCCTCTTCTTCGAGCAGGGCGAGGCCAGGTGGTGGACCTTCGCTGGCGGCCGGGTCAACATGACCCTTAAACTCGCCCTGGAATCCCTTGGACCGTGGAAGGTCAGCACCGGCAACTTCCGCCTCATCGCACAAGGCGACAGCCCGCTCCAAGACGAGTTCCGGGCCGCGCTGGAAAGGTTGCGCCAGGACTCGTTCTGGACCGACGAAGAGACCTGGGACCGCCTCGCCACGCGCCTCCCGCCCTTTCGCCTCAGCAAGTTCCAACACGCGCTTCCGGACTGGGCCCAAAGGGAGATGCTCCGGGCCTTTTTCCTCGATCCGGACCAGGCCGGGAACTTCTTGAAATCGGGAGTCACGACCAAGCCCAAGATAAAGCCCCGAAACCGGTGAGAGCCCCCTCCCCTGCCGGAATCTCGTTCTCCGATTCGGGGTTCGTCATCGACGCCAAAACTGAAGACCTCCACCGGGAACTTCACCGCGGATCTAGAGGAGCGGTACGAAGAGCGGGACCGAAAACCTCTACCAAAAGGAGATTTTCGATCCCTGTCAGTTTGCGAAAGCTAGAACTTAGCTGCCAGTACTTGCGCTTGTTCGGCCCCTAGTTACCAGGGCAAAACCTCCTAAAAGGAGCAGCGCGAACAGGAGGTTCCATGGCCATCCGCCCGGTTCGGCGCTCACGGTAGAACTGAACTGGACGGGCACCTGGCTCCCGGTCGCTCCCGTATCCTGGTTGACCGCGTAGAGGAGCTCACCGCCAACGAGCGGCCTGCTGAGTGAAACCTGGCCGTTTCCGGCGGAATCCGAGGCACCTGTACCTAGCACGGTGTCGCGAACGACGACGTCAAAGACCAAGATCGTGCTGCCTGCGGGAAGCCCGTCGGTGAAACTTACGACCGTTTGCCCATCAAGGAGGGGCTCGACGATAGAAGGAGCCACGGGAACCACCGTAGGCGTATCCGTAGGCATTGGAGTCGAGGTAGGTGTATCGGTGGGGATTGGGGTGGGAGTTTCCGTTGCCGGCACCGAAGTCATGGTGGGAGTGGCTGTGGAAGTTGCGGGGACCGTCGGAGTCTCCGTGGAAGTTGGCGTCGCCGTAGCCGTCGCCGTTGGAGTCGATGTTGGACATGGATTGGCAACCCCAGGGCTGTCAACGGCGTTGGGATCGGCTGGATCGAATTTCCCAATGTACCAAGCTCCGCTGCCATCGGGGCAGCGGTAGATCTGTGCGGGGACAAAACTCCCATTCGGGCCGACTTCAGCCAAGGGGCAGTAGGTCAGGTCGCCGGTGCCGACGGTTTCAATCAAAGCGACGCAATCCAGCATCTGAGTCCAGGGCGTCGAGTCCAGAACACCGTCGTCATTGGGATCCAAGTCATCACCATTGGCAGCGGTGAAGCCCTGGACCAAAAGATGGGTGACATTGTCGGAGTTCTCGAAGTTGAGGTTGCCCACCAGATCGGCGGTGTTGGGGAGGTAGGCATTACTCGTAGTATCGGGCCATATTCCAACTTTGTAATAGTCCGGGAAACGCGTCGCGGGCATCCTGTAAAGGTAAAATGTTCCCGTGGGATCCGGAGTCGTTGAGACGGCAAAACAGACATCCTGTCCCGCGCCAATCGCAAACTGCGTCAAGACCCAGAGATCGGCAAATTGATCGTACAAGAAGATGGCGTCACCGCTATTGTCCGTTTCACAGGCTCCACCCATCCCCGCCCAGAGAGTGTTGGTATTGGACGGGCCGGCCAAGATGGTACCGGTCTTGTCATAAACGGCGAAAGAGAGGTTGACCACTTGGACGTAATGGTTGGGGCCCACGGCCCCTTCAGTATCCGGAGGGAGCACACCGTTGACATTCCCGATCCCGGCAAAGTTGAGAGTGGGCGCGGGTGTCATGAGCCGCGGTTGCTGTTGCCGTGACTTAAGTGGGGCATCCACGCAACGCGGGACAATTCCAGGACTGTGGAACCGCAAGCGCCAACGCCTCGCTATCGCTCGGCGGGTCACGCTTCGCGTGACTCGGCGGTCGTCCGGGGCCTCCGGCCCCGGTCCCCGGCAGGG
>JAJRTK010000146.1 GCA_024278345.1 bacterium | reverse complement strand
TCCAGACGCGGAGCCCTTCGTGGCCGGGCCGGTTAGAAGGGCAAAATCCCTGAAATCGGGGAGGGAGGAGCTGATGGCGACGGACAAGGCATTTCACGAGTGGGGCCGGTTGGTCCCCGAAGCGGTTGCGCGGCTTGCGGGGCTTGGTGAGGGAGGAGGATATTGCTGGCGGAGCCTGACCGTGAAGGGAGTGGAGCGGCGTCTGGATGGGGTGCTGGAGCCGGAAGAAGCAGGCCGGCCGATCCTCTTCGTCGAGTTCCAGGGATATCGGGATGAACGTTTTCTTCTCCGGTGGCTCCAAGGGATTGTGACCTACCTGAAAGAGAGGGAGGAGGTGGAGAAGATCCACGTTTTCGTGGTCTATCTTTCGGGTGGTCACGAGGTGGAAGAGGCGTTGGAGTACCGAACGTCGGCGATGGGAAAGATTTTTCTTCGGTTTGCTCCCCAGAGCGTGGTGTTGAACCGGGTGGACCCGGAGGAGCTGCTTCAGCGTTTGGGAGTCGCGGCGATTCCTCTCCTTCCCTTGACCTGCCTGGGAAGGGAAGAGCTTGGTAGGAAGGCGGTTGGCTGGGCGAAAATGCTGGGAGCCTCGTCGCTGGGCCAGGAAGAGAAGAAGAGTTTGACAGGGCTCTTGGGGGCGTTTCTGAGCCACCGTCTTCAGGAGTTGAGCCTGGAAGAGATAGAGGACTGGTTGGGAGGTGTGAAAATGGAAGATACGCCCTTGGGGCAGATGTTACTGGAACGGGGTCTCAAGAAAGGCCGGGAGGAGGGCTGGAAGGAGGGCCGGGAAGAAGGCCGGGAGGAGGGCCGCATTTCGGAAGCGCGGCGGATGTTGTTCCGGGCGCTCCGCCGCAGGCTCGGCGAACCCTCGGTGAGGCTCGAAGAGTGGGTGCGATCCCGGAGCTCCGTGGAAGAACTGGAGGAGATCCTGGACACGATCTTAGAAGTATCGTCCATGGAGGAGTTGTGGGAGCGCGTGGCAAGTTCTTCCTGACGGTTGCCTGGCGTTTGGAGGTTGAACTGGATGATTGGGCGGTGTTGGAGGGTCGTTCTCCTTGGATTGTCCGCTGTTTATACCCGTGGCAGCGATCTGCACCGCCGCCTGACCCGTTTGCGGGGTCTTTCCAGGCCGGTGTTGAGCGTTGGCGGGCTGAGCGTGGGTGGCGCGGGCAAGACGCCCATGACGGCGTGGCTTGCCGGAAGATTGAGAGCGTGCGGTATCAGGGTTGCGATCCTTTCCCGTGGGTATGGTAGGAGGGGGCGTGGCATCGAGTTCGTGCGGCATGAGCTGGAGAGTGCGCCTTTGCGGTTTGGCGACGAGCCGGTTTGGCTGGCCAGGTGGACAGGCGCACCCGTGGTGGTGGGGCGGGATCGCTGGCGAGCCGGGTGTTGGTGGTTGGAGCAGGCGAAGGTCGATCTCTTTCTTCTGGATGACGGGTTTCAGCATTGGCGGCTGGATCGGGAGTGCGACTTGGTGGTTCTTGATACCAGCCTGGATCCTGGTGAAATCCGGGTTCTTCCCGTCGGCTGCTACCGCGAAGGTCTGTCAGCTCTTGGCCGGGCCGATGCCGTGATTCTGAACCGGTGCGGCCAGGCGCCGCCAGGGCGAGTCGAGGAATGGAAAGCCCGGATCTCCGGATTCATGAAGGGCTCTCCGGGGGAGCCAAGGATTTTCCAGGCCAGGTTGCGTCCGGCTCGGCTTTGGGTTGTCCATGAGGGAGGCGGAAGGGCATTCCCCGGGGTTGCCGGGACCCGCGTTTCAGGCTCGGGCGGCGCTTGGTCCTTCGGTGAGGCGATGGCAAATGGGGTAGGAATGGCGAGTGGCGGCGGACGGAGGGGAACTCGCGCCGTAGGCGTGGGTCCTGCCGCCGGGAGCGGAACGCAACCCGGAGTTGCTGCTTTGAATGGCTTCGTCTCTGCATCCCGGATGCCGGAGAGAGTCTTTCTTCTATCGGGTGTGGCCGCCCCGGAATCCTTCGGGCGATCGGTGGAGGAGTGTGGCATGAAAGTCCTTGGACACAAAGCCTTGAGAGATCATTCTCCCTTTTCCGCGGAAGGGCTCGTCGGCCTCTGTAGCCGAGCTTCGAGGATGGGGGCCGAAGCGTTGGTTGTCACGGAAAAGGATGCGGTGCGGATGGAGGGCCTGATGGTGAATGTGCCGGGATTCGGAGGAGAGTTCCCATTGCCGATCCTGGCTCTAGGCATCGAGGTTGAGATTGCCGGGGCGGAGCGCCTCATTGAGACGCTTTTGGCAAGGCTGGGCTTGGACGGCAGAGGGCCGGGAGGCTGGAGAAAGCCATGAGCCCGGATCTTTTCCCGCCTCTGAGTCATCGGTTGGAGCTTGCATTTGTCCAGTGCTTTGCAGCCTTTGTCCGTGTGTTGCCGCCGTGGAGCCTTCGTTGGGCCGGTTGGTTCCTGGGCCTTTTGGCCTATGGGGTCATGGGAAGGAGGCGTCAGGTGAGCTTGCGGAACCTCCGCCTTGTTTTTCCCGGCCGGCGGGAGCGGGAGATCCGCTCCATCGGCCGCCGGAGTTTCGTGCGGTTGGCCAGGACCTTGCTCGAGTCCGTGGGAGGAGCGTTGCTTTCCAAGGAGGGAGGTCTTCATGGAGTTGAGGTCCATGGGCTGGAAGAGCTGGAGAACGCTGTGGCCGGTAAGAATGGCGTAGTCCTTGTGGCGGGCCATCTGGGGAACTGGGAGCTTCTTGGGGCAGCGACGGCCGGGCTTGGCTATCGTCATTTGTGCGTCAGCAAGCCCCTCAAAAACAGGTCGCTTGATCACTGGTTGAAGGAGCGGCGAGCCGCGGTAGGGATCGACGTGATTCCTTCGGTGCCGTCGTCGATTTGGCGGCTCATGGACCATCTGGAATCTGGGGGAATTGTCTCCCTGGTCACCGATCAGGATGCCCGGAGCAAGGGCGTGGGTGTTCGTTTTCTTGGGCAGCCGGCCAGCGCGCATCGGGGGGCGGCAACTCTTGCGCTTGCCATCGGGTGTCCGATTGTGGTGGGTACTATTGTTCGGAACGATTCCGGGCGAGGGCACAAGATCCGCTACCGGAAGCAACGGATGCCGGAGGTGACGGGCGACACGGAGGTCGATGTTCAACGGGTGACCCAAGGTTTCATGGAGCTGTTGGAAGACTCCATTTTGGAGCATCCGGAAGACTACCTCTGGGCCCACAACCGGTTCAAGACGCGCATGGCGCCGAAATCCAGTCAGACGGAGATGACATGACCATCAATGAAGATCTCATCAGCATTTTGATCTGTCCCGACACCAAGCAGCCCGTGAAGATGGCCGATTCTGAGCTCATCGAAACGGTCAACCAGAAGATCGCCGCCGGTGAGCAAAAAAATGTGTCGGGAAAGAGCGTCACCGAAAAGATCGATGGTGGCCTGCTCCGGCAGGACGGCAAGGTGCTTTATCCCATTCGGGACGAGATTCCCATCATGCTCGTGGGCGAGGGGCTGCAAATCGACTGATCTTGGTTGGGTTCCGGTCGGGTCGGCGGCAGTCCGTCCGCCGCCCCTCCCCTGTCATTGCCCCCGGACCCATGCCGTCGCCCGCAAGGCGTCTCTGAGGGCCTCGGTCATGGTACCGGCCACCCGAAAAAAGCACGCAGCGCACAAAGATGTGGGGCCAGGGAGCTGGCTCCCTGGCGTGGGTCTGGGAGCGGCGCTCCCAGCGGAGGTCCGGAGGCAGAGCCTCCGCCGGGTTCCAGGGCTGGAAGCCCT
>JAJRTK010000145.1 GCA_024278345.1 bacterium | reverse complement strand
CATGTCCCTATAGGCGCCGAAGGCGATGCCGTAGCTCAGGGTGGAGAGGGAGGTACCGAAGACGATAGCGAGAGCGGTCAACAGGGTTCGCCGACGATGCCGTGCCAGGTTTCGAAGAGCCATTTTCAGCAGGTTGACCATGGCAGCGCCTTTCCCCGCCGGGAAGCCGCGCGAGTGATGGACGCGGGCACGCGTCCAGCGTGAGCGGAACAGAGAATAGATGTCTCTTGTTCGGTGAGAGTGGCCTCAATTGAACCGTTCATGGAAACGTGAGAAAGAGAGCGTAGGGGATGAAGACCCCGGGGGACCTACCTTCGTGACTTGAGGTTGGCCACGCTAAAGGTGCGATGGGGGATTTCTGTATCAAACTTGAGGTTTTCATAGAGAATCTCGGTTTTGTGGCCCTCCTTATTCAGGGGGCGCATGACAAGCCGCGTGGGGATCGTCCTTCCCCCGACTTTGCGTACATCAGTAAAAAGAAGGGCTCGAACCTTGTCGCCACCTTCCTCGAAGTAGTCGATCCGTTCCGGAAGGCGGCTTTTTTTGTTGACGGTCATGACGAGTTTTCCCCAAACGACGGGGGCATTGGGCTTCGGAATGAACTCGATGACGATCTCGCCGGCGTGTGCTGACTGAGTGAGGCGATAGGTATAGTCGTTCTGGAAGGTACTCTCTTTGACCATGTCGTCGTTGGTGAAGTCCGATCCCATCCAGGAGCCGAGCATCATGGAGCCCGAGATTTTGACGACCTTGTTAATCTTCGGAATATAGTTCCACATTTTCCCGCCAAGCTTGAGAGTGGTGACCCCCTTGAGCTTTCGCGGTGAATCGACGCGGATGAAGGTGTCTTCGAGGCCCCGGCTCCAAAGCCGCATTTTGAGGTGGTTTGTGTGGCGCGGGCGCGTGATGGTCATCTCGATGTCACCGATGCTTGTCTTTCCTCGGTAAATGCGGTCAATGTCGTGGATGAGTGCGTCGATGTTATCATCGGCCCTGTTCGCTTCCCGGGCTGGGAGGGAGGGCGGGGCAAACATCGCGGTGCTCACCAGCGCAAGCGTGAAGCAGGTGTTTCTCAGCACGCGGAGAAAAAGCATCGTCGTATCCTTTAGGTCGTTGGCTATCCCGGAAGGATCCGAGAATTTAAGAGTCACCTGTCGTCAAACATCCGGCGCGAATCTCTTGGCTCTGGCCGAGGGGGATGTTATGGTATTTACTTCAAATGTCAACCCGCAGCTTTTGAGATCATCTCGCGATTTAGGTGGGATGCCCTGCGGAGGGGAAAAACGTGAAGGTCATGCAAGCGAGTTCCGTGGATCGAGGCTGGATGGATCGCCTCAAGCGCCATCTTTCCAGTGAACAGCACCCCGTGCTGCTAGACGTCTTGCAGAGCTTTGAAGGGCTTGATCGTCTGGCGGCCCGGGTGGGAGCCATCGGGCCGGGAGAGAGTTTGGCAAAATCGGTTCGCTGGTGGCCAGTCATCAGTTTGCTGGGCACGTACTCGTCGGGGAAGAGCACGTTCGTCAATGATCTTTTAGGGATACCCGTCCAGAAAGATGGGATCCAGGCGGTCAACGACAAGTTCAGCGTGCTTTGCTACGGCGGTGGCGGCTCGGTGCAAACGTTGCCCGGACTGGCGTTGGCGGCGGATCCAAGGTTCCCTTTCTACAATATCGACGAAAAGCTGTCGCGGGCTGTGGGAGGGGGTGGAGCCAGCACTGACATCAGTACCTACATCGATCTCAAGGCATGCCCGGCCGCTCGGCTCCGGGGAGTGATCCTCATCGACTCCCCCGGTTATGACGCCGATATGCAGAGGGAAGGGATTTTGACCCTTGCGGAGCAGATCGTCGATGTCTCCGATTTGGTCCTTTTCCTTTTCGACGTCCACAAGACCGAGCGGAAAGTGATTCCCCGGACGCTGGAAATGGTGAGCCAGATCCTTCACCGCTCCGACGCATCGAAGGTGGTCTATGTGTTGAATCGGATTGACGAGGTTCCCGACGACGACCTCCTGGACGTCTATTCCCGCTGGAAAGCCTGCCTTGCCACGGCAGGGCTTCAGGCCGGGGATACCTACATCATCTGTAGTCCCGACAAGTCGAAGGCAAACAAGGAGAGGCTTGCGGAGCATCCGGAGTGGGAGAGGGATCGGGAAGAGATCTACGATAGGATCGGCCGCGTCAACCGGGATCGGACCTATCGGGCGATCTCGGTGCTCCGGGAAGAGGCTCGCCATCTTGGGCACTCGCTTTCTAAGGCTCTTCCGGCAGTTCTCAAGATCCGCTCGGCGCTCCTTTTGTCGTTGGGGATCTTGGGGTTCCTGGCCTTTGGCGGCTGGTCGCTCGTGGCCAGGAGCAACTTGGAATTGGAGCTGCCTTGGGTTTTGGGCGGAGGTGTCATGGTGGCACTGATGGTCATGGCCTTAGGCTATCCCCTGCTCCGCCGTGTGCTCCGACTTTGGCAAAGGCCAACCCTGGCGACCCAAAATGATCGGGCCAAACGACTTTTCCAGCACCTGAGCAGCTTACCCCTCTTTTCGTTGTTCCGGCTCCAGGCCCAGAGCAACGGTTGGCTGTGGGAGCTTCAAGAGATCGAACAGCAAGCCGTGGAGCTGACTTTGCGCTCGAACGATGCCTTCATCGACCCGAGCGGGCGAGAGACATTTGTGGAGAGCTCCCCGGGGACAGCGGAAGGCGCCGGTGGAATCGAGGCGGTAGAGAGCCAGGGTGGACCGGGTGGCGACGTGGTAAGAGTCGTTCCCGCGGGAACCTCGATCCAAAGTTCGCCAGCGGCCGAGATCGCTTGACGATTTGCATCGGGACCGCTCGGCGGACCCCAAGGAGCGGGCTGGGAGATGGTTCTTTTCAACAACACCGACCGGGAGATGAGCCTCAAGCTCGTGTACGTGGGCTGCGCTTTGAGCGGCAAGACGACGACCCTCGAGCAGATCCACAAAGCCATACAGAACAACCAGCGCAGCCGGCTTTTCAGTCTGAACACGGCAAACGACCGGACTCTTTTCTTCGATCTTCTGCCCCTGGATCTGGGGCATATCAGCGGGTATTCGGTAAAACTCCAGCTTTTTACCGTACCTGGCCAGGTCCAATATGGATCCACGCGCCGCGCTGTTCTTTCTGGCGTCGATGCCATTGTTCTGGTGGTGGATTCGGCTGATGATCGGCTCTCGGAAAACCGGCTCGCACTGAGGGAATTAGCTGAGCACCTCGATTCCCACGACCTCAATATCCGCCAAATCCCCCTCGTCCTCCAGTACAACAAACGGGATCTACCCAATGTGCTGCCCGTGGACACCCTGGACCAGGCTCTGAACAAAAACCAATGGGCACGCTACGATTCGGTGGCCACCATGGGAAAGGGCGTTTTTGAGCCTTTCCTGGAGGCGACGAAAATGATGGCCGGGAGCATCACGGAACGCTATCGCTTCGTCTCCAGCTTCCCGGAACGGTTGGTCTCTTCGCTCCAAACCCTCCTTCCCGGCGCCCATCAAGAGGCGAAAGCAGAGACGGGCTCCAGCTCTGAGCTACTCCTTAGCCGCAAGGAAATCCTGGAGCAAGCCAAGCCAAAAGACCTCGATTCTCAACTGGTCGATCGGCAAGAGGAACGGACGCCTTTCCTCAAGCAACCACCAGTTGTGGCCAATCCGCCCGCGGCGGAAAAAGCTCCCGTGACTCGCCACCGCTTCCGGGCAAGCATCGATTCGAACCAGGCTCTGGAGTCTCAGCACCTCGTGGAGGGCGCTGTGGAGGCCAACGTCGCCATGGCCGAGGTCAACAGCAAGCTCGACCGCACCAGGAGGGAACTCCGAAGCCGGGTTGGGCAACTGGCCAACTTGGCGCGGCTGGCACGCCTCATCAGCGTCAAGCCGAACCTGCCCGACCTCTTGCAGTCCAATTTCACGGTGATCCTCAAGTCCCTGCGGGCCGCGGGTGGCTCGGTGCTCATGCCCACGGGGAACGGTCCGAAGCTCAAGGCGGTGGTCCATGAAGGGTTTGCCACGGATCCGCTCAATTCCATCCCGTGCAAAGATTTCCCCAGCGTCGCCGCCGGGCTCTGCCAAAGGGGCCGCTCCTCCACCGGCCCCGGCCCGGAAGGCAAAATAAGCCCCATCGACAAACAGCTCGAGCACTGGGGCATCGTGAGCCATATTTCCCAGCCTCTCGTGGCCAAGGGGCGTCAATTCGGCATCGTGAGCATCTACCGGATCGAGCCTTCGCCCCCCTTCGACAAGGCCGACATGGCCTTTTTTTCCGCCATGGTCGCCCTGACTTCCCTGGCGCTCCACGGCACCCGGTGATACCGGTTTTCAGGGCACCTCGGCAACTTTCTAGCCATCTTCCGGCCTTCCCGGAAGCAACGCGTAGACAATAGAGCAAACCAGCAAGACCCCGCCCGACGACGCCACTACCGACGCTCCCGTGGGAAGATCCATCTTCAAAGACAAAAGAAGCCCCAACACGCTGGCGACAAAACCGATCCCCCACCCCAGGAACAGCCGCTGCCGCAACCCGTGGGCGAAGAGCATGGCGCAGACCGTGGGCACCACGAAATAGGTGAAGACCAGCAAAACTCCCGCGATATGAACCGACCGCGTCACCACCACCCCAAAGCTCAAGTAGAAGAGGAAATCCCAAAAACGGATGGACCAGCCGCGCCTCCGGGCCTCTTCCACGTCCTGGGAGATCAAGAGAAACCGCTCCCGAAAAATGTAGTGGAACAGTCCCACGGCCAGATAAATGGCCCCTGTCTTGAAGATCTCCGGCCAGGTGACGAAAAGGATACTCCCCACGAGCATCGACTCCATCTCTTCGCGGCCGTGGGGTGACTTGCTCAGGACCAGAATGGCCAAGGCCGAAGCCACGGCGTAGAGGATCCCGATGATCGCCTCCTGGGGAATCCGCTCTTCCCGGAATCGGGCGATAGAAAAGAGGGCGGCGCCCAACACGGTAAAGAGCAAGGAAAACCCGAACGATGCCGGACTTTCGCTCTCGTATCCCACAAGAAGAGCGACGACGCCGCCAAACGCCGCAATCTGGGCCAAAGCCAGATCAACGAAGATCACGCCCCGGGCCAGCACGTGGATGCCCAGATAACAGTGGATACCGATGAGAACCAGGCAAGCCACGAATGGAAGCGTCAAGAGCTGAAGGGCTTCCGCGGAAAACACATCAAGACTCCTTTCCGTCCAGGGCATCCGCGACGCGCTGAACAAGGTTGTCGATGAGGCTCAGGTAGTCGTCCACTCCCTCCTGGCCCCCCGTTGAGTTCGCCACCTGGACCACCAGGGCCCCCGTCTTCCGCGCAACCAGATCCGCGGGCTTCCGATCGTAAAACGGCTCCATCAGAAGCACCCGCACCTTCCGCTGGCGCATCAGGCGGATCACCTTCATAAGCTGAACGGGGCTCGGCGGGATTCCCGGCTTCGCCTCCAGCTCCGTCGCCACAACAAGGCCGAATCGGTGAGCGAAGTAGGGAAAGCTCTTATGGAACGTGAGGATTTCCTGCCCGCGATGCGTCGCCATTCGCCCAGCCCAACTCCCCGGATCAAGGCGTTTTTCCCGCGCTTGGAGCCAATCAGCCAAATCCCCCGCGAGCTCGTGACGCCAGAGTTCCTCCCCCCCCAACTCCTTCACCAGCGAAACTCCAAACATCTTCCCGTCCAGTTTTTTCAGAAAAGTAGCCAAGTGACCCCGGTAATCCCCGCTGTGCTCTGGATCGATCTCCGAAAGGCGCACAGCGATGTTCCGGGCAATGATCCGACCGTTCCACGGATCGAGCCAGATGTGTGGATTGCCGTAAGGATGGACGTCCCCCATGGAACGATCCAGATCGACCCCTGGGATTTCCAGGGCCCGAACCCCCTCCGATGCGTCCAGGTGCCCCGGATTTCCGGGCTGGATCTTGCCGTTGCGGGCGCCCTCCAGAACCGCCGGCTCCCACGCAATTTCCAGACTGAGGCCCACGCGAATGAAGAGAACCGCCCTGTGAGCCTCCAGCATGATGCTGGGCTTCGCGTCGATGAAATGAGGATCCTGCCGACCCTTGGCAATGGCCAGAACCTGAACGTGATCCCCACCCACCATTTGCGCGATGGACGCCAAATCAGAGGTCGTGGCCAGAATCCGTAGCTTCCCCAAGGCAGGAATTGGCAGAAGCAAAAAAAACAACATCAGGGAAATTCCCCAAGTCCAAAAGCCCCCACCGCGCCGTGAATCCGGCGATCTTTCCAAGAACCACCGATCACCAGCAGATTGAAAGCTCAAAACAAAAGAACGATTCCATCCCATCGCACACCTCATTCGTGTTGGCCAGACCCTCTGGATCCGGCCCGTGATTCTCTTCATGCTTGAGTTCCGCTCAGGCTGCTCGCGGCCGCTCCCATCCCTCGCATTTTTCCCGCCCGGAACATTCTCCCAGCCAGCCCTGCATCCGGGCTCAAAATTTGTGGGCTCCGTGGGCTCCAAGAAGAAACTCGAATTGGAGCCAGACCGAGTGCTGAAGGTCATTGTCCAAGAACTCGGCGCGATCCAGATTGTATTGGAGGCGGAGCTTTGAAAACTCCGTTGGATAACGCGTGAGATTCGCCGAAAACCGGAGCCGCGCGCCTCGCAGAGGATCGCCGGCATCTCCGTTGCCGCCGGCCCAATCCACCCTCGTCCCCACGACCCAACCACGATGAAAACCCCAGACCACTTGGCTGTACAGACCCACGTCCTCCAGGCTCGAACCCGACCACTCCCCAACTTCCCCGGCCTCGACCGAACCACCGGGCTCCGACGCCCCATCCACCGCCGACAAGCCGCCAAAACCACCAGACTCCGACGCCCGACCGGCGACCGGCGAGCCGCGGGAACTTCCCGCCACCTCGTAATTCCGGTAAAATGCCTCCGTCTGCCACTTGAAGAAGGGGTAGCCCTGGTAGTTCGGAATGCCACGCCAGTGTAGGTACGCGCTCACTCCGGCAATCGTGGTCCGAGCCCCGGGGCCCGTGCGGTTGGGCCCAAAGACTCCGCTGGCCTGGAGCAAGAAGGTCGTCGTTTCCGAAAGCTCGAAGGAACCGGTCCAGCCTAGGGTATAAAGAAGGTCTTCCGGCCCGTTTACAAGCCGATCCACCAGGGGATGCCCTGAAAAATCTTCCTGGTCCGCCGCGCCCAAAAATGAAAAAGCCGTCTCACCGCGAGCATTCTGCACCGTGCCGGACACCTCGGAGTAGAAGGGGAGCGGCATCAAATAGGAGATCCGGGCGCCAGGCCCACGAAGACCGTCGCCACCGAACATCCGGGAATTCACCACCGGTTGGTCGGCGAAATCCCAGGTGTGGGGATGCCGGGGATTCAGGCGTCCGGCCTCCGTAAAAAAGGTGCCCGCCTTGATCTGAAGGCCCGCCGGCAGGCTCTGGGTCGTCAGGTAGGCCTCCTCCACCTCCACAAAGCTTTCCCCAGCCTCGTCCACCTGAAAGATAAGAAAAATCGAGCCTCGGAAATAGGGGTCCACGGCACCAAGAAGCGTCATTTCCAGGTTCTGCACCGTGAAACCGTTCTGCTTCGGGTCATGCCCCCCGGATTGGAGGTCCCCGATCCTGTCCGCGGGCGCCGTGGTACCGCCAGCCGCGAAAAGGGAATTGAAGGAGAGATCGAGGAGCTTCAATCTTCCGGCTCGAACAATGGTCCCACCGGAGGAGGAGACCGGCTTCGCCACCGTTGCCACTGACCGCACCTGGCTCGGTGATTGGCCGGAATCCGGCGCGGAAGACCCTCCGAGCTCTTGCTGAAGTTCCCGAAGAAGATCTTCGTCGGACTCTTCTTCGGACGTTGCAGGGGCTCCAGAAGAAGCGGTCGGACCTGCGGACATTGTAACGGGTTCAGGAGAAGCGGCACCGGCATCCTCGGACATTGTAACGGGTTCAGGAGAATCGGCACCGGCATCCTCGGACGCGGAAGAAGAAGCGGGCACTGTCGAATTAGGCACTCCAGCATTAGAAGTTGTCGCCGATTTGGGACCCGGGGAATCCGAGTTTCCCCTCGCGCCTACAAGGGCCGGCAACATCAGAAAAAGAAACGAAAAACAGCAGAATCGAATCCGAACGAAACAAAGCAACTTTCGCAATAGAAGCATCCTTTTCAGGGCACGAAATCCAGTTTCACTGCTGGAATTCCCGCTGTCAGGCCAGGGATCCCTCCCCAAGTGACGGAGACCCACACCGGAAACGCGGCGCCACCGCACGCAAACCCGGAACTCTCATCACGGATCGTCACGAGGCGGTCCGAGGCGCGTTGCCACCAAGGAGGAGGAAGGCCCCACCGGAGGCGTAGTCCTGCACTACGTCGAGGATCTGGCCGAAGAGGATGACCGTCGGGTAACGCGAGGCGTGACCCGGCGAGCGTCAGCGAGAACCGCCGAAGGCGCCAACGATGGATCAGCTGCCGCAGTAGAGACGCGCGAGGCCGCCGCGCCTGGGATCAAGGCCGCAAAGCGGCTCGACGGGGCCTCGTCCATCGTTTCGGCCACGCTGCGAAATCCGGACACAGCGCCAGGGCCCCCGGCCCTGGAACCCCGCGGAGGCTCCGCCTCCGAACCTCCGCTGGGAGCGCTGCT
>JAJRTK010000144.1 GCA_024278345.1 bacterium | reverse complement strand
GCAGGTGAACTAGCTCCCAGACTCGGACCACCCCATGCCTACTTTCCGGTGTTGGGCCTCGGTCATGGTACCGGCCACGGTGCAGATTTCAGACGCCGCCCCAGGGCTTCCAGCCCTGGAACGCGGCGGAGGCTCTGCCTCCGGACCTCCGCTGGGAGCGCCGCTCCCAGACCCACGCCAGGGAGCCAGCTCCCTGGACCCACATCTTTGTGCGCTGCGCGCTTTTTTCGGGTGGCCGGTACCATGTGACCGAGGCCCGGTGTTGCTCCGCCCCAGGGCAGTGGGACGGCCCCCGATGTGTGTGATTGAGAAACCCCTCGCCCAACGGGCTGATAAACGAAACACAGGGAGAACAAAGGCTTTACCAAAAACTTCACCTTCAACGAAGAACATTCTCTACTTTTTTCCGGAAAAATAGTTGACAGTTCGTTTTTTTGATGTTACTGAGCTTTTGGTTGTCTGTTTTTATAATTTCTGTCGCCTGAGAAGCAATATGGCGACAGGTGGCCGCTGCGGACCGCTTGCCAGGCCGGTAAGGGGAGCGGCGGTTTAGATAAGCCTGCGAAGACGATCTCAAGAGTCCGCCTATCGAAGGAAAGGACCGAGCTTCGCCGCAAGCTTGTCAAGGAGCCTGGCTCGGCCACCTCAACCGCTGCCGATGGTGGGGTTGCAGCGGAATCGCTCTGAGGCCATTCGCCAAAGAAGAAGAGAATGGAGGCGTGGACTGTCCCGCGTCCGGGATCTGTCCTGTCCCCTCTTATTCCGGTGGCTGACCGCCAAACTCGCGATGTCGGGCTCTTGGTGACGATTCTCGGGTGTTTTATTTCCAGGCAAAGGCGCGCTTCCGTGAATCGAAAGTCGGAAGCCACCCTTAGAACTGGATTGTAGCCCTAACCCTACCACTGAAGTGCTCGAGCATACCGGCCAGGGCCTGCCGCTCAAAACCAAGGTGCGAGACGGCTTGAGAGCCAGGGCTAGAAAGGCTGCTCTTCATTTGGAAACAGGGTTCCAGATGACTCTTGAGAGTGTGGTCCATATCTTGGGCTGCCGCATCGATGAACGGATCCGGATCTCCAAAGAGAAGGCGTGATGCCTGGAGAAGCGACCCATGAATTGCTGGACGGAACAACCAAAACCGCGAGCTGTGAGTCTGAAAGACCGCGGGCGATACAAGCGGGCTCCAACCCGAAAGATGACCGGCTTTTTCGCCTGTTGCGCCGTCTGGGTGAGGCTTTCCATGGACCTGCTTAGAATGGGACAGCGGGGACTGGTGCTTGTTGGAGTACTAGGGCTTCTTCTTGGAGGTCGCCCGGTTCAGGCTGGCGGTCTTTGGCGCCGGGTGGCGAAGAGGGAGCTGCAAGGGCGGGCTCCGCGGCTTGCCCTCGTTCCTCGATCTTATCAGGCCGCGGTGCTGGACTCCATCGCATTTGGAGCGGCATTGGAGGGCTTGGAAGTAGGCAAAGGGGAAGCTGTGGTGGAGCTTCCCGGGTTGGATGGCTCGGTGGAGCGCTATCGGATTCGGCGCTACGCCGTCATGGAACCGGGGCTGGCGGCCCAATTTCCCAGCGTCAGGACTTATTTGGGTGTTCGCGAGGACGATCCGTCGATCCGAGTTCATCTTGCCTGGTCCGGGCGAGGTTTGAACGCGCTGGTGATGAACGAACATCATGTCGTCTCCATACAGCCGATGAGTCCTGGTGAGCAGCGGTATTACGCCGTCTTTGCCCGGGATCGCCTTCAGCAGCCTCGATGGACAGGAGGCGATCTGTTGGGAGATTTCCTGGAACAGGCTTTGAGAAGCCGAGGAGAGGCAACGCGGGGAGTGGAACGGACTGGAAGCGAGGTTCGGGTGCTCCGCCTCGCGGTGACGGCCAGCCGCCACTATACGAACCAGGTGAGCTATTCTGGCGATCCTCTGTTGGTCAGAAAGGCCGACACTCTGGCGGCGATTGTCTCGAAAATCAATGAAATCCATGCGATTACCTTGCCCGAGCTGTCGCTTCGTTTCATACTGGTTGAGAAAAACAGCGAATTGATTTTCACCGACGCGACGGATCCGGGATTTACGGAGCCGTGTGAGCTGGGTCGGGCAGCGGCGGAAAACTTCGAGTTGAACCAGGAGACCGTCGATGGAATCGTTGGTCCGGAAAATTATGACGTGGGGCATCTGTTCGTCTGGAGCACGTGCGGCGGCGTCACTGGCGGGCTCAGTTGCTCGGCGGGGAAGGCCAAAGCGTTGACGGGAAGCGCTATTCCGGTGGAGATCTTAGTGCATGAGCTGGGACACCAGCTCGGGATGCCCCACGTTTGGAGCCGGTGTAATGGGGAAACCGGTAGCCAGTATTCGCCGGAATTCGCTTTCGAGCCCGGCTCTGGAAGCACGCTGATGTCCTACGCTGGACTTTGCGGCCCGGACAACGTGGCAGCGAGCCGGCTTTTCCAGTTTCACTCCAAGGGAATCGACAGAGTTTACGAGCAGCTGGACAATGGGGAGAGCGGGCTCTGCGGCACAGTGGTCGATATGAGCTCTTTGAACCATCCGCCGGCGGTGAGTGCTGGAACGAGTGGCCTGGTATTCCCGAAGGGGACACCGTTTCTATTGCGGGGAACAGGCAGTGATCAGGATGGGGACTCCGTAAGATTCAGTTGGGAAGAAATCGACCTGCCAGACGCTCCGGACACGCCAACGGTTTTGGATCCGAATGACCCGGGCAGGACGGTTTCGAATCCGGAGCAGGGATCGGCCCCCAATGACAACGAACCACCATATTTCTCTGTGTTTCAGGCATCATCGAGCCCGGAGCGGACTTTTCCCAAACTAGAGGAGATCCTTTCCGGCGATCCAGATCGGAGCCTTGGAGAGTTCGTTCCCGTGCCCTCACCCGGGACGACCCGCACAGTTCAAATGCGGCTGGTTGCCCGCGACAGTTTCCCGGAGGGTGGCGGTCTAGCTTACGACTTAATGGATTTGACCTTCGACGGCGACTCCGGTCCCTTCAGGGTCGTTGCACCCAGCTCCTCGGAGCCCGCTCTTTCGTGGAGACCGGGAAGCACGACCAGTGTCGCCTGGGATGTGGCCGGAACCGATGAGCCCCCCGTGGGCTGCGTGAGCGTCGATATCGACCTGTCAGTAGACGGAGGTTGGAGCTATCTCTATTCCCTGGCGGCCTCTGTTCCCAACGACGGTTCCCAAGAGGTAGAGGTTCCGTCCGTGGCAACGGATCGGGCTAGGGTGCGGGTCTCCTGCGCCAGCACCTCGAACCACTTCTTTTTCGATGTCTCTGACAGCGATTTTCCCATTGAGCCCGACAATTCTGGTTGTCAGACATCAACGGCGGCGCCCTACGTCGTGAAGAGCCTGTCGGACTACGACCCCAACGATCCCAATAATCCCGATGACTCCTTCGAGGCTAGGATCCCCTGCACACTCAGGGCGACGGTAAGGAGCCTTTTGCTCCATCACGACTACGGCCAGGAGGCGAACCCGGTGATCACGTTCGATCCTTCTTTGGCCGGTGGACGCCTGACCTTGAAGACCGAAATCGTGCTCCCGAAACCCATCGTGATCGACGGTGAGGATCTGGGGATCACGATCAGCGGCGCTGGCGTAACGCGCCAGTTCACCGTCGTTGCGCGGCCTGTCACGCTGCGGAGTCTGACCCTGGTGGAGGGAAATGGTTTTTCGGAATCGGGTGTCAATAGTGGCCAGGGGGGAGCGGTCTCCATGGATTGCCGGGACGGCCTGGTGACACTGGATAAGATGGCCTTCCTGGAAAACTCCATCGCAGATGGGCGAGGCGCGGATCGCGGCGGGGCCGTCTATTTTCTGTGCGGTGATGGTCTGGTCATGGAGAGTCTGTTTCGGGGCAACGAGGCAGATTTTGGCGGTGGCGCTCTTTTCGCTGGCGGAGGCGGGCTCCGGGTGGCTCGCAGTCTTTTCGAGAAAAACCGCGTCTCCACCTATTCCAACGCCGCGGGCGGCGCTGTTGCTCTTGAGCGGGCGACGGTGGAGATCGAAAACTCGACACTGACGGGAAATTTTTCGGCTGGATCGGGAGGCGCCATAGGCGGGTGGTTCAGCGACTCCACTTGGAGTTCACCTCTGACGATTACAAACAGCACTCTGGTGGAAAACGAAATTTCGGACGTTGGCTCGACACAAAACGGAAGAAACATCGAGTTCCAGGGAGCTCTCATCTTGAGAAACAGCATCGTGGCCGGCGGAACCCCAAACGATGCCAGCGACTGCTGGAGGGATCGCTGGAATGACGGAGCTGACGGAGGCGATCTCCTGGAAAGCAGAAACAACCTCATCGGTGATGGCGGCGCGGACTGCGCGGCTTCCGCGGTGACCGTGGAATTGATGACCGGCGAGCCGAAGTTGGGTGGGCTGCGAAATAACGGTGGCATCACTAAGACGATGGAGCTTTTGGAAAGTTCTCCCGCCATTGACGCCGGGGCCCCGGAGATCTGCGGAAGCCCGACAGTGGGGGGACTGGACCAGCGAGGCTATGGCCGACCAGCCACAACATGCGACATCGGAGCTTACGAGTTCCGGGGAATTTTGCCGCCTGGGGCTCCCCATATGGAAGCGGCAATTTTCTCCGTCGATGAGGGCGCCGCCCTTGGAACCTTGGTGGGGAGCCCGCTGACTGTTGGCGGCACGCCTCCTCTTGCCTACGCTATCACCGATGGCAACGTCCACGGCACGTTCAGCATCGATTCCGCGTCCGGGGAAATCCGAGTAGCACGGAACCGGTATCTGTACGTATCACAAATGCCGCACATCATCTTGGCTGTCGCTGTGATCGACTCGAGCTCGCCGCCGCTTGCCGACCGGGAGCTCATCACCGTTGAACTTCGGGACGTCAACCTTGCGCCGGAAGCCAAGGATGCCGCCTTGACCATCTTCGGAACCGATCCCGCCGGAACCTTGGTGGGGCGTGTGGAGGCAGTCGATTCCGATCCGGGCGACGCTTTGAGTTTTGCCATCACCGGCGGCAACGACCGGGGTGCCTTCGCTATCGATCGCCAGCTTGGGGAAATTCGCGTCACGGAAAAGGCAGTCTTCCCGACGAGCTATACCCTGAACGTCACGGTCACCGACGATGGGGCGGGAATGCTGAGCGACATGGCCACCGTGGAGATCGACGCCGTGGAATGTGCGCCAGGACTGGTGACCAACCTCCTGGACTCAGCGGTTCCCGCCGGTCCGTCAAGCTTGGTACCCTGTTCCCTCCGGGAGCGCGTGGCAACCGCTGCCCCCGGTGAGGTTATCACCTTTCAACCTAGCCTAGCCGGCGGAATACTCAAGCTGAACGGCGAAATCGATATCGACAAGAGCTTGATCATTGATGGGCAGAAGCTGGCGATTTCCATCGACGCGGGCAGCAAGCGCGCCTTCCATATCCAGGGAGCCGGGACTCTTCTCGCGACCCTGCGAGGCCTGGAAATCCGGCACGGCGCCGCCGATGACCTGGCTCACTGGGCCGGAATGGGCGGCGCCATCTTCAATTGCGGTGAGCTCCTCACGCTGGAGCGGATGATCTTTGCGGAAAACAGTGGCACGGCCTGGGGAGCTGCCTTGGCCCAGAGCTGCGGCGGCAGCGTCATCGTGGAAGACTCCGAATTCGATTCCAACCAGGCCACCGGCTGTGGAGCCGCCTACTACCAGGCGACGGGAGAAGCCTTCATCAGCCGCTCGACGTTCGTGGGGAATCGTGCGGTCTGCGGAGGCGCCATCCGCATCCAGGGCGGAAAGGCAACGCTCTCCAACACGACGTTCGCCGGAAACAGCGCCCAGCTTGGAGGGGCGATACGGAACGGCGGAAATCTGGAGATCAACAACTCGACTTTCTCTGGGAATCGCCTCACTCCAGAGCAGTCGAACAGGGACCTTGGCGCAAGCCTCTACAATTCCGGCGGCGGAAAACTCTGGTTGCGGAACGTGGTCATGGCCAACGGTGACGGGCAGGAGTGCTTCAATAGCCAAGATTCCGGAAATCCCGGGCTTCTTCTTGAGAATGTCGGCACACTTGTGGAAGACGGAAGCTGCAACACGGGGACCAAGCTGAGGGGATTCATGTCGGGAGACCCGAACCTGGGACCTTTAAAGAACCAGGGCGGGTCTACGCGGACTATGGGGTTACAGGAACCCTCGGCGGCCATCGCCTCCGGAGATGCCGCGGTCTGTTCCGGGGCAGGTGTGGGAGGTATGGATCAACGTGGCTCAACTCGACCCGCGAGCTACTGCGATCGCGGTGCCTACGAAACTTCGACCGACGCCGACCCAGGTTCCGGGGGAGCCCCTCCGCCCAAGGTCCCCATAGGATCATCCTGGCTCCCCGTGTTGGCCTTGCTGGCCGCAGCCTGGCGGCGCCCCTGGAGATTCCAGGATTGACAGCGGGCGCTTCGGCCATCGGGTTTGGGGCGCTTCAGGCGGTTTCAGGAGGGTTTGCCCGATCACGGAGACTTTTCTGCATCTGCCTTCAACACGGTTTCTTTGTAGCCTTTGAGTGCGGTAACCCACCACTCGAAGGTGTCCTCGAAGTTCTTTTTATTCACGCCAAAACTGAGATTGACGGACATTGACAAGGCGGGATCTCCATCTTTGTCTAAGTATGCTGTCCCAAATCTTTTTGAGCTATTCCATTTATTGATAACATCGGTCGAAACTTTGTACCCACCCCATGACGCAAGGAATTGTATGTTGTTACAATTAGCGCCCTTGTCATCGCATCCATAAAAGAAAACGACATATTTCGTCCCATCAATCCTTCCCACGATCATTGGATCGCCTTGCCCATCTTTCTCCAAGTCTCCGCTACCAAACCCCTAGACTATATTTAGGACAGTCTCTGGGTTTTTCGCGGTAATAACATCCTCCGCATAGGCGGCTGTCGCTGTCAAAGACATCATCACCAAGTAGACGATGACTAGCAATGAATCAAAAACCTTGTTGGTCATTCCCGCGATCCTTCCTTGTTTTTCCAGGTATCCACTCTTCCTGACCTGTTCCAACGGTCCCCCCCCCGGATATCTCACCACGATGCCGCACCGGCGCATCATCTACCCGACATCGGTGGCCGCTTCGGCGGCTCTCGCCGGACTGGGCGACGGGCAACCAGTGAATTCCAGGCACAGCGCCAGGGCCTCCGCTTCAGGGCAGCAGACCCTGTCCGGGGCGATGAAGGGCGAGTGGCGGCGGACGGACTGCCGCCGACGGGAGCGGACACAACCCAAAGAAAAAAGTGTTTTCTTAGGATTGTGCCCTGTGAGCGCACCGCCACCAAAAACCGGAACCCCGCACGCTGGCTGCCGCTCCTACCTGTGGACCAGGCTGGCCTTGAGGAAGTCGCGGTTCATCCTGGCGATCCAGTCGATGCTGATCTCCTTGGGGCAAACGGCGGAACATTCCCCGATGTTGGTGCAACTTCCAAAACCCTCGCGATCCATCGTGGAGACCATATTCAGGGCTCTGGCAACGCGCCCGGGCTGGCCTTGGGGCAGAGTGCCCAAGTGCCCGATCTTCGCGGCGGTGAAAAGGGAAGCAGAGGCATTGGGGCAGGCGGCGATACAAGCG
>JAJRTK010000143.1 GCA_024278345.1 bacterium | reverse complement strand
GAAAAGCCGAAGCCCGGGGCAGCGGCCGGATCGATTACAGAGGGCGTATTCGGGAGGTGGCCTGATGAGCTCTTCTCGGTGGGTCATAGCGCTCGGGTGGCAAAAACGACTCCGTCTGACCAACATTCGCATGGCGTCGCAGGCCTTTTTTTTCGCGGCCTTTCTTCTGGCGACCTGGGCGACTTGGACGTCGAGGTTGGCGGGATATCCGGTCTCAAGATTTCTGGAGATCGATCCCCTAGTTCTTCTTTCCACGGCCCTTGCCACGGGTTATGTCTACCGTTTTTTGGGCTGGGCCGTACTGGTCCTGGGGATCACGTTTCTCTTCGGGCGCGTCTTTTGCAACTGGCTCTGCCCCTACGGGACGCTCCATCAGCTTGTGGGCTGGCTCTTCAACATCCGGAAGCACAAGGACCGATGGCAGTCGAACCAGTACCGTCGCCTTTACACGCTAAAATACAGCCTCCTGGCAGTCTTCCTGATCATGGCTTCGCTGGGAGCCCTTCAGATCGGGCTCCTTGACCCGATTTGCCTGATGTACCGCTCCGTGGCCACGGCGTTTGCACCGGCAAGCGACATGCTCCTGGACGGTGCCGTAAGAAATTTGCCCTCGGAAATCCTGCCCATGGCCCTTATCGACACCTTGAAGTTCGCCCCCGGGGTAGAACAGCGGATCTTCGTGGGCTCCTTTTGGATCGGGGCGTTTCTTTTACTCCTCGTGGGAATGAACCTCGTGGTGCCGCGATTCTTTTGCCGCGTTCTCTGCCCGCTTGGAGCGCTGTTGGGACTCTTTTCCCGCCATTCCATCTTCCGGATCAACCGAGACGTCCACAAATGCACCGACTGCAATCTCTGTCTGACCCGATGCGAAGGCGCGGCCGATCCCCATGCCCAGGTCCGACTCAGCGAGTGCTTCGCCTGCATGAATTGCATCGATGATTGCCCCGAAGACGCCTTGCGATACACAGCCTTCGGCCTTGACACGAAGCAGGTCGTCCCTGGAACGGAGCTCGGGAGACGGCGCTTCGTCTTCGCGGGACTTCTGGGACTCCTGGCCTATCCCCTCACCAAGGGAAACGGCGTCAATACCGACAAAAACTATTCCCCCTTGCTCATCCGACCGCCGGGCTCGGTGGAAGAAAGCGATTTCCTTCGGAAGTGTATCAAGTGCGATCAGTGCATCAATGTCTGTCCCACCAACGTGCTTCAGCCGGGCACCTTCAGGGAGGCCGGCTTCGAGGGACTCTGGACACCGGTCATGAACTTCAACATTGGCCACTGCCAGCTCAAGTGCAATCTCTGCAGCGAAGTCTGCCCCACTGGAGCCATCCGCAGGATCACCGTCGAAGAGAAGCTGGGCCGCGGAAAGTTCGCCGATGCAGGACCCATCAGCCTGGGCACAGCCTTTTTCGACGTCGGCCGCTGTCTTCCTCACGCCATGCAGATCCCTTGCGTGGTCTGCGAGGAAGTCTGTCCGGTCTCGCCCAAGGCGATCCAGACTCAGGACGAAGAGGTCAAGGATGTCTTCGGGCGAATCGTGGTCCTGAACAAGCCATTCATGGTGCCGGATCTCTGTATCGGCTGCGGCATTTGCCAAAAAGAGTGCCCGGTCACCGATTCCAGGGCAGTGTACGTCACCCCTGTAGGCGAAACTCGATCCGCGAACCGGAGGTTGCTCCTGAAAAAGCGGCAGCCGGTGGATGCAAAATAGCCCACGGAAGGAGATCCGAAGAGCCTGTTGACGATCCAGCGCTTGTTCTTCTGGGAAGGCATCCGCTCCCACGGCGAAGCTTTGAGCTTCCTGTCCGGTTTGTCCCGGCAAGAACCCAGCGCGGCATCGGTTGTCACGTTTCGGAGGTTCCAGGCATTCCCCGAAGCTTGGCAAGAATCAAATCGTTCACGCCCATGGGTCCTCCTTTCTTCTACTCGATGTAGCCAAGCCTCCGGAGCTGCTCCAAGGTTTCGGGCTCGGGCTCCTCCGGCGCTTTGGCGGGGTACGCGGTGCGAAACCGCTGGACGTTTTCTTTGATCCGGCCCCTGGCGCGGCCCACTTCTTCCAAGAGACGGCTCCGCAACCGGGAATCCTTCAAGGAGTTGCTTTCCCCGGGGTCCGCCTGGAGGTTGTAGATTTCGTTTTCTTGGGAGCCAATCTGGCCGATGATCTTGTACGGCCAGTCTACGAGGGCGAAATTTGTCCGTTTCTCCCCGTAGAACGGCCTCTTGTCAAGGCTTGGCTTGGGTGACCACGCTCGGCCAGCAGCGGTGGGCATAGGGGGAAGCTCCAGCAGGGCCAGGATCGTGGGAGCCAGGTCGATTCCTTGAAAAGGCGCCCACTGGAGGTGCCCCTTCGCTCCGTCATCGGGAATTCGGATCAAAGCGACCATCCCCAGGAGCTCTTCGTAAAGTGTGTGGGCATGGAGGACACTCCCATGTTCCCAGAACTCGTCGCCGTGATCCGAAACGACCATGACCAGGGTCTTTTCCAGGAGGCCCCGAGACGCGAGCGCCTCGTGGAGCATCCCCACGGCGCGGTCAGTAGAACGAATTCCGCCGTCGTAGAGGGCCCTGATTTTTTGTTTGTCGCCAGCGGTGAGGATCGGGGGTGTCGCATTCTTGTATTGGCCGATCCCACGGATGCTCCGAAGAATTCTTTCTGAATTCTTGCCACGAACTTTTCCCTGGTAGTCCGGGGCGAACAGTGTCTCGTAAAGGCCGCCCGGATCGTAGGGATCGTGGATCTCATAAGTGTGGAGGAAGGCGAAAAAACGCCGCGGGGCTTCAGCGTCGAGGTAATTTTCCAGGGCTTTTACGTGCTTGGCCAGTCCGCCGCCATGGTCAGCGTAAAGGTCGAAGCCTCGTTGGAATCCGAATTCGCCGGCCACTTCTCCTCCGTCAGTCAAAGCGATGGTGGCGTAGCCGGAATCCCGAAGCACCTCGGCGAGCATGGGCAGACCTCGGGCTCGCTGATGGACGAAAGGCCACTGGGACGTGAAGAAAGAAAAGTGGGCCGGGCGCGTTTCCGGGGCATGGCTCCAGGCGCGGCAAAACAGGACGGACTCCCGGGCCAGCCGGTCAAGGTTGGGAGTGGTGGGTCGCACCGCCCCATAGAGACCTACGTGGTCGGGCCGCAGGGTGTCCAGTGAGACCAGGATGACGTTCCAGCGGCCACGGGAATCCCGCGGCCACTGAAACCAGGCCACAGCGGCAAGAAGCAAAGCTATGGCCCCGCACAAGATCTGGTGCGTCCTGGAAGGAGAGCCCCGTTTCACTGGATCTCGATCCAGGGCGCCAAAGCCAAGACTCGCGGCTGCTTCAGGAGGCGGATGAGCTGACGATCAATGGAGATCCCGGACCAGTGGCGAAACGGTGTTCGGGCACTGGCTGCGCGAAGTTTGAGATTAGCCCCGAAGATCTCTCCGAAGATCTGGGACATCAGGTCTTTCTTGGGGAAGGCCTCCACGGTGACTTTTGAGGGGTCTCCCAGCTTGGCAAGCTTGCAGGCGGCGGCAATGGCGGTGTCCATTCCGCCCAGTTCGTCCACGAGACCCCGTTTCAGGGCGGCCCTGCCGGTCCAGACCCTCCCGCGGGCTCGCTCTTCTACCTCGTCGGCAGAGAGGTTCCGTCCCTCGGAAACACCGCTCTTAAACACGTCGTAAACCTCACCCATCCATGCGGTCATCCGCTCCTTGGCCTTGCCCTCGAAATCCTCTACGGAGCTTAGAATCCCGGCGCCTGGCGTGGAAGACAGGGTATCGACATGGGCTCCAATCCAGTCGTAAAATCCCCGAACATCGAAGCTCATGAAGACGACACCAATGGAACCCGTAATGGTCGTAGGCTGGGCCACGATTCTGTCGGCGCCCATGGAGACCCAATATCCGCCGCTGGCAGCGTAGGAGCTCATACTGACCACCACTTTCTTGCCCTTGGCCCGCACCTTTTCGATGGCAGCGTGAACGGCTTCGGACCCGACCGCTGATCCCCCTGGGCTATTCACGCGGAAGACGATCACCGCGACATCCTCGGCATCCCCTGCCGCCTCGATGTTCCTGGCCACTTCAGGGCCGTAGAAGACTTTGGCGCCTCCCATCAAGGCTCCGAGACCCTCCTCCCTTTCGCTGGCTACGATGGGCCCTTCGCCAAAGACCACGGCCACCTTCGGCGGCTGTTTTCCAAGGCGGAACTTGGGTCTTCGGGCCGCCGTTCGAACGGCTCGAAGATAGGTCTTCATGGAAACCCCGTTGTATTCCTCGTGGGAGGCAAGCTCCATGACGACTTCTTTCACCTCATCCAAGCTGGCAAATCCGTCAATCCAGCCGGTCTTCAAAGCCTCGCTTCCCGTCATGAGGCCCAGGGAAAGACCAGCTTTGACCTGAACTGGGAGCATGGCGCGGCGCAGACTGATTCGCGCCTCCAGTGTCGCCTGAAACTCGTCCAGGAGACCTTGGATTGCTTCGCGGAACGCATCGCTCATGCTGTATCGGGAAAACGGCTCCCCGGCACTCTTGTATTCCTTGAACATCAAGACGTTGGGGACGATGCCCAGCTTCTCTAGCGCACCTCTCCAAAAAGTGACCTCCGCCCGGAACCCGTTGACAAAGAGGGCGGTCTGAGGAACCGTGAGAATCTTATCGGCCGAAAGGGCCAGGTAATAGACACGGTCATCGGCGAAGTCGGATCCAAGGTGTGCTACCACCGGCTTCCCCGAAGCTCGAAATCGGTCCAGAAGACCGCTGAGCTCCTGCATTTCCCCAAAGCCTAACTGAGGCGAGTCAAACTGGAGCAACAGCGCTTCGATCCGGGTATCCCGGGCGGCGGAATCCAGTGCCTGCCGAAGCCTCCAAAGAGAGTTGACACCGCCATCAGCCAGCTCTTGAAAAGGGCTATCCGGAAGCCCGTCCCGGAGCTCGCCCTTCAGCGAAAGCTCCAAGACAGCGTGATCGGGAACCTTGATCTTCCCTTCCAGCATCTCCAAGAAACCACCGCTTCCCCCGCCGGGCGTGCAGGAAGAAAGCACAAGAAAGACAAAGGGAACGGCGAAACCAATACGCCACGATGCCAACGAACCGTTGTGGACTCGAAACATAAGCAACCTCTGTTGGATGTGGAGGCCATTGAATAGGGACCGCGCCAGACTTACGATCCGCTGTGAGGCATTGCGATTGATGGATAGGCTCCTGATTGTGGACAAGAATCAGAAAGGGCGTACGGCCAAGGTGAAGGGGCTCAACCGGCCACCCGACAATACGCCCGGCGAAAAGATCCGGATCCCGACGCCGATGCTGAAGAGGCATGAACCGAGCCCGTCAGATCCTGGGTGCAGCGGCGGTTCTATCTTGGAAACAGGGCTCTGGCTTCTGGCCCGAAGCCCCTGCCGTAGTTCTTCCCGCCCACCGCTTTTCGCCTTGCCTGCCAGGCTCCAAAGGCGGGGTTCACGGCTCGTGAACCGCCTCGATCTTGCCTGCCAGGTGGTGAACCGCTGGAAGGTACCCTGGTCCATCATGGTTGCGGTCCGAAAAAAGATCTCCCAATGGCCCAGCTCTACAAAGAACTCCGGGGCAATCAGCCATGGGGGACAAAGCATCAGACGGCGACGGAAGCTCTCGAAACTTCTTTTTGCCAGCCCATATTGGTGGCGCCCCCGAGTGGTGACGGTGTTAGCCAGGAGCGATCTGGAACGCCGCCTTCGGCGGCCGTCCGCAATCCGCCCATCGCCGGAAGGCCTCACGAAAAGGAAGCGCTCACGGGCCAAGCGTTTTTCGGTGCGCTGGATCTCCCTGGCCTTCCGCTCCAGACAGATCCGGGATGTATAGAGATCCCAGAGGTCAAGAGGAGTCAGGCGCGACCCAGCCACTCCGGAAACCTGGCTCCGGCCAATGGGTGCGATACTCTGGACCCTGTAGTGCCTCAAAGATCCCTCTCCTGCTACAATTCAGCACAGCCCCCTTGAAGTGAGGCTCATGCCGGCGGCCACTGGAATACATGCCACCCGAAAAACCGTGTTTTGTGGCACCTATCAAATTGTCGTGTTTTTGCTTTACACTCCGCAGCACCGCCCTGGTGGCACCGGCATCTTGCCGGTGGCGTGCCGGACGGGATTCACGCACTTGAACGGTGGGTTCCTGTAGGGCGTGGACTTGTAAACCGGATCTGATAGGTTCCTGTTTTGTCACGCTTTCAGGGCAGCAAGCAGGGTCCTGGGGGCGATGAAAGGCGAGTGGCGGCGGACGGACTGCCGCCGCCGCGAGCGGAACGCAACCCAAAGAAAAGAAAGCGATTTATTCGAATTGGGTCCTGCGGGAGTCCTACTCCAGAAAACCGGGGCTCACCTGCGGCCACTGGAAACCCTGCCAACCCGGAGTAGCAGACGCCCAACTTGACTTGGCACGGCAGACTTTTAGAAGACAAAAAGCATCATAGCGGCAACCGCGGCTCCAGCCAACTGGATTCACATCCCCAAATCCAGCGCCAGAATTGGGATCCACCATCCGTGGCGTTCTCTCCGGGCTACGGCGCCTCCACCGACTGCGCCTCCATGGGAATCACAACGACTCGGTTCCCCGTGGAGTCGGCAACAACCAAGTTCTTATCACCATCGGTCTCAATCCCGATGGGTCCGGCAAGTTGCTGCTTCGTCCCCACGGCGCCCAGGAAGCGGCCACCAAGACTGTAGGCTTGAATCCGGCCATTACGCTGATCCGTCAGCCAAATCCGATCCTGCCCATCCACCGCCAGATAAGGTTCGGAATAGATGTACTCCCACCCCGCCACGGGAAAAGAATCGAGGAACGCGCCCTTGGAATCAAACATCTGAATGCGCCGGTTCCCCGCGTCCGCCACCAGCAGGACCCCTGATGAAGTCACGGCCAGACCCACGGGTTCGTTGAATTCACCGTGCCCAGCCCCCTTGAGTCCCCACTCGTTGAGATGCTCACCCTCGCTGGTAAAACAAACGATCTTCTGGTGGCCCGTATCAGTCACAAAAACGCGATCAGACCCATCGACCACAACGTCGCGAGGACCGTAGAAGACTTTGGCCGAACCCCAGGCGGCCAGAAAAGAGCCATCGCTGGAAAACTTCTGAATCCGGTGATTCCACGTATCGGCCACATAGACCTGGCCCTGAGAGTCGATAGAAATTCCCCCCGGGAGATTGAACTTCCCATCTCCCGAGCCAGAACCTCCAAAACTCCCCAGCTCTCGGCCATCCAGGTCGTATCTAAGAATTCGGTTATTCCCCGAATCCACCACGTAAACCACACCACCAGGACCCACGGCGATCCCACGAGGCTGTTTCAAACGACCGGCGCCAAAGGTGCGATATTCTTGGATCTCCACGGGATCGATCCGCTCCGGAAGGCTTGGCACCAAGAGCGGAGGCCCGGTGTCAAGTCCCGTGCCCTCCAGAGAAAAGGCTGCGGGACGCACACCCTTCCGATAGAGCATAAAATCGGTGGAGCCAATGTCCGGCGGAAAAATACGCCGATAGATAGCGTACTGGACAAGGTCCGAAAAATATTGTCCCAGCTTCTCGAAGCTGGAATCGCTGGGAAGCCACTGCGGCTGCCACCAGGCCCGAAGCTGGTACCGAGTGCCCTCGTAATTCCCGTTTTCCAGAATATCCCGAACCCGGTCGTCAGGAGGATATTTCGTCAGCACCAGGGCAGTGGAGGCGTCAAGGGAGGTAATCTGGGGCATATAGGCAACATTCTTGTAGTGGCGAAGATACCAAGAAAAGGGCCAGCTCGCCTCGTCTTCCACGACGATCCTCATCTTCTTGTAGCTCCCCTTGCGGTAGGCCGTCGCCTGGATTTCGTGGAGGACATCCAGAACATCGGTGGTGCTCTGGACGTAGACCATGATTTCCCGGGGATCAGCTTCCTGGTGGACATTGAGAATGAGGCCGGATCGTGCAAGGTAGGCTCCGCCCAGCACCAGGAACGCCAGGGCGAAACCCCTGACGATCTTCCCGCTACGCCGAACGACGGCGCGATGGATATCGGCGGCGAAAACGCCGCCCAGGAGCGTCAACGGCAGCACCACGTGAACCCCGAGCCAGGGCACTTTTTCATTCGCCTTGGCATAGATGATGAAAGCCAACGCCGCCCAATAGATGATGATCGCCCGCTCCGGGCGACCGCGGTTCAACTCCCGAAACCCGAAATCAATCGCCAACAGAAGAAGCCCCACGTAGGTGGCCAGCTCATAGATATTCGCACCATCCCCCATTCCCATCCCCAACTTGGCCAAAAGATCGATACCCATGAAGTCAGTCAACATGAGACCCACAAGAAGCGCGATGAGAGCAAGCCTCAGCCGATCGCCCATGGCGGCGAGAAGGCTGAGCACCACCAGAAGAAGCAACGGGAGCTCGTAAATCACCAATCGAGGGAAATAATAGTACCAAACATCTGGAATCCGGGGATTGAGCTGCTGGCCCCACCAGTAGCGAAGGCCCTCAACGAAGCCGTTCCCCACCAAATCCCCAACGCTGGCATCAGTCCCTTGAGGCAAATTGATGAAGCGGAAAAAATTCGAGTAAAGCAACACGAAGATCGACATAAAGATGACGATGATGACGAAAAGCTCCCGGTTACGCAGATACCAGGAATCCGCGTTGAACTCTCTGCCCTCGTCCTCCGACCAACTGTAAAGGAGCAAGTCCAAAAAGAAGAAACTCAGCAGTCCGACGCCCACAACAACGCTCCAATAGGCGGCCTTGACATTGGCGCTCAACGTCGCCCCGGCATTGAAAGCCACGACATAGACAAAGACGCTCAGAACACCCCAACCGAAGACACAAAGCGCTTTCGTCACCGTTTGATGCCTTGCAAGAAGCCCAGTGGCCGAAAGATCCGCCCTGAGCACCGGATCGCCCCCCTCCGGCGACACCTCCCTCTCCCGAAACCAGGCATACCACGCCACGTAGAGCATCAAGCTGGAACAGAAGGTAAAACCCATGATGAAGCAGTTGACTTTCGTGCAGAAAAAAAGAGCCAACGCCACCACCACAACATAGAGCCAGCGAACGTCCCGACCCCTCAGGTAACGGAGGTAACCAAGGAACATCAAGAGCGACCAACAGGCACTGTACACATCATCCCTCAAAAAACGAGAAAAATAGTACAGCGTCGGCGACAAAGCCGCGAAACCTGCCGCATAGAGTGCCTCAAGCTCACCGATCTCCCGCCGAAGACTCAGCATCATCAAAACGAGAAGAACCCCGAAAATCGCCGGCATCAGCCGAGCCGTATAATCCGTGTCACCAAAAAGAAAATAGCTCACCGCGTTAAAGTCGTAGACCACGGGCCCATGGTAAACGGGATCGTAACGCCACCCCGCGCCGGTATAGAGGTTGTAGCTGTGGAGGGCATGGATCGATTCATCGTGGTGGTACGGCTTTCTGCCAAGCCCTTCAAGCCTCGTTGCCCCCGTCCAAACAAGAAGCAGCAGAGCAGCTACCGCAAAGGCCCGACCACTCCAACCAAGCCAAGATGATGCTGAAACCACGGCGCCAGGACTTGCCAAGGTCTCCCCAGAACCACTAGGGAAGCTGGCTGCGCCCGTCATCCGATCTTCTGGTGACTGCCACGGCGAACTGGATGTCATGGCCCTCTTCGTCCTCTTGTTGCAAACCCAAATCGAATGGGTATCCTCTTCCATTCCCAGAGACAGTCTTTTACATTGCCCAATTCCAAGAAAGGACACAACCCCAACACAAGAGGATCTGCCTTGGACCCGTTGGGAAAAGGGTTGGGGCCGCCCACCCGAACGGACCCCAACCACTGGAAAAGACATCGGTTTTCAGGAATCTCGCCCACGAGATGGCTTCAGTGGCAGGCTTTCTTCTTTGTGTTGAGTCCGCTCCCGTCGCCGGCCATCCGACCGGCGCCAGTCGCCCTTTCAGCGCCCTTGGCCGGCGTTTCTCCCTCGGTCCGGAGCTTCCCCACACTCACCAGAGCGGAGGGAGCTTTCAGAGGACCTATCAGATCCGGTTGACAACTTCACCGCTGGGGCGGGCCTCCTTCCCGGCTCCGTGCAGCCCGGAGGGCGCTACACCGGCAAGATGCCGGTGCCACCGTTTCGGCGAAGAAAATTGTAAAGCAAAAACACGACAAT
>JAJRTK010000142.1 GCA_024278345.1 bacterium | reverse complement strand
TCCACGTGGGCAAGGAAAAGCGTGCCCCCCGGCTGAGTGAAGATCGCCCCGTAACTTACCAGCCGGCTATCTCCGGTCATTCGGGAAGTCACCGCCATGACTTCGAGAGTATCGCCAGGAAGCGAGGGCGCCGCCGAATCTTTGGGGTGAGGCAACACCAGCACGGGAACCTGAACGTGCTGCGTCAGAACGTCCAAGTGCTTCCCCAGGCTGAAGGGAAAGCGCCAAGCCGTGCTGTGAAGGTTCCTGTACGTGCAAACGAGCTCCGGTCTACAACGCTCTACGAGCTCCAAAAGCTGGGCGGCTGTATGAAACTCGCTCCCCTCCACCAGATGCCACTTAGCGACCTTCTCCTCCCAAACCCCTAGGAAACGCCGCACTTTCCCGGCAAACTCCTCTAGCCCACGGGAATCCATGTCAGTAACGATCATCACTTCCCGGACCTCGATGGGCTCGTAAGAGAAAAGGGTCTTGACAGACGACTTGAAAGCACTTTCAAACTGATCTAAATCCGTCATGCAGCGCCTCCTCAAGGCAGAAAAGTGACGAAACGAAACGGCCTTGGTCATCGTACCAGCCGGAACCAGACAAGGAGGGCGCAGTCGCCCTCGGCTGCGATGAAATGGCCTTTTGCACAGCCGAGGGCGGCTGTGCCCCATCAGGTGGCTGAGATGGTGACCGGTGCCCACGAGACCAATGTGTGGCAAGATTTTTGGGAACCAGCGCCCGGAACCGGAACGAATACTCCAGAATCAAACAACAGGTCAACAGTCCTTCGGTCCTTCGGGCAGCGAAGAGAATTGACGTGAACACCGGCCTGTGCTATTTTAGAATCAATGCCGCTTACATGAGTTCATCGAATCTATGCAAGGGGCTTCAGGCTGGAAAACTCCGCCCGACTCAACCTCTCATCGCCGAGGGGCTCCCGATTTCATGGGAGACCTTCTCATCCATTCCCTCCCACTAGGAGCAGTCCCATGTTAAACAAGTTGATCCAAGCAGTTCGCGCACTTCGGCCGGCCCCGGAAGTTGCGGCCCACTGCGATGGCCCCTGCGGTGTCTACGATCCGGCGGACGCCCGCATCAAGGCTGAGGCCGTCCTTTCCATGACCAAGAAGATCCTGGCGCTGGAGCCCCCCACCGGCTCGGATCCGGCATCCCTCGCGACCTACCACAACACGGTTTCCCGCTACGTCTCTATTAAAGAAGAACAAGCGCACGGCACCAAGCAGGACCTGCTCGTCCTCTGGACCGACTTCTTCAAGCCGCAACATCTGGAGCAGTTTCCAGACCTGCACACGGTTTTTTGGAATGCGGCCAAGCTCTGCTCGAAGTGCAAAGTGGAAGTGAATCTAGGGGCCGCCGAAGAACTGATGGCAGCCTGCAAGAAGGTACATGAGATGTTCTGGCAAGCCAAGGGTCGAGACGTCACCTACTACACGGCGAGCTGATTGCATTTCAAGACGATGACCAACACTTCTGATTCCGCTAAGACCCGGAAATCTCATGACGAATTGACGGCGTCTGATCCATCGTCTCCACCGGCGTCCTCGTCGGGCGGTCCTTTAACGGGATTCTCGGGCGGGTTGAAACCCGCCCCTGCGCGCCTCCGGTGTCCGCCTCTCCTCCTCCCTGGTGGAAACGCGCCTCGGACTACCTCGCTACGATCCGTGATGAAAGTTCCGGGTAAAACCCATGGGAGTGCTGGAATTGAGCCGTGCGATTGGAGCCATCTTGCGAGGCTTCTTTTGGGAGGGCTTCGGCGCTTTCGAGTCGCGGGCCGAAGCATGCTCCCAACGCTGGAGCCTGGGCAGGAGGTTTTGCTCGATCCCCGTGCTTACCGCAAAGTGCGGCCTCGGAAGGGGGAGATCGTGGTTGCCCTTCACCCGGCGCGACCGGGGGTGAGAATGATCAAGCGGATCGCTGGAAAAACGGCTGACGGAGACGTTCTCCTCCACGGTGACAATCCGTTGGAGAGCACCGACAGCCGCTTGCTGGGGCCCGTGCGGGAAAACCAAATCCTTGGTAAGGTGGTGGCAACCTTCCGGTAGGTGGGGAGGCGCACCGAGCATCCCTCCGCCGGAGTTGCCATCTGGAGTCGATCCCTCTGGGTTGATTCGGGCAATCATCGGTGGTGAAAAAAGAGGATTGGCAGTGGGCGCATCTCTTCCGGTGGTCGTGAGCTTTGTCTTGTATGCCCTGGGGTACCGCTTCTATTCGAGCTACTTGGCCAAGAAAGTCTTCAGTCTGGATGACAGCCGGAAGACACCGGCGCACAAGTACCGGGATGACATCGATTACATTCCCACGCGGCGGGCGGTGCTCTTTTCCCACCACTACGCCTCCATTGCCGGTCTGGCGCCCATGCTGGGTCCCGCCATCGCCGTGATTTGGGGCTGGCTTCCGGCGATGCTCTGGGTGGTGCTGGGCTCAATCTTGGTGGGCTGTGTCCATGACATGTCGGCGCTAGTTCTCTCCCTGCGGGCCAGGGGCCTGAGCATCGGTGCCGTGGCTCAGGGGGTCATCGGGCGGCGTGCCATGGCTCTCTTTCACTTGATCATTTTCTTCGGCGTCGCCCTGGCCATGGGCGTTTTCGTCTATGTCATCGCCCAGCTTTTCAGTGTAGAGCTCTCTCCGGGGACTCCTGGTTACCCCCAAGCTGTGGCCCCCAGCGGATTCCTCATGCTCCTGGCACTGGCCGTGGGCTACCTTGCGTTCCGGCGGGGCGCGCCGATGCTTCCTTTGGCTGGAGGCGCCTTTCTTCTGACCTTGCTCTGCATCGCCGTGAGCCTGCGCTACCCGACCTTGGGGCTACCGTCCACAGCCTGGCCCACATCGGTGACCTGGATCTTTGTCCTCATGTTGTACGCTTTCGCGGCCTGCGTCCTGCCAGTCTGGAGCCTATTGCAGCCGCGGGACTTTATCAATTCCCTTCTCCTCTACCTGGGCTTGGCTCTCTGCTACGCCGGTTTTTTCGTCCTGGAGCCAAGTTTTCAGGCCCCTGCCCTCAATCTTCACCCCGAAGGCGCTCCCTCCCTTTTCCCTTTCGTCTTTATCCTCATCGCCTGCGGATCGACGTCGGGGTTTCACGGTTTGGTCTCTTCAGGCACAACGGCCAAGCAGCTCGACCGGGAGGGCGATGCAAGGCCCATTGGGTACGGGGGGATGGTGGGTGAGAGCCTTCTGGGTCTTCTGGCCGTCATCGCCACCACAGCGGGGATGGGAAGCGCTGCCAACTGGAGTCATCATTATTCGAGCTGGCAGGCAAGTGCAGGCCTCGCCGCGAAGATCAATGCCTTCATTGGGGGGAGCGCCACTTTTCTCCAGACTCTGGGGATTCCCAAAGATCTGGCGGCCTCGTTCATGGCGGTCATTGTGGTGAGCTTTGCTCTGACGACGCTAGATTCGGCAACGCGGATCCTGCGGTTCAACATCGAAGAGATGGTGGCCTCTCTTGGCTTGCCCAAGGTGTTGAAGAACCGGATTCTATCCAGTTTTGCGGCGGTACTGGTCATCTTGGGGTTTGCCACTCTCAAGGTGGGCGGGAAACCAGTGGCGCTGGCTCTTTGGACCCTCTTCGGAACGACCAACCAGCTTTTGGCGGGCCTGACGCTCCTGGTCGCGACACTTTACCTGAAGCACCGGAACCGGAATTTTTGGGTGGTGGCACTTCCCATGGCGGGGATGCTTGCAAGTACCCTCGTAGCGATGCTGGGAAATCTCTGGAACTTCCTGACGCCGGGTCATCCGAGCAATTCTCTTCTCCTTGCTATCGTCGGCGGGATTCTTCTGGTGCTGGCGCTGTGGCTCTGTGTGGAGGCGTTCCTGGTCCTTCGGCAAAAGAGGCAAACTGACGGCCTGGAAATCGTCTTTGCTGAAGAGTGGCCCGGTCTGGTGGGTGGTCCATGGGCGAGCAGCGTCCTTCCGGTTCCGCCGATGAAACGATGGGCGAATCATGGCGAGTAGCGGGCGCCGGCGGGCGCCCGATGGGAGCGGAACGCCACCCTGGTCATGAGAGGGTTGGATTGCTCCGGGCTCCCTTGTGGGCATACAGTGGGGGCTGTCTTAGAGTTGGTCTGGTGTTAGGCCCGTGCCGCCACATTTAGGGCAGCGGAGCGTATGTTTGCTGGTCAAGCCTTCCCACCCGCAACCGAAACACTTGATTTTGACGCGATTCTGGGGCGGCTTGTAGCCGGAGCCGCCGGCCTTGGTTTTCTGGATGACGGTAGAGACAAGGCCAACGAGTCCGAGTAGAATCAGGACTTGCAGGGGGCTCAACCCCAAGAAAGCGGGCTCGTGCATGAAGCTGGGCATGGCATCCTCCTGGACAAATGCTCAATGGATGGTGGTATTTTTTCAGCGCCTAGCCCAGGGTTCCATTGGACGACACGGTCGGCGCTGGTAAGATGGGTGTGGCTTCGGCATCGAAGACTCCGCCACGGATCCGCGGCGGCTGGGAGCAGGCTACGGGCTGCGCCGCACCGACGAAGCCAACAGAGAGTCTCGTACCAAGGTTCCACACACAAAAGACTCTCATACCGAGGTTCAACACGCAACGCACCACGAGGATTACGATGGACTGGAAAACCGCTATCGGCAATCGGGAACAGGGCGAACTCCGAGTCCGAGGCTACCCGCTTCGGGACTTGATCGGCAAGCTCACCTACGCGCAACACCTGGGATTGCTGCTCAAAGGAGAGCTTCCCCTGCCGGAAGAGCATGTTGCCTTGGACGCTCTGCTGGTGGCGACCAGCGATCCGCGGGCAGAGTTTTTGCCAAATTTCGTGAGCAGGCAGGCCACAGCGGCGGGGAATACTCTGGAAACATCGATCAGTACGGGTCTTCTCATGATTTCGGGGCTCTCTGGAGATTCGGTATCTGGCTGCATGGAGCTTATCCTCCAGACGATGGATCTCGTGGCTGATGGAGGGTTGGGCCTTGACGAGGCGGCGCTGGAGATGGCGACGCGGCAGCTAGATGGTGGAGCCTTGCCGGCGGGCTTTCAGGAGGCCGGAAGCGAACCAGACCAGGTGGCCACGCACCTGGTGACTTTGGTCCAGGGCCTCAATTTGCCTCTCTCCGGCCCCATTAGAGTGCTTCGCGCGCTGGAAGTGGCATTGACGATCAAACTTGATTCCCATGCTCCCATCAGTCTTGCCGGTGCCGTGGCAGCCTGTCTCTGCGAGCTGGACCTGCCGCCTGAGATGGGGAATGGGTTCTTCCTTTTGGGGCAGTTACCGGCGCTGATTGCCCACTATCTGGAGGAGAAGCGAACCGAGCACCAGGGCGCCCCTGTGGAGATTGGCAAGGTGGATTACGAAGGGATTGAAGCGAGGGAGCTAGAGTCGGCTCCCCTGCCCTCCCCCGCGGAGGCAAGCAGACCGTTGGGGAATATCGAACCTGCCGAAGGCATTTCCTAGGGAGCTCCGGGACAAACCCAACGCAGGTGAATCCTGGGAAAAGCCCAGACACAGAAGGAGGGGCAACGGCATGACGGGTGCAAAACCACGGCAGTTGCTAGAAGCGTTTTTCGGGCTCCAGGGTAAAGGGACGTCGGTGCAAACAGAAGTGATTGCCGGAACGACGACCTTTTTGACCATGTCTTACATCATCTTCGTCAACCCGGATATTCTTTCGTTAACAGGGATGGATCGGGAAGGGCTGGTCGTGGTGACCTGTTTGGCGGCGGCCATCGCTTCCATCAGCATGGGTTTTTGGGCAAACATCCCTGTCTGCCAGGCTCCGGGGATGGGGCTCAACGCTTTTTTTACGTTCACCCTCTGCTTCTCCATGGGTCTTTCCTGGAACCAGGCACTGGGTGTTGTTTTCATCTCCGGTGTAGCTTTCGTGGTGCTCACGATGCTGGGAATTCGAGAGATCATCGTGGATGCTATCCCCACGGTCTTGAAGCGATCGACGGCCATCGGCATCGGGCTTTTCATTGCCTTTATCGGCTTCAAGAACATTGGCCTCATCGTCAAAAACCCTGCCACCTACCTTGCCATCACTCATCTCTGGACCCCTTCTCTACTTTTGTCGTTGGTGGGAGTTCTTTTGATGGGGGTCCTGCTTATCAAGCGTGTCCGGGGAGCGGTATTGCTGGGGATTCTTTTGGTCTATTTGCTGGGTCTGGGCACTCGAGCGATTCTCTTTGAGCTGTACTACGAGGATCTTGAGGCGCGGCCTTGGGTGGCGGTGAATCCGGCACCAGGATCACCTTGGGAAGGAGTTGGGTTTCGTCAAGACGACGTAATTCTGGCGATTGAAGGGACTGAAACAAAAACGCTGGACAGCTTGAGGGCGGGGATTCAAAAGCTCACGAAATCTCAGGCGAGTGGCATGGCAAAGCTCCGGATGAGGAATTTGGGCGCGGAGCGTGTGCTGGAGCTTCCGCTGACCGTACTGGGCGGTATTCTTAAGAGCAATCTCCTGGCGCCCTTGCCCTCCGTGGGCGGATTTGCTGGCTTGCCAAGGAGCCTGCTCTCCATGCCCCGGAACCTGGAGCTGAGTTTTTTCCGTCTGAGCTTCGAAGGTCTCTTTTCGGCATCGATCTTGGCACTGATCTTCTCTTTCATGTTCATCGACCTGTTCGACTCGGTGGGGACCCTGATTGCCGTGGGCTACAAGGCGCGCTTAGTGGACGAAGAGGGCAACCTGCCGGAGCTTGGGCGAGCGCTGCAGGCCGATGCCGTGGGCACGGTGGTAGGAGCCCTTCTGGGGACGAGCACCACGACATCCTATATCGAGAGCGCGGTTGGCGTGGAAGAAGGCGGCCGGACAGGTCTGACCGCGGTCATCTGCGGGTGCCTCTTCTTGTTGGCTCTATTCTTGGGGCCTCTTATTGCAGCGGTGCCCAGCTATGCCATCTCTCCATGCCTCATCGTCGTCGGCCTCGCAATGCTGGACCAGGTGGGCAATATCAATTTCGCGGATTTCGAGGAAGGGCTCCCCGCCTTCTTGACGATCCTTCTGATGCCACTGGCCCACAACATCTCCATCGGCCTCGGGTTTGGGTTCATCTCTTATTTGCTCATCAAGGTAACGCTGCGAAAGTTCGACGAAATTCATTGGATGCTCTACCTGATCTGCGCGATGTTCGTGATGAACTTGGCCTTCGGAGGGGTGTGATCTTCCTGGCAAAAAGCGAGGCTGGCCCGTCCGAGCGAGTGGGGTGCGGGGCTGGATTCGCGACGATTCAGCTTGCGGGGATTGCGTCGAAAGTGATAATGGCAAAGGTTCCGGGATGACCGTTCATAGACGGCGACTGAGTATTTTCCGGAGTGCCTCTGGGCGACTTGCCGAAGGGCCTCAGGAGCGGAGAGACGGACCATGACCAGAGACGAGGCGTACAAGGCCCTGGAGATCGAGCTGGGAACAGAACTCGAAGGAATCAAACGAGCGTTTCGCAGATTGTCGAAACGGTATCACCCGGACAAACACACGGAAGACAACCACGATTGGGCGGTAGAACACTTCCGGCAGACAAAGCAAGCCTACCAGGTGCTGCTCAGTTCCTTGGAGGAAGACAAGGCAAAGCAGGCGAAAGAGCGGCTATCGCACCTTCGACGTCTGCGCATCGCCCCGGATGGAACCTTGCAAGAATCGGTGCTGCTGGGAGTTCATCCCAGCTATTGTATTGACGTGGGCGCGTGGAACAAGGAGCCCCCCTTCTTTTCCCGGATCATCTTTAAGCTGGCCTCCAACTTGGAACATTTGGAGCTACGAACGTTCAAGACGGAGGACTTCGAGAACCTGGATCACCTAAGAAAAGCGGAGTCTCTGGGGACGCTTGAAGTCGATGATCCGCCTTCCTCTCTGACGGTTCTCACAAAGGTCGATCGAAGGGGCGGCATCAAAATGTCACTCCTGGGAGAACACCGGTTCCTCAAGTTCCAATGGAAACAGCCATGATCCGTTTTTACAACACGCTGACAAGGCAGAAGGAAGAGTTTGTTCCTCTGGAGCCGGGAAAAGTCCGCATGTACAATTGCGGCCCCACGGTGTACAATTTCATCCACATCGGCAACCTGCGATCCTTTCTTCTGGCCGACACGCTCCGGCGCGTCCTAGAGCTTGAGGGCTTCGAAGTCCAGCAAGTGATGAACCTTACGGATGTTGGCCATCTCCTGGAGGCAGAGGATGGCTCGGATGGCGAAGATCGACTGGAGCGGCAAGCCGCTCTTGAGAAAGTGGATGCCTGGCAGATCGCGAACCGCTATGCGGAGGCCTTCTTCGAGGATATCCATCTCTTGAAGATCAAGCCGGCCGATGTCTATCCCAGAGCCACTGAGCACATCGAAGAGATGCTCCAGCTTATCAAACGGCTGCTGGAGGGTGGATATGCCTACGAAGTCGATGGGGAGGTCTATTATGACATCAGCCGCTTCAGTGGATATGGCAAACTCTCAGGAAATTCCCTAGAAGATCTCAATGCTGGCCACAGGGTGGAGATCAACGAGCGAAAGCGCCACCCCTTCGATTTTGCGCTTTGGAAAGTCGATCCCCGACACCAAATGAAATGGCAAGCTCCGTGGAGCGAGGGTTTTCCCGGGTGGCACATCGAGTGCTCGGCCATGAGCATGCGCTATCTGGGTGAAGAGCTCGATATCCACACCGGCGGGGAAGACAATATTTTTCCGCACCACGAAAGCGAGATCGCTCAATCGGAAGGAGCCACAGGCAAACCCTTCGTCCGGTATTGGCTCCATGCGCGTTACCTGCTGGTGGATGGCATCAAGATGAGCAAATCACTGGGTAACTTCTTTACGGTCCGGGATCTCCTGAAGAAGGGATACCGCCCCGAGGCTCTTCGCTACGCCCTTCTGGTCCATCACTACCGCCAGCCCCAAAACTTTACCCTCGAAACGCTGGAAGCCGCGGGCAGAGCCGTGGCCAAGATCCAGGACATGGTCGATGGACTCCTGCACCTGCCTGAGGGATCAGGGCCAGCCTCGCCAGAGGTGGAAGCCATGAGCCAGGCGGCGGAGAACAGCTTCCGGGAAGCGCTCCGCGACGATCTCGAAACCCCTCGGGCCACAGCAGCCATCTTCGGCCTTATTCGCGAGATTCGCCGCCTGGAAGAAAAGCGAAAGCTGGAGCCGTGCGATGGAGGGCGCCTTCTCAAGGCATTTCACATCTTCGATGAACTCTTCGATGTCCTGAGTTTCCAAAAGGAAGCGATCCCCCCGGAAATTACAGGGCTTGTGAAGGAAAGGGAACATGCACGAAATGCCAGGGACTGGGCGCGAAGCGACGAACTCAGGGACCAGATCCGATGGATGGGCTACCTTGTAGAGGATACGCGAGACGGCCCCCGGCTCAAGGTATTGTGAGGCAATGGTGTTCCACGCCCCCCCGGATACACCTCAGCCGGATGACGTCCTCCAGGCCGGAAAGAGGCTGGCGCGGATTGAGGATGCCATCCACAGAACGCCTGTTTTCACCTGCTCGCACCTGGATAGCCTCTACGGGAAGCAGATCTTTTTCAAGGCGGAGAACCTTCAGAAAGTGGGCGCTTTCAAAGCCAGGGGCGCGAGTTATGCAATTTCCCGCCTCTCCGCCAAGGAGCGGGAAAGAGGGCTTCTGACCTATTCTTCGGGGAACCACGCACAAGCAGTAGCCAGAGCTGCAAAGCTTTTTGGGGCTACGGCGACAGTTTTCATGCCGGAGAATGCTCCAGGAATCAAGGTCACTGCGGTTCTCGGCTACGGAGCGAAGGTCATCCGTGCGGGCACAACCAGTGAACAGCGCCGAATTGCCGCACTCTCGGAAGCTGCTCAAACTGGCGCCGCTATCATCGAACCCTTCGATCACCCCCACATCATCGCCGGCCAAGGAACGGCCGCCCTCGAGTTTTTGCGGGAGGTTCCCCACCTGGATGCTCTCTACGTTCCCGTAGGCGGAGGAGGAGTGGCAAGTGGATCACAACTGGCGGCCCTGGCTCTGGGGGAGCGAGTTCAAATCGTCGGAGTCGAGCCCTCGGCTGCCTGCTCGCTCCACCGTTCTCTTCTGGCGGGAGAACCTGTCCCCGTGGAGCCGGGCAAGACGGTGGCCGATGGGCTCAAGCCGGTTCGAATCGGAGAAAGACCATTCGCCATCCTTAGGAGCAGCGGCGCCATTTGTCACCTTGTTGCGGACGTCGAAATCCTTCAGGCCATGAGGGACCTCCTGACCTACGCGAAACTGCTTGTAGAACCCAGCGGCGCCGCGGGCCTTGCTGCATGCCGGGATGGACCGGGGAATCGGATCGGCGTGATCCTCACAGGTGGAAACGCCGATTTAGCGGCCCTGGGAAAATGATTGAAGAGTTTTTGAGACCTATCAGATTCGGTTGACAACTTCACCGCTGGTGCGGGCCTCCTTCCCGGCTCCGTGCAGCCCGGAGGGCACTACACCGGCAAGATGCCGGTGCCACCGTTTCGGCGAAGAAAATTGTAAAGCAAAAACACGACAATTTGATAGGTCCCGAGTTTTTTATGGAGACCAGGATGCAAAACGTCCTTGACATCTTACTGGAACGAGGTTTCGTCCAACAAACGACGGACGAAGCGGCGCTTCGCGAGCTCTTGTCAAAGCCGGTAACCCTCTATGATGGCTTCGATCCTACGGCTCCGAGCCTGCACGTGGGGAACTTGGTGGGAATCATGGCCCTCGTCCACATGCAGCGAGCGGGACATCGCCCCATCGTGGTGATTGGCGGCGGCACGGGCATGGTGGGCGATCCCAGCGGAAAGAGCGAAATGCGCAAGCTCTTAGAGGGTCATCAGATCGAGGCGAACCTCGAAAGCCAGCGGCGACAATTCGAGCGGTATCTTGATTTTGAAGATGGGAAAGCTCTCATCGTCAATAACGCCAAATGGCTAGGCAGTTTGAATTACATCCAGTTCTTACGGGAGGTCGGCCGCCATTTTTCCGTCAATCGAATGTTGGCGGCGGAAGCCTACAAGATCCGGATGCAAACAGGGCTTTCGTTTCTGGAATTTAACTACCAAATTATGCAGGCGTACGACTATCTCAAGCTCTTCCAGATGGTTGATTGCCAGCTTCAGGTTGGAGGCGACGACCAATGGGGCAATA
>JAJRTK010000141.1 GCA_024278345.1 bacterium | reverse complement strand
ACGCTGTCCCCCGTCCCCTGGCAGGACTTCGCCCTGCACCCACCAGGGAGCTCGCTCAACTTCCCGTTGCAACAAAGGGCAACGGGATCCCAGCCCACATTTTTGTGCGCTGCGCGTTTTCCTTTTGTTTCTAATCTTTGTCCCGCCTTGCGTGGATACCCGGCGGATCCAAGCGTGCGCGGGTGGGGTTGGAAAGTGTCAGGTCGAGGAAAGCAGCCTTTGAAACTGTCAGCTCCGCCACGGCTCGAGTCAAGGCGTTGGAGCTAAGATCTAGAAAAAGTCTCTTGGAGAAACGGTTAGCCGGATCTTGTTTTGTTTTCATGGGAATTTTGGTACGGACTTATGCGGGGAAATCAGTTTGCGGGTTGACGCTCTTTCATAGCGTCGCCATAATGGGTTTCGTTTGCTAGGAGCGGTTTTGGCCGGGAGTCCCCGGGCGTGGATCGGGTGAAGCGCGTGGAGCCGCATGTTCGGAAGAGAGCGCACGAATGATCTTAATCTATCTATGCATTTTAATCGCCACGGCACTGTTCGCGATGCAGTTCTTCGAAACCGATGAAGAGCGGCAGATGCGGCTTGCCCTTAACCCGGGGGAACGTCGCCGCGTGCCGGGGCTTTTTCTCTTTCGCTTGGCGGTGCCCTTTGTGCGGCAACTCGTTCCGTTCATTGCACGGCTGCCCATTGCCCAGTACAGAGAAAAGACGAAGAACAAGCTCATAACGGCGGGTCTCCAGATGGAGATCAGTGCCGACGAATTTATCGCTTTTCGAATGGTTTTGCCCTGTTACGCGGCAATCTTGCCCTTCATCCTCCAAGTCTATTCCATCTTGGTGGCAATTGTTGCGGCGGCCATTGCTTCCTTTTATCCAAGGTTCTGGCTTTCGGGGATCGTGGAGCGCAGGAAAAAGGAAATCCTGAGAGAGTTGCCCTATTTCATCGATCTGCTCACCCTGTCGGTAGAGGCGGGTCTCGATTTTCAAATCGCGCTCCGGCGCGTCGTCCAGAGAGCCGATCCAAGCGCGCTTCGGGATGAATTCCACTTGATGCTGCAAGAGATCAAGATGGGAAAAACCCGAGCCGAGGCTCTTCGTGCCTTGGCCAGGCGTGTCGATATCGCCGATATCAAGTCTTTTGCCGCTGTCCTGATCCAGGCGGATCAATTGGGAGCATCCATCGGGGCCGTTCTCCGGGCCCAGGCGGACAAGATGCGGACGGAGCGGTTTCAAAGAGCGGAGAAAGCGGGTGCTCAGGCGGCCACGAAGGTGCTGATTCCCATCATGCTCTTCATCTTGCCTTCCGTTTTTCTTTTGATTTTTGGGGCTTTCCTGCTCTCGTTCCTCGATATTAGCGGGGGGTTGCTCAACCGAGGCTTTTGACGGAAAGAAAATGCCGGGAACCTTCCCAGGCAGCCGGCAAGACGGGGACCTATCAGATCCGGTTGACAAGTCCACGCACGCAAGGAACCCACCGTTCAATTCCGTGAATCCCGTCCAGCCCGCCACCGGCAAGATGCCGGTGCCACCAGGGCGGCGCCGCAGAGTGTAAAGCAAAAACGCGGGGATTTGATAGGTCCCGAAAGACGCACGGCAAATCTCTTCGTGGGCCGGGAGTTTTCCCAGTGGTGCCGGACGTCAGAAGTTCGGACTTGAGAGCCGCCGGTCCTTTTCCATGAGCCGGGCACCCTCCAGAAGGATTTGAGTGAGAGGGGTCTGGATCTGGGCTTCCAGCTTGACTCTGCCCACCTTGAAGTCGAAGGTGCCCTGTTTCCAGCCCATCATCATGTAGATGGCGTCTTCGTTTCGGACACGCTTGAACCCTTCGATTCGGGAAGCCAGGGCCTGGCCGGCACGAAACACGATCTGCCCCGACATCTGGTACGCGCTGTTGCTCAAGGTGAGAATGCCGCCAAGTTGCTCGGAGTCGATGAGAGACAAGAGGGCCGAGAGGGAAATGTGCCGGAGCAGCCCATGGAGTGCTGCTTTGGACTGAGGAGAAGAGTTGGCGCCTGCGCCAGGTTTGCCCTGTTCCCTTGCCACGGACCCAAGGGCCCTTTCGATGCGGAGCATGAGCTCTTCCGGGCTGAACGGCTTCGCGATGTAATCGGCGGCCCCAAGCTCCAGGCCTTGCACTCGATCTTGGGCCGAGTTCTTGGCCGTGAGGAAGATCACGGGGAGTGCTTCGCAGCCTGGAGTGCTCCGAAGTTGCTTGAGAACGGTCCAGCCGTCCATCCTGGGCATCATGACATCCAGAAGCACGAGATCGGGCTTGTAACTCCTTGCCATTTCCAGCGCTTCCACGCCGTCCGATGCCAAGAAGACCGAGTAATTCTCTACCTCGAGCTGGCTGGCCATCATCCTCAAAATCAGGATGTCGTCATCGGCGACCAAAATCTTGTGTTTCTTTTCACCCATGATTGTCCTATGGCTCTTCCTTCCAACAAAGGGACATGGCGCCGGGAATGTCAAGCGCCCCTTCTTCGAGGGCCTCTTTTCTACGGTCGACTTTCGTCCAAGGAGTTCCGGTGAGGCGGTGGCCGAGAGATGCGCCGGGGCAAGGCTCCCGCAAATTCGGGATCTGCCCGGACCCATCAGGAGCTCTGCTCCTGAGCTTCACCAGAAGGCAATTGCCCTCTGGACACCCGTTTCTGTAGAATCCTCAGCCAATCCGCGCACGTCGGGCGTGCGGCGGGATCGAGCTTCAGAGATTCGTGAGTCAGCGAACAGTACTCGGCTGGAAATCTCTCGAAGTCGTCTTTCATGGGGGGAAAGGCCGAAGGCCGGACCGGCGTGCCGGCCGGGAAGGGCCGCCTGCCCGCGGCGAGCTCGTACGCGATGATTCCAAGGGAATAGATGTCGGAGGCAGGGGAGGGTGTCAGGCCAAGGAGCATTTCCGGCGCAGCGTAGTCCGGAGTCCCCAGGGCGGGCCAGGGGGGAGCGTCACAGGCCAGAGAATAGTCGGTGAGAAAAATATCCCCCGAGTTCGACAGAAGGACGTTCGACGGCTTGATATCCAGATGGAGGATTCCGTGGTGGTGAAGATGGGACAGCCCTCGCACCAGCGCCAACATATTCTTCCGCCATCGAGCCAAGGAGAGGGGTGAGCCCAAAAGTGAGCGGAGATCACTACCCTGGATATAGGGATGGGTCGTAATACCCAAGGCTGGATCGACGTCAAGAATGGGAAGCAAACAAGGGTGAGAAGGGATCGAGGAGACCAGGAGGGAGCCTCGCAATCTAGTTTTTAGGCTTTTTCCGTCCTCGGAGAAATGGAGCCGTTTGAGGGCCACAGGTGCTCCGTGCAGTCGGTCGTTGGCCAGATAGACATGGCCGCCACCTCCTTGGCCAAGAAGCCGGAGAAGGGTGAATCGATCTCCCGGAAGAGCCTCCTCTTCGACGGTGAGCATGGGGGCGCGGCGAGTTTTTTGCAGCACGGCCCAGGCTCCCGGAGATTCGATTTGCTCCGTGAGGACGATCTCGGCAAAGTCCCGGGCAAGATCTTCTTCTCCGGAGTCAAGGAAGATTTCCGACAGGAGTAAGCAGGCCTGGCGGCCGGTGGAAGAGTGGGCTTCTTTGGCCAGGGGGCGCAGGCAGTGGATGGCTTTCGCACCGTGGCCGTTTCTCCAAAGAGAGATAGCTTTTTTCAGGAGGTTCTCAGCTTTTTCCTCCACCTTCGAGACAGGGCTCCCCGATTCCCTGAAAGCCGGCGGGAGGGCGGTGGAGGGATTCGGCTCAAGTGGGGTCTGGCGGCCTGCCATCTTTTTTTTCCACCAGTTCATGGGTCATTGTACCTTGTCCAGGCCCTTACCATTGGCGGAAGGAGAACTCTACATCCCGGATGAAGAAGCGTTCGCCTTCGAAGGGAGCGATGGGGCGATCCAGGGTTTTTTCAGCAGTTCCCACGGTCGGTCCTCCCGGTGCTGGCTCGAGCAGAAGACGGCCTTCTTTGGGGAGGAGCTGTAAGGCGCCCGAACTATCCTCAAACGCCGGATGTCGGAGCAAAATGGAGCCTGGAGCCCCCAACGTCAGGGGACCGGCAAGAAAGAGAAACTCTTGGGAGGATCCTCGGTCTTGGAGAAGAATGGAGGGGGTCTGCCCCTCTTGGGTCGGTAGAGGGACCAAGTGGACGGTGGCACTTTGACCAAGGAGAAGACGAGTTTCTCCTCGCAATTCGATGTAGCCGTCGATTCGCAGGCCGTCCAGGAATGTTCCGTTGACGCTGCGGAGATCCTCCACATAGAGGCGCGCCTCATGGGCGTAGATCTTGGCGTGCCGCCGGCTGACCCCGGTTCCGGCCAGCCGGAGATCGCACTCCCAGTCCCGACCCAGCGTGAGGCTCCGGGAGACCAGGATATGGAGCGGCTTTCGCAAAGCGGTGGAGTCGAGGAGAATCCGAGGGCCAAGAAGTCTTGACTCCAACGATTCCAGATCCCTGCGAGCTTCAGCCGCCGAAGGGAGCCCTGGGACTTCCTCGACCAGCTTCTTGAGGACCCCGAGTTCGGTGAGGCGGTCACGGTAAAGCCGAGCCCGCTCCAATTCGTCGAGCAATTCATTGGCACGTCTGGTTTTGTCTCGAAGATGGCCTTGGAATGCGGCAAGGCGATCGATCTCATCGAGAAGTCCCGCCTGGACGTAGACTTTCATGGCCCGGTCGATTTCTCCTTCTTGTTCGAGGCTTGCTCCTAGTTGGCGGTGCCTGCCGCTTTCGGCCAGGAGTCGATGGTTCAAAGACCGATCCTTTTCAAGGGTGGGGTGCTCCATACGAAACGTCAGGAAGTTCTCGGCGATTTGCCGGCGTAGTTCCGGATCATCGGCAAGCTCCAAGGCTTGTCGGAAATGCCGGTTCCTTTCGGTTGGTTCGCGTGCTGCGGACCTCGCGAGCTCCAGGAGCACCCTGACGGCATCGGAGCGTTGTCCCGCCTGCAGATACCGTTCACAAGCATCGAGGAGAAGACCCCGCAGCTCCAGCATCCGTGCCTCTTGAGAGGCGGAAAAAAACCATCGCCGAAGCATTGAGAGCATGGTGAGATTCTCAGGGCCTGAAAGTCGGAGAGCGCGTTTCCTGAAAGCCAATTTATCCTTTCCCGCGAGATCAAGGCAAAGGTGATGTACCTGGCTTTTTTATCTGGAGAGAATCGCGATACGGTCTGGTGGGTGGCATTTTTGGATCTGCGGAGGTTGGATGGCTTCATGGGGATTGCACGATGGGGAACAAAGATGGTGGGGGT
>JAJRTK010000140.1 GCA_024278345.1 bacterium | reverse complement strand
CACGGTGCAGATTTCAGACGCCGCCCCAGGGCTTCCAGCCCTGGAACCCGGCGGAGGCTCTGCCTCCGGACCTCCGCTGGGAGCGCCGCTCCCAGACCCACGCCAGGGAGCCAGCTCCCTGGACCCACATCTTTGTGCGCTTCGCGCTTTTTTCTGGTGGCCGGTACCATGACCGATGCCTTCGGATAGCAAGGCCCTCGACCCGACTCTGGTAGAATGCCTCTTTTCTTTTTGAGTTGTCTTCCACTCCCCCCGTTGCGGGCTACTCGCCTTTTACTTGAGTCTTATCGGGAGACTCGTAGTCGTAGAAAGGCTTCCGAAAAAGGTACAGCACCTTGTGTAAGAAGTCTGACAGCCGCGAGTAATAGGCCAAATAGTTGAGTGAGCTGAACCGGAACGCCAAGGTACTCAGGGAATCGGTCCAATCCTTTTGGAGATAAAACTTCTCCTTGATGTGATTCTCCACCTCCCCTCGAATTTGGACCTCCCCGATCTTGGGAAGGATGCCCTTCTTTTGAAGGAAGCGCAAGTAGCGGATCTTGCGGGAATCGATTCCCATCAAACGGCAGGCAAGCAGGTCGGCGGCATAGATATCGTTTGAAATCATCAGCCAGTTGAGGTCCACGGGATCTCCGCGGAGGGGCCCGCTGCGATTCAAACCGTATTTTCCGTCAACGACCGCGATACTCGGTGGTAAATGCTGGTTGACCCCAAGGATGACCGGCTCGAAGAAGGGATGAAGCCGCAATCTCATGTGCGGCTGGGGAATGCAGCCCCACTGGTTTTTCACAGCAACACTGATCTGTGTGTACATGTGGATTTTGGGGACTGGCACGGTAATGAACTGATCGATTTCGTCAAGGAGAAGTACAGGCAGAGGCACTCCCAGCCTCTTGGAACCGCAAGCGATTTCTACAGAGCGATGGGGGAGGCTGCTCAGGTTGACCACGCGGATTCCGTATTTTTCCTCGAGTTTGTGGACCCCTGTCTTGTGGAAGACTTCATCGATACTGAACCGATTGTAGCCTCCCGAATCGGCCTCCCCTATCACAATTTTGTCCGTATAGTCCTTGAGTGCGATGACCAAGGCTTCAATACAGCTCGGATTGGTCATGACTCCTTTCTGAAAAAGGGGAAACGTCAAGTTCGGTTTGAGAAACACGGCATCCCCGCGCTTCAGTCTGGAGCCCATGCCGATCCATTCCAGACCTTCTTGGATGACCTCTCGGTAGTTTGGCTCAATTTTTTTGAGCAGGATTTTTTTTTTCATCGGCGACAATCTCCGGCTTTTTTCTTTTTCCATGGGAAGCGGGACAAGGATCGACGAAGGCGAGCAGCGCGCAGCGGACGCGAGCGATGGAGAGCGGAACACGACCCAAAAGAAGATGCTGACGGGCATTTCAAAGGACGGCTCGCACTCGGTCAAGAGACTGAGCCCGGTGGATCAAGGAGATTGGGCGTGGATGAAATCGAGTCTTCCCGGGCGAACGTCTTTGCGAATTCGCCGGTTTTTCCCCTTTGGATACTGGAACCGGAATTCGTGCCGGCCAGCGGTGATCTTGAACCGAGGCAGAGGTGTGTACTCGATCTCGAGTCCATCGACGAAAACCAATGCGTCGGGATAAGCCGTAACCCTCAGCGTACCGACACGGGGAAACTCGATATTGTGAACAACGGTGCGTCCAGCAAGGGCAGTGGCCTTGAAATCACTGCGATAGAAGGTTTTCTTACTAGACTGGTAACCAATTGCCCGGAGATGGTGCGAGCCAACCGGAAGCTTGACCTTCAAGCCCGCGCTCCCGACTTCGCCCAAGTTTTTGGATCCCATGAAAAGCTGCACGGGGATGTTGGAAAAAAACTGAACGGAAGCTCTACGATCTCTAATTTTTTGGAGTTCGAGTTTGAGCTTGCCTGCACTGAGCTTGCGCTTCGTGGAAAGTTTTTCGTATCCGGCAAGTGACAGCTCGAGATGATATTGTCGATGGACGACTGCTTTTCGGAAGCGGTAAGGAGTTTTACCCACTTTTTTTCCATCGATGAGGAGGGTAGCTCCAGCCGGCACGGAGTCGATGATGGAAGAAACGACCCGGGGAATCACTGGTGTCGGGCGCTGACGAGGAGGGCGGGGAGTTGGGAGGGGCTTCCTCGTCGGACTCGGGACAACCGCGGTTTTGGGCGGTGGTTCTACCGTGGGCTCGGAAGCTTGCTTGAGTTCGCGGGGCGGCGGCTTCGTTCTTAGGGGCGTTGGTTCGATTTCTGGGAGCGTCGCGATAAAGTGATCAGAATCAGCTTGAGCGCCAGGTGCTCCGTCCGATCCTAGGGAGCGCCCTGGGGTTGGCGTCCCCTGGACCACGGGATCCGGTGGAAACGACAGTCCGAAGAACTTTTCAAAGCGCAATCCTCCAGCAAGGCCTACGGCCGCCAAGACGACGACCAAAAGTAAAAGGCTTGCGGCCAGGATCACTTTGGGTGCGATGCTTTCTTCGTTTCGCTCGAACTCGAAGCTCGCGAGATCTTCCAGATCGTCGAACGGATCGATCTTTTTCATAGGATCTGGATCATCATGGAAGGCGGGCGGCGAGTCTTTTTTCTCTATTTTGGCCTCATGGTGGGGAGGCCGTGTTTCGACGGTCCCCGTCCGGTGGTGGGGATCGCGGCGATCAGCGGCGACAGGTGTAGGATCTTCCGAACGTTCTTCCATGGGCGCCAACATGCCATAAGCTGCTTCGACCTCGGCCCAATCGATCTGCTGGATAAGGGACAAGGTATCGTCTTCTTCCTCGACCCGGCCGCGTCTAAGGAAATTGGCAAGTTGCTTGGGTCCGGCGACGGCATTCTTGGTGTATCGGTAGGTGTTCAGATCCGCCAGCAAGTCGTCGGCGTGTTGGTAGCGTTGCTCCCTATCTGGGTGCAACGTCTTCATGATGATGGCCTGGAGTCGTTCATCGATCCGTGGGTTGAGAGTGGGAATCGGGCGGACTTCGGCGGTCCGGATTTTGTAAAGAATGGAAAATTCGTTGTCCCCGGTAAAACAGGAATGCCCGGTGAACATTTCGTAGAAGACGATTCCCAGGGAAAAGAGGTCGGACCGTCGGTCGAGCTTCTGGCCAACGACTTGCTCGGGGGAAAGGTAAGCCACTTTCCCCTTGATCGTGCCAACCACGGTCTCTTGGCGCCTGGAATCCGCCGCCTTGGCGATCCCGAAATCCATGAGCTTTACGCCGCCATCGTAGGAGAGCATGATATTCTTTGGAGAGATATCCCGGTGAACGATGTTGAGTGGCTCATTGTTGAGGGATCGTTTGTCGTGAGCGTAGCCCAGGCCCTGGCACAACTCGCACATGATTAAGAGTGCGAGATCGAGGTCCAGAACATCGTCGGGAAGAACCCCAGGATCGAGCATATCATTGAGGGTCAGGCCATCGATGTACTCCATGGCAATGAAATAGGAGTCATCGACAATTCCGAAATCGTAGACCTGGACGATGTTCTGGTGGCTCAGTTGAGCCGACAGGCGGGCCTCTTCGGTGAACATCTCGATGAACTCTTCGTTCACCGCCAAATGGGGCAAGACTCGCTTGATCGCCAGTATCCGTTGAAAGCCGGAGATACCGAACTCCCGGGCGAGGAACACTTCGGCCATGCCGCCCGCAGCCAGCTTCTGGACCAGCATGTATTTGCCGAACTTCTCCATCGCCACTTCAACAGTTTTCCAAAACACCGGCTCCCTGGAGCTACCTTTCCGGTGGCCCTAAGGGCGGTTATCCAGAAAGTTCAGAACGGTATATCGTTGAGCGGAGCACCCAGATCGCCCTCTGGGGCCGTGCTTCCACCGCTTGGCGCGGCAGTACCAGTATCCTGGGCATTCTCCGGAATTGGTTCGGCTCCACCGACGGGTGCATCTTGGCTCGGAGCATTCTGCCAGCCAGGGCCACCGTTGGCCTGTCTGCTATTCTCCTGGTGGCCGGAACGACCACCCTGATAGCCGGAACGACCACCCTGATAGCCGGAGCCGCCTTGGGCTCCGCCGCTTTGGTAACCGCCGCTTTGGTAACCGCCACCCTGATAGCCGGAACCGCCTTGGGCTCCGCCGCCTTGGTAACCACCCTGATAGCCTGGGCCACCTTGGGCTCCGCCGCCTTGGTAACCACCCTGATAGCCTGGGCCACCTT
>JAJRTK010000005.1 GCA_024278345.1 bacterium | reverse complement strand
CTCTTCTTTTAGGGCGGAGTTCTCGGCAAACCCTTTGTCTTCTTCGTGTTGCGTTCCGCTCCCATCGGTCGCCATCCGACGCCCGCTGCTCGCCATTATCGCCGCCTTCGTCATCCATTGCCCTAGGGCTGGAGCACCACCCAAAACCGGAGGCTCATCGCTCATGAACCCGTCCTCCTACAGCTTTTCTCCGCAACTGATCCAGGCCCTGGAGACCGCCCGGAGCGTCGTGGTTCTCACGGGCGCCGGGATCTCCGCCGAGAGCGGTGTACCGACCTTCCGCGGCGCCGACGGCCTCTGGAACGACTACCGCGTGGAGGAAATCGCCACCCCCGAAGCCTTCGCCCGGAACTCGGAATTCGTCTGGGACTGGTACAATTACCGCCGCAAGCTCGTCTGGGAATGCCGGCCCAACCCCGCCCACGAAGTCGTCGCCCTCCTGGAGAAACGCTATCCCGGCTTCCTCCTGGTGACGCAGAATGTCGATGGCCTCCACCGCCGGGCCGGCAGCCGGAAGATCATCGAGATCCACGGAAACCTCTTCCGCCTCCGCTGCACCCGGGATCCGGACCACCGCCACGATCATCCGCCGGAGAATTCCTCCACGACGCCCACCTGTCCTACGTGCGGCGCCCCAGGCCGGCCCGACATCGTCTGGTTCGGCGAAGCTTTGGATCCGGAGGATATCGACCGGTCCATGGAAGCGGTGACCTCCAGTGACGTGACCCTGGTCATCGGCACCTCCGGCGTCGTCTATCCCGTGGCTTCCCTGCCCATGCTCGCCCGGCGGTCCGGCGCCAGGGTCGTCCTCCTGAACCTGGAGCCCACGGAACACGTGGCCGTCGCTCACGACTTCATCCAGGGCCCCGCGGGCCAGACCATGACCGCCCTGGCGAGGGAACTGGGCCTCCCCGAGTAAGTTCGCCTCCGCGATCCAAGCTTCCAGCGGTTGAGAAGGGGAGGGATCGACGCCCCCAGGCTTGTCGGGCGGTGGAGAAGGTTTTGGCGGAATGGTGCATGCGGGCCGGGCGGCCCGCATGCCACAGTCTTGTTCCGCGGGATGGCGCCTGCGTGGCGGTGGCGCATGATGCGCGGCGCCGGGGCTTGCGCCTGGGGCGAAGCCGGGCGAGCAGCGGTGCGCTGGATGGCGCCCGATGCGAGCGGACCTCCATGCAAAGACGAGAGAGCGCTGTGGTCCGTGTGGGTTCCGGGTTTGTTCCGGCGGGGGCTTTTCCGAGGTTACGCTCCCTTCCGGAGCAGGTTCAGGTTCCGGTAGATTTCGGCGATCTTGTGGTCGATCTGCTCCTTCGTGGCGGTGTCGATCTCGGCTTCCAGCACTTGCCCCGGGTACGAGGTGACCCACCAGAATTCCGGCTCGATGAGCTTTGTCACGTCGAGTTTCGAGAAGTATTCCTCGGGCGTGTGTTGGCGGATGGTGATGCCCAGGTCGTTTTTCTTCCGCATGAAGGGGGAGACCTCGTCCCGCGTCGCCAGCTTGAACCGGTTGAAGCTGGGGCTTTTGAGGATCCCCTTTTCCGACAGGTCGTAGACGAAGGCGGCGGTTTTGTCCATGTGCTCCGGGGTCTCGCCGGGGAGTCCCAGGATGAAGTAGCCGTGCCCGTCGATGCCGGCGTCCCGGACCCAGCCCAGGGTCTCCTCCACCTGCTCGATGGTGATGGCTTTCGACACTTTCTTGAGCATCTCGTTCGTGCCGGTCTCAAGGCCGAAGGCCAGGGACTTGCAGCCGGCCTTGGCCATCTTCTCCAAAAGCCGGGGGCTCATGCGGAGGATGGTGGCGGGGCCTTCCCATTCCAGCTCCAACCCTTCGGCGATGACCAAGTCGCAAAACTTCTCCAGCCGCTTGGCGCTGGCGTTGACCAGGGACTCGTAGAAGTAGAACTTGTGGACGCCGTATTCCTCCATGCAGTGTTTCACGTAAGCCAGGAGCCAGTCGGCGGAGGTGAACCGGAACTTTTCCTTCCACTGGTACCGCTCCTCGCAGAAGCCGCATCGCTGGGGGCAGCCCCGGGAGCTCACCACGGGCAGGTGATCGGCGTGGCGGTAGCCGCCCTTGAGGTTCGCCCACTTGAAGTTGGGGAAGGGGAGCGCATCCAGATCCTTGATGAGTTCGAAGTGTGCGCGGCCACGGATTTCGTCGCCATCGCGCCAAAGCACGCCGTCGAACTCGCCCAGGTCTGTTCCCTTCTCCAACGCCTCCAATACCTGGGGAAAGACCAGCTCCCCCTCCCCCAGGACCATCACGTCGATGTCGGGCGAATGACGGAACATCTTCCGCTCCATGAACGTGGCCTGGGGCCCGCCCACCAGGATGGTCAGGTCCGGGTTCCTCTTCTTGAGGAGCTTCGATAGCAGCAGGATGTTCAGCCAGTTCCAGACGTACGTGGAAAAGGCCACCACGTCGGGTTGATCCTCCAGGATCCTGTCGGCCTGCGCCGCGATGTAGTTGAGATGCACGCCGGCCACCAGGTTCGCGATGGAGTTGAACGGCCTGGCGAAACCGAGGTTCACCTGGGGAATGTAGTAATTGAGATGGTACTTCAACAGGTAGCGCTGGAGGAACCGGATCCCGAAGACCCGTTTGTAGAGCTGGTTCTTGGGATCGGAGTCCACCTGGAAGTCGATGACCGTGTGCTCGATCCCCGCCTGCTCCAGCACCGCCGACATCAAGCCCAGCGCCGCCGGTGGCGTATTGCAGCGGTCCGCCAGGTTCACGGCCTGGTAAACAAGAGTTACGTTCATGGGAAACGCCCGATGAAAAAAGAGATGATACCCGAAATGCCTGTTCGGTGGACTTTAGCAACTCAAGCGATGCCTGCCAACCCAAGCCCGCCTACCCCCGGCAACCGCTCTAACTGAAGTTCCAGATTTTTCTTCCCAGGAGATCGACTTTAACACTCATGGAACATCCTCGAACCACCCCAGAAGCATGAAAGGCGGGCCGCTGCGGCCTCCGGTGTTTTGCCCCCCAATCTTTTCGCATGGAGCCATGCCGGCGTGTACTTTCACGATAACGTTCATGGAGATGAATCGAACCACCCCAGAGAATGAAAGAAAAGACGCGTAGCGTACAAAAACGTGGGTCCAGGGATGTAGGGTCACGGCACGCCGTGACCCGCCGAGCGACAGCGAGGCGTTGCCCGGATGCTGGAAACTCCACAATCCTTGAAGTGTCCCGCCTTAACAATCATGGTGAGTGGCCACCCCCCCGGAAGAAGAAAGGCAGGACGCCGAAGCCTCCGGTGTTTTAGCCCCCCAATCTTTTCGCATGGGCTACTTCCAAGGAAAAGAACCCAAGCTCAGTAAAGTAG
>JAJRTK010000139.1 GCA_024278345.1 bacterium | reverse complement strand
GCCAACCAGCACGGCAACGTCAACGCCCACAAGTACATTGACACCGACAAGTACATCAACGTTGACTCCGACGAATACGGCAACGTTGACTCCGACGAATACGGCAACGTTGACGCCAACCAATACTGCGACGTTGACGCCGACGAATACGGCAACGTTGACTCCGACTTCGACGAATACCCGAACATCGACTCCGACAAGCACATCGACATTGACGCCGACGATTACGGCCACCCGGACAAATACATCGACGCCAACGAGTACATCCACCCCAACGAGCACATCGACAGTTACACCAACTGCCACATCCACGATCACTCCGACTCCCATTGTTCAGAATGTAGTGATCAATGAGATTCGGACGGACGAGACAGGTACTGACGACAATGAGTATTTCGAGTTGATAGGGCCGCCGGGACGGGCTCTAAACGGATTGACCTATTTGGTGATTGGAGACAGTGCCTCGGGTGGTAGCGGTGTGATCGAGGCGGTCATCGATCTTGCAGGGACTGTTGTTCCCGCCAGTGGGTTATTTGTCGCAGCCGAAACAACTTTTACTCTGAGTACTCCCGACCTCGTGACGAACTTGAACTTTGAGAACAACGACAACGTCACGCACTTCTTGGTTGCTGGGTTCACAGGGACGAACGGAGATGATTTGGATCTCAATGACGATGGGGTGTTGGATTCGCTTCCCTGGACGGCGGAGTTTGATAGAATAGCGGTCATCAAAGAGGAGAATCCTCCGGCCAGCACCGAATTCCATTACGGCCCGCCAACGGTCGGGCCTGACAACGGGTTTGCTCCAGGTCACGTTTTCCGGTGCCCAGATGGGGCGGCAGGCAACTGGTTTGTAGGGGTCTTCGACGTGGCAATTGACGATACACCAGGGCTTCCAAACAATTGTCTTTCGTTGACACCGACTGTTACGCCGACGTCTACGCCAACATTGACGCCCACACAGACTGTGACCTTCACGCCTACGCCAACGGTGACCGCAACCCATACGCCGACGATTACGGCTACCTGGACATCGACCGTGACGAGCACACCGTCAGCTACCGCGACATCCACGTCGACGGCAACCTCAACTCCGTCAGCCACCGCGACATCCACCCCAACGGCGACAAGCACTTCCTCGCCGACAAGCACTTTCACCGCGACGCCAACAGCAACGTCTACGCCAACGGCGACTTCCACTCTTACGGCTACGCCGACAGCGACTCGTCATGTCGTTGGTGCTCAATCGGAGGGCTCATTGCTTGTCGAGCTGCTCCTACTCCTTCTCCTGGTGGTGATGACTCCGATTTGGAGAGCTAGAAGGAGGTCATGAAACTAGCGCTGCGGGGTATTCACCCATGGCGGGACACTCAAGGAATCAAAGAAAAACCGCGAAGCTTACAAAGATGTGGTTGGGGAACGGCGAAACCGTCCACCGGACGCTTCCTCTTCTCCGTTCCCTCCTGTTGCCTTTCATTGCAACAGGTCCCGGCGATTTCCATGCCCACTCATTCCGTCATGGTGGAAGTGTTTGAAATAAAAAGCAAAACTACTAAGCCGCCACAAGCTTCGTCGTCATCGGGCTTCCGGTCGTTTTCAGGGTAGTAGATGTGCTCAGGAGCTGGGTATTTTTCAAGAAAAGCCCAGTGCTTTCAAATAGATGCGGAGTAAGTGGGGTGCTTTGTGAAAGTCTAATAGAATCAGTCTGTTCCAGCATTACTGAATGAGTGGGCCCTGGTGGGTGCAGGGCTTTGCCCTGCACCCACCAGGGAGTTCACTCCCTGGACCCACGTTTTTGTACGCTACGCGTCTTTTTTTCATTCTCTGGGGTGGTTTTGATTCGTCTCCATAAACGTTACCGTGAAAGTACACGCCATGCAGAAATTTGTCTTCGTGTCGTAGATGCGGTTTACGACCTATGGTTTTGCGGAATTTCTGGCCTTCGGGCAACGCCGCGCTCCGCTCGGCGGGTAACGCCTCGCGTTACTCGGCGGTCGTCCGGGGACTCTGTCCCCGGTCCCCTGGCAGGGCTTTGCCCTGCACCCACCAGGGAGCACCTGCTCCCTGGTGGGTGCATGATGACGCTGCGCGTCTTTTTTTGACGCTGCGCGTCTTTTCTTTCATTCTTCGGGGTGGTTCGATTCTCCCATGAGTGTTAAGTGCTCGTGAGTCGCAAGTTCTCCACTGACCGTCCAACGCCTTGTTGGAAAGCGTTTCGGTGTTCCCAAGGGACGAGGCCGTGTCCGGCTTCTCAGGACCGCCTTGGTGAAAGCATCATGGGCGCGATAGTTCTAGCCTTTGATGGAGAGGTTCTTGTTTTTTTGCGGCTTGGCTAACGCTCCCACGGCAACCTCGTTCCCACGGGCCATTGTTGCGGGCGGGACGCCCGCGAACCCAGGAAAAACACCAGGATCATCCCGAGAACTTGCGACTCACGAGTTACTGTGAAAATACACCTGAAGCAGAGATCTGTCTTCTAGATGTAGTCGTGTGGAACGGCCCGTAGTTACGGCGTTTCCGGCCTCTTGTCAACGCATCGCCACCGCTCGGCGGCGCCTTTTTTTTTATGCATCTGGGGTGGATCGATTCGGCTCCATGAACGTAAGTGGATACCTCGACTTTGTAAGCGAAGAGGTGTTCCTCCCCCGCTCGTCCCAAGATCGGTGGTGGGGGCGTCCATCGTGGGTTGTGGCGGCTGCATATCTGGCAGGAGGAGCGACTAGTAGAAGCGCGGTATTGAGACGCCGAAGGGGCGAATAATCTATTCGCCCCTTCGGCTACCGGTGATGGTGTCCACGGGTTTAGACCCAGATTTCTCATCAAATCCCGTCGCGAGGCGGTGCAGCCGATGAGTCCGACGACAGGCAGGCGCCGGAGGCTTGAGAACTATGTTGAGGACGCCTGATCGAGGAAGAGGCCGTTGGCTGCGACGATTGCGTTGACGCAGCAGAGATTTGGTGAGATTTCCGGGTTTAGACACCTCCGGAAATTCGCGACATTTCAAGGTTAGAGAGCCCCCTCACCTTCATCGCCGGTGCGGATGCGTACGGCTCTTTCTACATTTGTTTGAAAGATGCGGCCGTCCCCGGGCTTTCCAGTTTTGGCATGCCTCTTGATAATGTCGATAAAGACTGGCGCTTCCTCGTCTCGGCATACGATTTCCAGCTTTGAAATACAGCAGTATTTCTCGTTGTATTTCCGGAAAAAATGCTTGCGGTCTTCTTCGTGGTCAGCCATGTGGCCGATGGCATCGACCCGAATGACTGTGATGTCCCGGGCGCCAGCTCCTTCGAGTTTCGCGATTGTCCCTTCAAGGAAGGTCGGTCGAATGTAAGCTTTGATCTCTTTCATGGGGAACCTCTCTTATGCAAGCCCGAGCTTCTCACTGAAGGTCGTAGCGGTACAGGTCCAGAAGCACCCCCACAATGAGAAGAAGGGTCCCGCCCACGGCGCATTTCGTGGGACCAGCCCCTGTCTTTCACATCCTTGCCTGGGCGAATCGTGATTCGCCCAGGCTGACCAGGATGCTGCGAGGAGGATAGTTCAGCTGCTTCCGCAAGTCCGCAGTGGGAGTTTCGACTCAGGCAGGGGATTGTGGATCGGGTGATGCCTCTCCGGAGTCAGAGGAAGGCGAAGGTTGAGCTGCAGGCAGTCCACGATGGTAGATCATGAAGTAGATCACGGGGATGACCAGCAACGTGAGGAGCGCCGCGGAAACCATACCGCCGATCATGGGTGCGGCAATCCGTTTCATCACCGAGGCTCCGGTTCCATGGCCCCAAAGAATGGGGAGAAGCCCGGCGATAACGGCGGTAACTGTCATCACGATGGGTCGAACTCTCTCCACGGAGCCATTCAGGATGCCCTTCAACAAGTGCCCGACGTTGAAGGCTTCTCCTTCCTTTTGCCGCTGTTCATCGACGGCGTGGCGCAGGTACATGATGAGCACGACCCCGATTTCCGATGCCACCCCAGCGAGGGCAATGAAACCAACCCCCACGGCCACACTCATGTTGTAGCCCAGCAGGTAGATAAACCAGACACCACCCACCAGAGCAAAGGGCAGCGAAAGCATGACAATGAGGCTGTCGGTCATGCTCTGGAAGTTCAAGTAGAGAAGCATGAAGACAATGAGGATGGTAATAGGTACCACGACACGCAGCCTCTCGGATGCCCGCTGCATGTACTCGTACTGGCCGCTCCAGATCATCTGGTAGCCTGGTGGCATTTGAATTCGTGCTTCGACCGCTTTTTGCGCTCTTTCGACATAGCCGCCGATGTCAGCGCCTTCCACGTCCACATAGATCCAGGCATTGGGGCGAGCGCCCTCGCTCTTGATTACGGGGGGACCCTTAACAAATTTCAGCTCAGCCAATTGAGCCAGGGGCACTTGATGCCCCATGGCCGTGGGTATGAGCACTCGCTTCAAAGCGTTGAGGTCATTTCTGAGCTCGCGGGCGTAGCGCACGTTGACGGGGTAGCGTTCGAGTCCTTCTACGGTCATGGTGACGTTCATGCCGCCAATGGCGGACGAGATGACGTCCTGGACATCCCCCACCGTGAGGCCGTAGCGTGAGGCTGCTTGACGATCAATTTTCACGTCGAGGTAATTGCCGCCGGTGACCCGTTCCGCGTAGACGGAGGCAGTTCCCGGCACTTCCCTGATGACGGCTTCGACCTGTTCCCCGAGTTCCGCCAGAACGTTTAGGTCGAGGCCGACGAGCTTGATTCCCACGGGTGTTTTAATCCCGGTGGAGAGCATGTCGATTCGAGCTTTGATGGGCATGGTCCAGGCGTTGGTCACACCGGGGAAGCGAATGGCATTGTCCAATTGCCGAATGAGCTTCTCGGGCGTCATTCCCGGACGCCACTCTTCCTCGGGACGGAGGGTCACGATTGTTTCCATCATCGAGACGGGAGATGGGTCGGTGGCCGTTTCGGCTCGGCCCACCTTGCCTAGGACGTGGTGAACCTCGGGAAAGCTGCGGATAATCCGATCAGTGGCCTGGAGGATCTGTTTGGCCGTTGTGATAGAGATTCCAGGAAGCAGAGTCGGCATGTAAAGAAGATCACCCTCATAGAGCGGCGGCATAAACTCCGATCCCAGCTTCCGGGCCGGGTAAGCACTCCCTAGCAGCAAGGCCAGGGCGACGACGACGACCCATCGTCGCCATTTTAGGCAGAATAAGAGGACGGGGCGATAGATGAAGATGAGGAAACGGTTGACTGGATTGGATGCTTCAGGCCGGATTTTTCCACGGACAAGGAATCCCATAAGGATCGGCACGACAGTGACCGATAGGAAGGCGGCCGCAGCCATTGCATAGGTCTTGGTAAAGGCCAGTGGTTTGAAGAGGCGTCCCTCCTGGGCTTGCAGGCTAAACACCGGCAGGAACGAGAGCGCAATGATGAGAAGGGAGAAGAAGAGAGACGGGCCCACCTCCTGAGAGGCACGCACGGCGATCTCCCACTGGGTGTACTTCCCGGCATCCCGTTCCAGGTGTTTGTGCATGTTTTCGATCATGACGATCGCGGCGTCCACCATGGCTCCAATGGCGATTGCGATACCGCCAAGACTCATGATGTTGGCGCTGACCCCCTGCATGCGCATCACCAAAAAGGCGAGTAGGATTCCCGCTGGGAGCGTGAAGATCGCTACCAACGCACTGCGTAGGTGGAGAAGAAAGATGAGACAGACCAGCCCCACCACGATGCACTCTTCGATAAGTTTTGCTTGGAGAGTCTCCACCGAACGTTCGATAAGGTGGGATCGGTCATAAACCGGGATGACTTCCACGCCTTCCGGGAGGGACGATTGGAGAGCGGCCAGGCGTTTTTTGACATCGCTGATGACACGGAATGCGTTTTCGCCGTAGCGCATGACGACGATGCCACCGACGACTTCTCCCTCGCCGTTCCAATCGAGCAAGCCCCGACGGATTTCAGGACCTAGATTTACGGTGGCCACGTCGCTGATGCGGATGGGCACATGGTCTTCGGTGACGGTCAGCGGGATCGACTCCAGGTCTTCGATGGACTTGATGTATCCAAGTCCCCGGACCATGAACTCGTTTTCGGCCAGCTCCAGCAGCCGGCCTCCCACGTCATTATTGCTCCGAACGATCTGGTGTTTGATCCTCGACAGTGGAATATTAAACGCTAGAAGCTTGTCCGGATCGACCGTCACTTGGTACTGCTTGACGAAGCCACCCACGCTAGCCACTTCTGAGACTCCCTGCACGGTTTGCAGTTCGTAGCGAAGAAACCAGTCCTGGATGGAACGGAGCTGGGCGAGGTCATGCCGGTCACTTGTCAGAATGTATTCGAAAACCCACCCGACGCCGGTGGCATCTGGGCCTAAGGCAGGGTTCACGGTGCTGGGAAGGCGTCCCCGAACGAAATTGAGGTACTCGAGGACCCGGCTGCGAGCCCAATAGAGGTCGGTGCCGTCCTCGAAGATCACATAGACGAAAGAGTAACCGAAGAACGAGTATCCACGGACCACCTTGGCACGCGGCACCGACAACAGAGTGGTGGTGAGCGGGTAGGTGACCTGATCCTCCACCACCTGCGGAGCTTGGCCGGCGAATTCGGTGAAGACAATCACTTGGACATCGGAGAGATCAGGGATCGCGTCCAGGGGCGTGTTCATCATGGACTCGACCCCCACTACCATGGCCATGACGAGGAGAATAGAGATGAAGTAGCGGTTTGCCACGCATTTTTCGATGAGCTTGTCGAACATCTTGCTTCCCCCCCTATTTGCCTTGGTCCGGCTTGTCCCCTTCGCCAGCTTTTTCCGGCTCGGGTTGAACAGGCTCATCTTCCGGGTCAGCCGGGAGATTGGTTCCCAGCATCTTGGCGACAGCTTCTTTGAGCCGGCTTTCGGAGTCCAGCAAGAATTGACCGCTGGTGACTACCAGGTCGCCTGGTTCCAGTCCCTTCAGCACTTCGTAGTCTCCGCCATCCCCCGTACGGCCGATTTTGAGATCTCGGGCTTCGAAGCTACCATCTCCTTGGGAGACAAAGACCACATTTCTCTTCCCAGAATGGATGACTGCTTCAGAGGGGACAACCAACACGGGATCTTTTGTTTTGGCTCGCAACCAGACCGACGCGAACATCCCGGGTTTGAGGATGAGGTCTGGATTCTTGAAGACGATGCGAACCTTCACGGTCCTGGACTGCAGGTTCAAGAACGGGTAGACGTAATCGATCTTCCCCTTGAACGTTCGGCCCGGAACGTAGGTCAACTCCATATCGGCGTCTTTCACGAGCTTGAGCCAGGGAAGTTCATACTCATAGACATCCACCAGAACCCAGATCTTCCGCAGATCCGCGATCCTGAACAAGGTTTCGTGCTTGTTGACGTAGCTTCCCTGCAGTGCATTTTTGTGGATTACATAACCGGATTTCGGTGCCCGGATGGTCAGGATCCGGGGCACCTTTTTTGTTTTTGCTATCCTGTCGATGACGGAGTTGGGAACATCGAACTGCTCAAGGCGGTTTCGAGCGGACTCGATGAGATGCTCCACGTGGGGAAGCTTTGGATTTCCTAGCAGTGCCTGAAGATACTCCTCGGCGCTGGCCTGTAATTCCGGGCTATAGATATCAAAAAGAGGCGATCCGGCCCGCACATACTGTCCGGTCTCATCGACATAGAGTTTTTCGATCCAACCTTCGAACTTCGAGTTGACCAACGAGAGCGTGCTTTCGTCATAATTGATGGTCGCAACGGATCGAATGGATCGCTCCAGGTTTTTCGGGACGATTTCATAGGTCCGCACTGCCATTCGTTGAAGAGTTAGCCCGGAAACGATGATCGAGGTCAGATTGGCCCCAGGGTCGCCCTCATAGACGGGAATAAGCTCCATTCCCATGGCATCTTTGCCCGGCCGCTGGGAGACAAAAGAGGGGTCCATACCAGATTTCCAGTAGATGACTTTCTTCCCCTCCGCCGCTCCCTGTCCCGCCGTTTGGGAGCCTCCCTCTCCTCCGCCACAGCCCGACAGCGTCCAGACAAGCAGAAGAATGCTTCCCAAAAAGGCCACTGATTTCATACTCGGTCTCCAGTTCTTCATTGCAGTTCCCTCCCCACGACAGCTTCCAGCTCAGCCACACGGATCGACCGATCGGCCAGGATCCTCTCGTGTGTGATCTCGGAGTCGAAAAGGCGTCGCCAGTTGTCCAGGACCGAAAAAAATCCGACCTTGGCTACTTGATATTCAGTGATGGAGGCTTCCAACGCCATATTTGCCTGAGGCAGGATTTCCTGCCTGTAAAGCTTTTCCTGGCCGTCGAGCCGCTGAAGCTCGTCCCAAAGTCGGCGAGCTTCGAATTGCACCGTCAGACGCGTATCTTGGACTTTTGCCCGTGCCTGCAGGTCGATCTGACGGTTTTCCGCGATCCTTTGCTTTTGCTTGGAGCCGGCGTACAGGGGAACACTCAGTCCAACGGATATCGAGAACATGTCCGCGCCGTCGGAAGCATCCCCGGGAACCGTTCCACGAAATCGGTAGGCGCCAGCGAAAACAAAGTCGGGCCAGAGATCATGGCGTGCTTCTCTCACGCTGGCCTTGGTCCGTTGCACGATGGAGTCACGAACCTGCAACTGCGGGTTGGTCTCTTCCAATTCCTCCAGCAAAGAAGAAAGCTCCAGCGATGGAGGAGGCGGCGGCGCCGTTGTCGGCGGCGAGATGGGCAAAGGCAGACCGGGCTCGCGCCCAACGGCGATGCTCAAACGTTCCACTGCCGTCCCGGTCTGCTGTTCCCGGATCAGAAGAAGGTCACGGAGCTGGCCAAGGGCCACTTGTGCTTTGAGCACGTCCTGCTGTGCCCCTTGCCCTACTGCAACGCGACTGTTGGCCACATTGACCAGCGTGTCGAGGATACTCAAGTTCTGCCGCGTAATCGTCTCGGCGGCATGAGCGTACGTGTAATCCCAGTACGCAACCTTGACCTCGCGAATGACCGCGATCTCTTGCAGGCGGTTGACCGTGCGCGCCGTGGTTGCCCCCGCTTCAGAAACTTTCCGGCGTCGTCCCAGCTTCCCTGGAAACGGCACTGCCTGCTGAACCGCAAGCTGGACCCCCGACATGGGACTGGACGACAGGGAAGGATCGTCGATCCGAAGGTTAGAGATGTTGAGCGCGATGACGGGATCGGGCAGTGCGCCAACCTGGGACGGGACTCGAGCAGCGGCCTCCGCCGCATGTTGAGTGACACTGAGAGATGGATGATTCTGAAGAGCCTCTTCGACGAGGGCCGACAAGGAAAGCTCCTCTTTGGCCTTGACTTCAGCCTTTTCAGCGGACTCTTTCTTGACAGGATTTTCAGCGGATTGGACGATCTTTGGGGCCAGCGTGGTCAGGACTAAAAGCAAGCCAAGACTCCGCAATATAGGTTGTATGGACATCAGCACCTTCTATTCCGAACGATTATCGGTCCAACGTATTCGATAAGAACACTTTATAATAGGCCCCCCCCGAACATTTTTTCAAGAGGAGAAGCTTCTTTCCAAAACTAATATTCTATTCCTTGTTGAGTTCCGCTCCCGGCGGCGGCAGTCCGTCCGCCGCCACTCGCCTTCATCACCCGTGTCAGGGGCGAATTCCGGCAAAAGAAGAGAGCGCACCAGAACTTCCGGTGGTGCTCCATGGTTAGGGCATTCACGCCAGGGCCGCTTCTCTGAGGCCCTGCCCGCTTCCATGGCTGAAAGTAGTCAGGGCCTCAGCTCAGAGACCAACGGTAGGTCGCTCACAGGCGTGAAAACCAACTGCTCTACACTCATCTTCCGCGCGAGCCCCATGGCCATCGCTGGCGTGCGATGCAACACCTGCAAGGGCTCCAGCACGAGACGCAGACCACTATTCACAAAATGGAAGTTGTCGCAGACCATCACCCACCACGAGACCGCCAGAGGCATGACGAAATCCTTGGAAACGCACAAGGTCTTGCGCGCCTTGCGGGCGTTGTGTGTCCGGTCGGTTCCGTTTTGGCGCTCGATGAATGCCGTGTTGATCTTCCTGCTCACTTTCGACTCGCCGGCCTCGGTCATGGTACCGGCCACCCGAAAAAAGCGCGCAGCGCACAAAGATGTGGGTCTGGGAGCGGCGCTCCCAGCGGAGGTCCGGAGGCGGAGCCTCCGCCGGGTTCCAGGGCTGGAAGCCCCGGGGCGGCGTCTGAAATCTGAACCGTGGCCGGTACCATGACCGAGGCCCCTCACCCAAGGCCTTCTCAAGCTCCTCTTCCGTGCCATGGACGAGCTTCCGCTTCACCGAACTGGCTCCGCCTCGGGTGTAGGTCTTGCTCACGGTCCCATAAACACAGCTCTCAGGCCAGGTGTAGTGCGGATTGTAGCGCCGGTCCGGCTTGCCGTCCCCGCGCATGACGATTTCCTCCTTCCCAATCTGCTTCCTCAGGACAGGCTCAT
>JAJRTK010000138.1 GCA_024278345.1 bacterium | reverse complement strand
GGTCGTCCGGGGCCTCCGGCCCCGGTCCCCGGCAGGGCTTTGCCCTGCACCCACCAGGGAGCTCGCTCCCTGGACCCACATTCATGTACGACGCGTTGCGTCTTGGTTTTGGCGGGTGTCCCGGCTTACGTTGATACCCCTCCACGGCTAGAGCCCCTCCTTTCTTTGCTCTACTTCTTGGAACAAAAGATCGGGAGAAGCACGCCAGAGGTTTGCCAGCCGATCCGAGGTCCCGGCGATGGCCCATGGCGCTCGGGAAACCACCTCCCCTAGCAGGGCCTTCGCCTTCCTTTTGGGTAACGGAACTGACAGCTTTCTGTGATTGAGGGTGTGGAAGACCACAACCCACTTCCTTCCCGGGCGCGGCAAATCCAGCCGTCCCTTCTCCACCTGTAGATGGACCCAGGCCAATTCCTCGAACCGAAGCATGTCCAACTCGAAGCGGGTTCGGAAAAAAAGCCAGCCCCTGGTCACGAGGCAGGAAGCAGTCCTGCGAAACAAGGTTCCGAACCGGAGACTTTCAGCGGCGATGGCGCCCGCGATTTCGGCCCTGATGACTTCCGGAGGGCCGTATCTGCGGAGCGCCTCCAAAATGGGGTGCCGGGAGGGGCGCAGCTTCCTCCCCATCCAGGCTGCGCATGAGCTCAGCATGGCAAGAGCCAAAACAGAAGCCGCGGCCAAGACGATCCACCCCTCGCGCCTAAAATTCTCCACTGCATTGAGATAAAGAGGGAAGAAGCTCCCGGTGAGCCTCGGATGCTGGCGGTGGAAGATCGGCTTCCTCTCCTGGACCTCCGAAGGCACCGTAGCGACGAAGCCCTGAAGCCGAGTATCTTCAAAGTCCAGGGGCACCAAGGCGAGAAGCAGGCGGTGGCCAACCGGAAAGGCGCGAACCTCGGCCGTGGGGACTCCAGTCTCCTCCCGCGCCAATAAGGGAACCTCCAGCCGCTGGACTCCGAAGGGGATTCCCTGTTCCACGTCCACTTCGATCCATTTTGGCCCTGCCTCATGGGAAGCCAAGCCGGCCAGGACGCCAGAATCGATCTTGGTGGGGCCTTGAAAGAAGTCGGCCCAATAGACGGTATCACCTGCCCAAAGAAGAGCAAGGAGGAGCCCCAAGGACAAACCACGGCGAAGCAAAACGCCATCGGTACGCCGAATTTCGCTAGCAATAAAACCTCTTGCCATAGACCTATCCCGGTGTTGTCCCCCCGGCGGAAGGCATCGGGCAAGTGCCACGAGGTTTTCCGGCCACAGCCGGTAGAAAAAAACAGCGGGCCATCCCTTCAGCGCTCTTTAAGGTTTCCATGAAGAAGTGGAGAGTTCAAGCTCAGAAGACCTTGGCAACGAATCCCCTGCCGGCAGCAGGATGCGAAAACAAGCCTATCTTCGCCCATGGGGCGGCTTGGATCCCGTGCGCCGGAAGATTCTCGGCAGCGAAGATCACTGCGGTCACGGATTGGGGCCTTGGAAGTCCCCGGGTAGAGGAAAACGTTTGTCGGGGCTTGAAAGGTGAGTGGCGCGCAGCGGATGCGAGCGACGCGAACGGAAGTCAACCAAAAGAGAAAGAGTCGTGATTGCCATTTTGGGCCACCTGAACTGTTCTGGGAGCTGATGGACCGTGAAGGCTTTGATCACCAGATATTGATTTTTGGAGATCCGGCCCCGGCCAGGATGAGTCTTGGGTGATTTGATGGCTCGCCGACTTCTTTGGAGAGTCATATTTTGACGACCGGTCAGTCACTGTTTAGTATAGAGGGTTTCGATCTTGTCAGAGAAACCGAAAGGTGGACGGCGGCTATTGAGAGGACGCCCCCAAATCATCGGCTGTTCCGGGGAGACGTCTACAAGAGGGCGCCGCGAGTTAGAAAGGAAGAGACATGATTCGACCGGGAGGTGGGCGGCTTTGTCGAGGGGGTTGGCTCGTGCTCTTGATTCCGCTGATTCTGGCGAATCGAGGTTGGGCCGAAAAGTTGGTCTTGGAGACGGGCGATCTTCGAGTGGAAGTGCAAGTGGATCCTTACCGGCTTCTTGTGCTCGATAGCAGCGGGAAAGAGCTTCTGCGGGAGGTTTCGTTTTCGGAAGCGCCTTATGACCGTCTTCGGACCTGGGGTTCCATCGGCTACTCCATGAATCGGGACGTGACGGCGGGAAGTCCACCGTACTACGGTTATTACTGGTATCAGGGGGTTCAGGGCCGCTGGAGTCATGGGACGCGGGTTCTTTCCAGTACGGAGGGCGATGGTTGGCTGGAGTTTGAGCTGGATGCCTTGGATCATTTGTATCGGGACATACGGCTCTTGGTAAGAATTGAGATGTTGGGGTCGAAGAGCTTTCGGTACAGCGCACGGCTCAGCCGGAGTGGAGTGGCGAACCGCATGAGCCTTTCCTTTGACACGCCTGCTGACGAGCGTTTTTTCGGGTTGGGAGAAAGATTTTACCACGTGGAGCAACGAGGTCGGACGATTCCGCTCTGGGTGGAGGAAGGCGGTTTCGGGCTGGGCGGCCTGGAGCCGAAGACGGCCTTCGATCCGTTTCCCCATGGCCCGGCGATGTCCAATTGGCCGGTGCCGTTTTTGGTCAGCAGCCGGGGATGGGGGCTCTACTTGGAGACCGATGTTCGCTCCACCTTCGAGCTGGCATCGGAGAAAGAGGAGGTGCTCCGGGTGGAGACCGAGGAAGAGGGGTTGGATTTCGTTTTCTTTTACGGTCCGAAGCCATTGGACGTGATCGAGCAGTTCACGGAGCTCACGGGGCGGCCAAAGCTACCGGCGAGATGGTGCTTTGCCCCGCGCATCCGTGCCAGTCTCCGGGGCGGACTCCCGGAAAAGGTGAGGGAAATTGGTGCGGCGGTGACGGGGCTGGATACGGCGCTTCACTTCATCCCCAAGGGGTCCCATCTGAGCAAGCTTGACTGGTTGAGTGGGGAGACAGCGCGGTTAGAGGGGCTGGGTTTTCGGGTGCTGGCCTATTTTAACCCGTTCATCGAGGTGAGTTACGAGCCTGTCTATCCGGAAGGGGAAGCGAACGGCTATTTTGTGAAGAAGCCCGGGGGCAGTCCCTACGTTTTCCGTTATATGGATTTTACGGTCTCTCAGGTGGACTACACGAATCCGGCTGCGGTGGCATGGTACCAGGGGCTCATCGACGAGAGTATCGATCTGGGGTTCAAGGGATTCATGTACGATTTCGCCGAGTACACGCCTCGGGATGCGTTTTTTTTCGACGGCAGTCGCGGCGATGAAATGCACAACCCCTACCCGGTGATCTACCAGAAGGCAGCCGCTGAACGTCTTCGAGCGCGGCTGGGCGATGATTTTCTCTTCTTTGCGCGCTCGGGCTACACCGGCAGCCAGAAGTGGGTAACCTTTGCATGGCCGGGTGATTTGGACTCGAGCTGGAGTCTTCATAACGGGCTGCCATCGGCAGTGGCGGCGGGGCTTTCGTTGGGGCTGAGCGGATTCCCTTTTTATGGAAGTGAAATTGGCGGCTACCACCAGATCTTCAACCCGCCACCTGACAAAGAGCTTTACATCCGGTGGATGGAGTTTTCCGCCTACTCGCCCACCATGTTCGATCAGAACGACGGCTACGGTCTTGACGGCCCCGACGCCAAGGTTCGTTGGCAGTGGTGGAGCGACCGGGAGACCCAAGACCTATTCGTCCGGTACACCCGGGAGCACACGCAACTCGTGCCCTATCTCTACGCTTATGCCAAGGTGGCAACGGAGACGGGAGCGCCTCTGATGCGGCATCTATTTTTGGCCGAGCCCAACGACCCCGAAGTGTACAGTTTGGACACGGAGTATCTTCTGGGCGATGAGCTGCTGGTGGCTCCCGTTGTAGAGCAGGGGGCTCGAAAACGGCGACTCTACCTGCCGTCGGGGGTCTGGATCGATCAGGAAACGCGGCGGCGGTATCAGGGACCGGGTTTCCTCACGGTCGCGGCGCCCCTTGGCCGGATTCCGGTCTTCATCCGCTCCGGTTCCATCATCCCCAAGCTGCCTCCTGATGTCGTAACCCTGGTGGCCGCTGAAGATCCGAATGTCATCGATGTTGACGCCCGCCAGAACGACCTTGAGCTGTACGTCTACCCCGACGAAGCGCGGGAGGCGAGCTTCGAGCTGGCCGATGAGACAATCTTCACCGCTTCCACAGGAGCCAACTGGTTTCCTCCTATGCGAATTGAGAGCAGGAAACATGGGATTCTCATTGAGGGAGACGAAGGCAGCAACAGTTGGAGCTTCGACGGCCTGGAGCTGGTGGTTCGAATCACTACGGCGGACGATGAGATCGCGGTTTACGGCGTTCAGCCCAAGATTCCGGGGGTCTCCGATCTTCGAGTGACCGTCGATGGATCGGTCCAGCGAAACTACACTTTTCGATTGCAGGTACCGCATAAGATTCGGATGCCGGGTTCCGAGGTTCCCTCTGGACCCGGGGGACTGTTTGGGGCACTCTGGACAGTCATGATGGCGGCGGCAGCTTTTGGGGGGATGAAACAGGGAAGACGGCGGAAGCAAACGGCAAGACAAGCGAAGGTGTGAACCCACAAGCACTGGAGAACAAAGGAAAGAACGGCTGCGGCAGCTTGTGAAAACGAAGGCGATTCATGCTATGTTACGATGAGATTACACCCAAAGCAGACATCTGTCTTGCCGTGAAAGTACACGCCGGCATGGAGGCCGGAAGGCCTCCATGCGAAAAGATTGGGGGGCTAAAACATCGGAGGCCGCGGCGTCCAGCCTTTCATGCTTCTGGGGTGGTTCGATTCTCCCATGAGTGTTAGATGGGGTTGTCCACGAGAGAAGGGGAAATGACGCTTCAAGCGGGGGATCGCCTCAGACACTACGAGATCGCCTACCAGCTCGGGGCTGGAGGGATGGGGGAGGTCTTCCTGGCGCGGGATCTGAAGCTGGAGAGGGATATCGCCTTAAAAGTGCTTCCAAGCCACTTGGCGACGGATCGGTCGCGGCTGCGTCGCTTTGAGCGGGAAGCACGGGCTCTTGCCGCTGTAAGCCATCCCAACATCGTCAAGATATTTTCCGTGGAGGAAGATTGCGGACTCCACTTCCTGACGATGGAATTGGTGGAGGGGCAAACACTTGCCGACCTGATTCCCAACAACGGCATGGAGATCCACCGTTTCTTGGGATTTTCCGTCGCCCTGGCCAGCGCTCTGGCCGCGGCCCACGAAAATGGGATCATCCACCGGGATCTGAAGCCGGCCAACATCATGTGCGGTAGTCGCGGCACTGTCAAGGTTCTGGACTTCGGTCTGGCGAAAATCCATCACGCGGCGGAGCCCTTCAATCCCCCGAGCGATAGAGTCACGGATGCTGACAGGCCGGCAGTCCCGCTGGATCCATCCAGCTCTCTGGAAGAAACCATCCCCAGTCCTCCCACCGAGGTAGGCACCGGGAATACGGCCACGGCGGACGACTCCGAGCTTACCCGAAAGGGCCGAGTCCCCGGCACTGTTCCCTATATGTCGCCGGAGCAACTCCGGAGAGAACCCCTCGATCACCGATCCGACCTCTTTTCCCTAGGTTCTATTTTCTACGAAATGGCCGTGGGTGTCCGCCCATTCACCGGGAAAGACATCGGAGATCTGGCAATTTGTATCTTGACACAGGATCCTCCTCCATTGCCGGGCCTCCGATCAGACCTGCCGAAGGAGCTCATCCAGATCATCGACCGATGCCTGGCCAAATCGGTGGAGGAGAGATACCGCTCCGCCAACGAGATCCGCGGTGCTCTCGAATCCCTCCGGGAGACTCAGTTCCCCTTGACGGATTTCCATTCCGGGGCCGGGCCGATCTCGAGGCCTTCCCGTGGATTCGGATGGCTTTCAGGAATTCTTCTCATTCTTCTAGTCAGCGCCACGGGGCTTCTTTTTTGGTCATCCGGCCCAACACCGAAACCGGCAACCCCCATTTCGATGAAGCCAGTGTTCACCGGGCCCGCCGCGGAATTTGACGAGCGTATCTCTCCGGACGGGAATTGGATCTCCTTCCTCTCCGACGGGGACGGAAAAGCCCAGCTCTGGCTCTTGGCAACCAGCGACGGGGAAACCCGGAGCATCCCCGTTGCCGGAACTGGAAAGCTCATCGGCCACGTCTGGTCCAGTGATGGCAAAGAGCTGGCCTTGCTTATCCTCCAAGGAGAGACTCATCTCCTGAAAATCGTGCCCGCTTTCGGAGGCCCCACGAAAAGGACCCTCCAACTTCCCTCTTCCCCTTATGGCCCAACGCTGGTCCGCTGGATCGGTAACAAACTCTATTTCGTCACACCTGGAAGAGCTCTCTATCGATACGATTTTTCGAAAGACCGCATGGACGAAATGTTTCCCTTACGGGCTGGGATGAGCGCTGGGAGCATCGATATCCGCCCCGATGGAAAGGCCGTGGTCTACTCTTTGCGCGGAAAGGATGGAGATGCTCTCTGGCTCGCCCGCCTCAACGGATCCGCACCGCGCCGTTTGACTCCACCTGGCATGAACGCTTCCTCCCCCTGCTGGCAAGGGCTCGATGGACGAATGCTCCTCTTCTCGTCGGAAAAAAGTGGCCAGATCGACCTCTGGCGCCTGGACGCTACGACGGGCAAGCTGACGCAGCTCACCCTCAGCCTCGAAAGCGAGTGGATCCAAGGGACCTCGGCTGACGGTTCCAAAGCCGTCATCCACTACACCGAGGAAAGCAGTAACCTCTTCCTGATCGACCCGAAAACCGGGCGTCAAAAACAGATCACCGCCGACAGTCTCCCCGATCTCTGGCCCACCACCAGCAGGAGTTCCCGGGTGGCCTTTCAAAGGGGAAAACCGGCTCGAGAAAAGATCGCCTCTATCTTCGACAGCCAGATTCTTGAGGGAGATCTCACGGAAGATGGCATCAGAAACCTTGAGGTGGTTGTCAAAGACGGGGCGGCTCCTCTTCTCTCCCCCGGAGGCGATCTTCTAGCTTACATCCGGGAAGAAAACCAGGCCTTCCAGCTTCACATCCTGGACATCGGAACGAGACAAGATCGCCTCGTGGCGGAGAATTTCCGGCCTCCCAACCTGATCATGTCACCTCTCTCCTGGGCCAGTCGCCGCCGTACCTGGAGTCCCGACGGCCACCGCCTGGCCTTCGTCGCTCGCGTCAGCAAGGAAATACAGGAAATCCGCCAGCTTCATCTGGCATCGGGAGAAATCCAGTCGAAGAGCTTGTTCCAAGGAGACCTGGAGACCGACCTGAGCTCTCTTGCCTACTCCCTGGACGGCAAGACTCTTGCCTATGTGGCTTCACACCAGAACGAAGCCAATAAATCCGCCTTGTACACCGTCGAACTCGAGACAGGCAAGGTCTCCAAGATCTGGACACAAGAGGATGAGTTCAGTCTTGCCCCGCGCCTGTTGAGCTGGTGGAAAGAGAGGCGCCCTTTTCTGGTGCTACAGGAAGAATACGGGGGCGAGGCCTCGCGCCAGGGCCAGCTTCTGGAAATCGGTATCGATGGGCAACAGTACTCGTTGAGCGCCATCGAAAACTCCACGGTGGGCTCCGTGGCGCTGGACTTCCAGAGAGATATCCTCTACCTTGCGGTTGAGAACCTGGAAGCTGGATTTCAATATCTTGCCGCTTTCTCTCTGAAAGAGGGGAGCTTCCGCCAATTGGCCAGGGGCAGGATCAAGGAGACTGGTTTTTCGGGCCTCCAACTCCTGCCCAACGGTCAGCTTTTGTGCAGTCGTCAGAGGAATATCGAAGACGTCTGGCTTCTGGAATTTGGCCGCTAGGCCGGGAATTCTTCTTTTACCAGGGGAGACGAAATGGCGAAGAAGAACAAGAGGAAGAAGAGCAAGGTCAAGTGCGAACTCGCCGATGTTCTAGAGATCCAACTGGCGGCCAGGATCATAGAAAACGAAATGATCATGCGCTACACATCGGATCCGAAGAATCTGGCAAAAATCCGCGCCCTGGTGGATCAGTTTCTCAAGGGCACTGCTAGACTCACACATGTTGGCTGCCCGAAAGGATGGGACCACAAGAATAGCTGTATTTGTGTTCCCCCCTTTTTGCAGAATCACGTGGGTGGGGGCAGCTCCAAGGGCAAGAAGTAAAAGCCGGAAATTCCCACGAACAGGTTTCGTTTAGGTGGAAGGATCCACCTGACCAAGGATCGCTCGGCGAGGCCCCGGTGCCTCGCCGATTTCGTAAGCATCGGCGACACGCCGCTCCAGCCCCTCCACTCCCCGGCCATTGTGATGAACCGTGACCAGCGGATCTCCCTCCTTGACTCGATCCCCGATTTTCCGCTCGATCCAGACTCCGACGCCATAGTCGATGCTGTCCGTGATGACGGCGCGACCGCCACCCAGGCCTTGGACCAGCTTCCCAATGGCCAGCGCATCGAGGCGCCGAACAAACCCGGAGGTCCCAGCCCGAATCACCTCCCGCCGCTCCGCACGGGGCAACCTTGAGGGCTCGTCCACCATGGCTAAATCCCCACCCTGAGCCCGGACCATTCGCCGAAACCGTTGATAGGCCGACCCATCCGACAACAGCCCCCGGCAAACCTCCCGCCCCTGCCCGAGATCGGTGTATTTCCCTTCCAGGAAGAGCATCTGAGCCGTGAGCTCCACCGTGAGGTCCAGGAGATCCGCCATCCCCTCCCCCGTCCGCAGGATCTCGATGCACTCCAGGATCTCCAGACTATGGCCTACAGCGCGGCCAAGCGGCTGGTCCATGGCCGTCAACAAGGCCCTACAGCGGACTCCGTGCGCCGCCCCGATATCCACCATAGCCCCAGCAAGACGACGAGCATCCTCCAGACTCTTCATGAAGGCTCCGCTCCCCGTTTTCACGTCCAGCACCAGCGAGCTAATCCCCTCGCCAATCTTCTTGCTCATGATGGAGGCGGCAATGAGCGGGATCGACTCTACCGTCGCCGTCACGTCCCGAAGCCGGTACATTTTCATGTCCGCCGGAACGAAGTCAGGACTTTGCCCGATCATCGCCACTCCCAACTCATCCATCTGAGCCAGAAACTCCTCGTCGCTCAGCCGGGTCCGAAACCCCGAAATACTCTCCAGCTTGTCCAAGGTGCCCCCGGTATGCCCCAGTCCGCGCCCCGAGGTCATGGGCACCTTCAAGCCCGCTGCCGCTGCTAGCGGCGCGAGGATCAAACTCACCTTGTCTCCCACGCCTCCCGTGGAGTGCTTGTCCGCGGCGCTCCCTCCGAAAACCTCCGGCTTGTAGGAGCGCCCCGAATGGAGCATCGCATCGGTCAAGGCCGCCTGTTCTCCGCCGTTCATCCCCTTCAGAAAAACGGCCATCAAAAGGGCCGCCATTTGGTAATCCGGAAGAGCTTCGGCCACGTATTGATTAATGAACCACCGGATCTCCCCGCCGGATAGAGCCTTGCCGTCCCTCTTCTTGGCGATGATATCGGTTGCGCGCATGGAGTGACTCCTTCAGGATGAAACCGGCGATTCTCGTCAACGCTTTTATGTTACCCCGAAGCATGATGGTTGCAAAGAACGTTGACCTATAGACTTTGGCCCTCCATCGCCATTACCGGCCACCACGTCGTTTTTTTTTCACTCGCGAAGAAGAACAGGACGGAAAATCTCCGGCAATCGTTTGGATGGAATGGACTCTACCTGGTACCGTTTTTCCTCGATAGAGTCGGATTCCGTATCCAGACCCGGTCAACGATTCCGAGAGGAGTAACTCACTTCATGGCCGATTCCGGGAAAAAACTGGTTCTCCTTGTCGATGACGACGACAAGCTGCGGTACTTAGTGAAAACGGTGCTGGAAATCGAAGGATTCCAGACCCTCACGGCGAGCAACGGCCAAGAGGCACTCCAGCTCCTCCAGTCCGCCCAACCGGATCTTATCGTCCTGGACATTATGATGCCCGTCATGGACGGATGGACGATGCTGAAGAAGCTCCGCTCGAACTCCAAGTTCGCATTCGTGCCCGTGGTCTTTCTCACTTCCCTGGGAAGCGCGGACGATCAAGTCAAAGGCTTCCATCTCGGGGCGGACGACTATCTGCCCAAGCCGTTCCGCCCCAAAGAGCTCAGCGCACGCCTCCACAAGGTCCTGGAACGACAGGAAGTCTTAAGAAAACAATTGGAAGCTCAGATCACGGGGAGCAACCTGGCCACAGGATTCAGCCTTGGGGGCTCCATCGAGCAATTCGGGATTGCTTCCATCCTCACCATGCTGGAAGGCGAGAAGAAAAGCGGCGTCCTCAAAGTCGAAGCGCCAGAACATGGGAAAGCCATTGCCTTTTTCCGGGGCGGTCGGGTCATGAGCGCGAAGCTCATGGACGACAGCTCCTGGACCAATCAGCACGCCATCACCCGTCTTCTTGGCTGGTCCAAGGGAACGTTCGCTTTCACCGGTGGCAAAGTCGAGGTTGAAGACGAAATGCGAACCACGACGACCCATCTGCTTTTGGAAGCCGCGCGGCTCATCGATGAAAGTGGGCGGTCCTGACTTCGTTTTGAGGGCCGAGGACGCTGTTCACCAAGTCTTCGAACGCCGCGCAATCGGCCTGAATCAGGCCAATGCACTCCTCCCAGAAAGCGGGAGCCCGAAGATCGACCCCCAAGTTCCTGGCGGCCACTTCTTCGGCTGTCGCACCGCCTGTCTCCCGGAGGAGCGCCTTGTAGCGAGGCAAGAAACCACGGCCCTCTTTCAGGGCCCGGGCAAAAAGCCCAAAACTGAAAAGGTAACCGAACGTGTAGGGAAAATTGTAGAAGCTCACGGAAGAGATGTAAAAATGGAGCTTCGAGGCCCAAAACCAGGGATCGAGCTCGTCGGGATCCAGGGCATCCCCATACGCGCGGCGCTGAGCATCGAGCATCATCTCCTGAAGGCGATGGACCCCCACCTCTCCGTCGCGACGCTCATCGTAAAGAGCAGACTCGAACCAGAACCGCATGGGAATGTTCAACAGAAAAGTGGCCGCATCCTGAAGCCGTTCATCCAGCACACCGAGACGCTCCCCCACGGAGGCAGCTCGTTCCAAAAGAAGATCGGTCACCACCTGCTCACAAAATGTGGATGCGGTTTCAGCCAGTGTCATGGGATAACCACGCGCCCAGGGCCGGAGATCCCGCATTACCCAGTTGTGGAAGCCGTGCCCCAGCTCGTGGGACAGAGTCAGAAGGTCGCCCGGCTTTCCATGATAGGAAAGGAAGATCCTGGACTGGTTGATGAGCGAAGAGCTGGAACAAAAAGCTCCCGGGCGCTTGCCCAGCCGAGGTTCGTAATCGATCCAGCGATGTTCCACGGCGTGCCGTGCGAAATCGGCCAGCTCCGGATGGAATGCCTCGAACGCTTCAAAAAGCAGCGCAACGCCCTCGCCCCAGCTTCGCCCTTCCCCATCCCCCTTCCCAACAGGCGCTTTGAGATCCTGGAACCCAAGACGCTCTTTCCCCAGGAGCCGCGCCTTGTTCCAAAGGTAACGCCGCACCAAAGGCTGAGCGGTGGTCACCACCTCCATCATCGTGTTGAGCGTCTTTCTCTCAATGGCCGCGCCAAAAAGGGCGGGATCGAGATAATGCTCCTCTCCACGGCGACGGTAAACCGTCAACCGGCTCCCGGAAATATTGTTCAGACAGGCCGCCAAGCTGTCGGCGTGGCGACTCCAAGCAACATTGGCTCCAGTAAGAGCGGCACGGCGCACCTCAGGATCCCGATCTTCCAGGAGTGAACGGGTCATGGAAACGGGCAGTTCGCGAACCGGCTGGCCGGGCACCGCGAGCTCAAAGGTCAGCGTGCCGGAAATCTGGTCGTAAAGCCGAGCCCAAGCTCCCAACCCCGTGACTTTGAGATCCGCCGCCAACCCCTCCAATTCCGGGGCCATGCTCTTGCGAGCGCCTTGCCGGGCGCGACGAAGCCTGTAGCCCATGCCCTCCAGATCTGGCTGGCCCACCAACACTTCGAATGCCTCCCTGGACGCTTCGCCAAAGCGATGGGAAGCCATGGCCCAAATCTTTTCCTGAGCCGCTCGAAGCCATGCCAACCGAGCCGTTTCACCCCGAATAGCGTCGCTCCGGGCATCGGCGGCTCCCAAACACCCCAGGTACGAGGAAACGTGGCCCAGCCGCGACGAGGCCGCCTCCCACGACGCCAAAAAAGCCGCCCAATCCCCGACAGTATCCACCTCGATGGGCGGCAGATCCGCACTCCGCGCACCAAGGGCCGCAAGCTCCCTGGACAATTCAGAAAAGAATTCGTGATAAACTTCCCCTTCAATATCGGGGAAATAGGGCGTCATGTCCCAGTTGGGCTGGATCTTGGCACTCGGCTGCATCGCGGTTCCTGTCTTAGAAGTGAATCCATCGGGGCGCACACCTCCCTGAGCGACGCGCTTATTCGTCAGCTAGGCGGCAGCTCTCCCGCCTTGTCAGACACGTCGGCGGGCCCAAGCATTTTCCATAGATAGGCAAACTCCAGCGCCGAAGCGTAGGCCCGTTGCTGATTATTCGCCGCGGCCGAATGCCCGCCTTCGATATTCTCATGGTAGTAAACCGGGAAACCCATCTGGAGCATTTTCGCCGCCATTTTCCGGGCGTGACCGGGATGGACACGATCATCCCTGGTCGATGTCCTGATGAAGACCTTCGGATACTCCACACCCTTCTTCAGGTTGTGGTAGGGTGACCAGGCCTTGATATAAGCCCAATCCTCCGGCTTGTCCGGATCTCCATACTCGGCCATCCAACTGGCGCCAGCCGACAACCTGTGATACCGGCGCATATCCAAAAGAGGCACGGCACAAACAACGGCCCGGAAGAGATCGGGACGCTGAGTGAAGGCGGCCCCCACCAGCAATCCACCGTTGGAGCCTCCCATGATCCCCAAGTGCTCGGGGGAGGTAATCCGCCGCGCAACGAGATCTTCGGCCACGGCGATGAAGTCTTCGAACACCTTGTGGCGCTTGGACTTGAGCCCAGCCTGGTGCCACGCGGCGCCAAACTCCCCGCCGCCTCGAATGTTCGCCAGTACGTAAACACCACCACGCTCCATCCAGGCAGAACCCGTAATGGGGGAATAGTGAGGAGTCATGGAGACCTCGAAACCTCCATATCCATAGAGCAGCGTCGGGTTCTTCCCGTGACCCTCATACCCCTTGGGCAGAACAACAAAATAGGGAATCCGCGTCCCATCCTTGGAAGTAGCCTCGTATTGGAGCGTCTCCATCCCCGTGACATCAAAGAAGGCGGGGTCCGACTTGACCTTCGTTACCACTTCCTCTTGCCAAAGATAAAGGGTCGTGGGCGTAAGAAAATCCGTGTAATAGAAGAAAAAAGTGTCATCGATGTCACTTGCGGAAAGCACGCTGGCCGTTCCCGGGCCGGGCAATGCCACTTCTTCCCGGTTCCAGCCATCGCCAACGGGCGAAAGCCGATAGAGCCGCCCATGGACGTTATCCAGTACCGAGAGCAACAGGCTGTTTCGCGTCGCCGAAACTGATCTGAGAACGACCCTGTCCGAAGGCTCGAACAACACCTCAAAATCGCGATCGCCCCGGAGAAACGCGTTGAGATCCATCGCCAGAAGGGCATCCCGTGAATAGACCCGGCCTCCCACCGTCCAATCGGAACGGAGTGACACCACAAGCCGCTCTTTGAAAATCCTCTCAAGCTCCGCGTCCTCCGGAAGGTCGAGCTTCACCAGCCGTCCGCCCAACATCAGGAACCTCTCCGATCGGTAGAACGCCGGACTCCGCTCCACCAGATCATACCGGCCCTCCGGACTTTGCACACTATAGGCCACGGAGCTGACATCGGTAACCTTCCCCTGGAAAACAAGCCGCGCCGCACTGAGCGGCGTGCCCCGCTTCCACTCCTTCGCCAGGCGCGGATAACCCGAATTCGTCAGCGACCCCTTGCCAAAATCGGTTCCCACCCACAGCCTGTCGCCATCCTTCCAGCTCAAGTCTAGCTTCGCCTCGGAAAGCTCGAAGCCGCCATCAACGAACTGCTTCGTTACGGCATCGAACTCCCGCGCCACCACGGCATCTCCCCCACCACGGGAAAGCCGAATCATGCACCGCCGCCAACCGGGCCGGAGGCAAACCGACCCCTTCCATACCCAGTTTTCCCCTTCACTCTTGGCCAGAGCATCCAGGTCGAGAACCGTCTCCCACTTCGGCACCTCGCTCAAATAAGAGCCCAAGGTCGTGCGCCGCCAGAGCCCCCGGATATGCTCTGAATCCCGCCAAAAATTATAAAGCCAGTCTCCCCTAATGGCCACATAGGGAATCCTCTCCTTCGAATCGACGATCTCCAGATTTCGCCGGTGGATCTCCGCAAACTCCGCTACCGCCTCCAATTCCCGCGTCGTCTCCGCATTCCGCGCCCTCACCCACTCCAAAGCACGCTCACCATCGATATCTTCCAGCCAAATCCAAGGATCGGCCACATCCGCCGTGGACACTTGCTCACCCCCTTCCGCCAACCGGCACCAACCCAAAGTCAAAGAACAAATCAGAGCAAAAACAATCCCGATCCCACGCATTTCGACGTCCTTTTTTCCTCAGCAAGCCGTTTGATTTTTCGCGCTTCTTTTTCATGGGTTGAGTTCCGCTCCCATCGGCAGCAGGCCTGCTGCCGCTACTCGCCCAGCACACCCGAAATCCATGGCAAAAGCCCCGTATACTCGGTTTTCCCTAGGCCGCCGGGCCGCTCCCGTCAACGTCAATTCGCATCTTTGCCAAAAACCGTGAACGTTTGTCATCTTTCCCATAGATCCAACGGGTCCATCAAAAACCCTTCCACCCAGAGATCCGATCCAATACGCCGCACCGACGTTCGCGTCAAACCGAAGGCCCGCCCAAGGGACAAGGGCTCCCCATTGCCAGAGATCCCCGAACGCCCCGATCCCAACAGCATGGGAGCATAGAAAAACCACACACGCTGGATCAGGCCCGCCTCCAAAAAATCTCCCGCTACCCGAGCTCCACCCTCAATGAGAAGCCGCTGGACACCAAGCTCCGCCAGCTTGGCCACGACGAACCCAAGATCGAGCCCGCCCGCATCGGCAGGGCAGGCAACGACAGAGGCGCCCAATGACTCCAGCCGCTCACGGGCCTCCCGCCCAGCCTCCTCCCCGACGAAAACCCACGTCAACTCTGGCGACTCCCGAAGCAGCCTCAACTCCAGATCAAGATCGCCCCGCGACGAAAGAATAATCCGCCGAGGCTGGGAACCGCTCCATCCGGAATGCCTGCAAGTCAATAACGGATTGTCCTGCCTGGCGGTTCCAGCACCGATCAAAATCGCATCCACCTGGGAACGAAGCTCGTGGACCTTCCCGCGGGCCTCCGAACCGGTGATCCACTGGCTCCTTCCCCAAGAATCCGCGATTTTCCCATCGAGAGTCATGGCTAGCTTCAACGTCGTAAAGGGTTTTCCCGTGACAGTATGCCAGGCAAAGGCATCATTCATCCGCCGCGCGCAGGTCCCAAGCAATCCCACATCCACCGACAGACCGGCCTGCCGGAGCTCCGCGATCCCGCCGCCGGAAACCGCCGGATTCGGATCCCGCGTCGCCACCACCACCCGAACGACTCCAGCCTCCAACAGGGCACGGGTACAGGGCGGCGTCCGACCGTGGTGACAACAGGGTTCCAGGGTCACGTAAAGGGTCGCCCCCCGTGCGGCGGCGCCCGCCGCCGCAAGGGCCTCGATCTCAGCGTGGGGACCTCCCGCCCGTCCATGGAACCCCTCTCCCACAACGCTGCCCCGGCAGACAAGAACGGCTCCCACCATGGGGTTTGGCCGGCAGGCGTGCAGGGCCCGCGCCGCCAGTTTCAAGGCCAGGCGCATGAAACGATGGTCGTCCGAGGAAAAGATTGGCATCATACCCTTCTTTCTTTCGGGGAGCGAAAACCGGTTTTCCTGGTAGTCTTGGACCCGGGCGGACCGGAGCACCCAGAATGCCGGCGGGAACTGGTTGGGTCGGAGGGTTGTGGAGAGCTTGCCGATTCTATCCATCCCCGAGGCCCATCGTCCAGAAGGAACCACGAATGTCCACCGCTCCGGCCCAAGGCGCCCAGCGCTCGCTCTTGCGATTGGCGGCCCCCCTCGTGGTCTCCTTTTGGATGCGCTCCCTCTTCACCTTTGTCGATACGTTCTACGCGGCGACCCTCTCAGACGCGGCCATCGCGGCTATCGGCCTCACAATCCCCCTGGAATTCATCTTCATCGCTACCTGGGTGGGGCTGAGCAACGCTCTCACCTCTCACCTCTCCAAGGCCATGGGAAAGAATGACAACGAGGGATTCGACCGGCACCTCGTGGCCATCGGCCTGATCCTTTGTCTGGTGGTCCCGCTCTTCGCCCTCATGGCTATCGGCCTCTATTTCGCGGCGCCCAGCCTGGGTCTCGAGCTCCAGACGATGCGGGAGTTTCAAATCTACGGCACCATCCTCATCGGAGGCACCGCCGCTCTGGGTTTCTGGTCGATTCTGCCCGATTCCATCATCAAGGCGCACCACGACACCCGCACCACCATGGTCGCCGGAATCTTGTCCAACATCGTCAACGTCACCCTCAATACCCTTTTTCTCTTCGCCTTCCACTGGGGCATCTTCGGCATCGCCTTCTCCACGGTGCTGGGACGGTTGGGCGGCCTTCTTTACGCCGTTTGGAAAGCGGCGGCCCTGGAACGAGCGCGACGGGGCACAAGCCTGGGAGCCGCCATCCGCTTCCAGTCCGTGGGAAAAAAGAGCATTTGGCTCCTACTAAAGCTCGCCATTCCCTCCTCCATGGCCTATCTGCTCATGGCGACCGAGGGGGGGCTGGTCAACCTCTTCCTCTCCAATTCGGAACATTCTACCGCGGCGTTGGCCGCTTATTCCATCTACTACAGGGTTTCAATGTTCAGCGTGATGCCCATCATCGCCGTGGGCGTCGCCATGCTCCCCTTCGTGGCGCGACACGCGGGAGAAGGAAACCTCGAAATCGTGAGAGATGGCCTTAGGAAGGGACTGGGAACCGGGGCGCTCTACACCATTTTGATCGTGGGGCCAGCCTGCCTGCTGGGGGCGAAACCGCTCTTGGCGTTCCTGGCGGAAGCACCCGAGACCACGGCGTACGGAATCTTCGCCATGCAAATCACGCCCGTGGCGGTACTGGCCGCCATCCCCTTCCTTCTGTGTCGACCGGTCTTCGAAGGCCTTCAACAAGGCCGCCCCGTGGTCATTGCCGCTCTTCTGAGATACGTCTTCCTGGCGCCGCCCCTGGCCCTGGCCGGCATGAGCCTGGGAAGGCGATTCGGGGCCTCCGCCTTCGAAGGCCTCCTCCTGGGGCTCCTTCTGGCCACCACCATCGTATCAGCCCTCTTCCTGGCCTGGACACGCCGAATTCTCCGGCGCTGAAGATATAGGCCGACTCAGCATGGATCGCCAAGAAAAGCGAGCAGTGGCGAGTGGCGGCGGACGGACTGCCGCCGACGCGAGCGGAACCCAACCCCAAAAAGCAGTCTCGGGAGGCTATCGAACTTAGGGAGCATCCGACGATTGGCGGTTTGGTTCTCCGAACAGGGCGTCCACGAACAGATCGGGATCGAAGTCCCGGAGGTCGGTCATCCGCTCGCCAATTCCGATGAGCTTGATGGGCAAACCCATTTGATGGGCAATGGAAAGGATGGTGCCCCCCTTGGATGACCCGTCGAGCTTGGTGAGCACGATACCAGTGACAGGAACCGCCTCGGAGAAGAGCTTCGCCTGCGAAAGGGCATTTTGCCCCGTAGTCCCGTCCAGGACCAGGAGGACTTCGTGGGGCGCACCCTCGGCCTGCCGGCCCAGGATTCGCGCAAGCTTCTTGAGCTCTTCCATGAGGTTGACCTTGGTCTGAAGCCGACCCGCCGTATCCACGATGACGACATCGACGCGCCTGGAGAGGGCGGCCTTTGCCCCGTCGAACACGACGGCGCCCGGATCGGAGCCCGCCGCCTGCCGGATGAGCGGAACCCCCACGCGATCGGCCCAAATCTGGAGCTGCTCGATGGCGCCCGCCCGAAAAGTGTCGCCAGCCACCAGGAGGACCTTCTTCTCCTCCTCCTTGAACCGGTGAGCCAGCTTGGCGATGGTTGTGGTCTTGCCGGCACCGTTCACGCCCACGACCAGGATGAACGTGGGACCTTGGGGCCGGAGCTTCAGAGAGGCCGCGCTCCCCCGCAAGATGCCGAGCATCAACCCTTTGAGCTCTTGGAAGAGAGCCTGGGAGTTTTCGATCCGACCACGAGCGACCTTTCTTCGAAGTGGCTCCATCATTCCAAAAGTAGTCTGAACACCGACGTCGGCTGTGATCAAGAGCTCTTCCACGTCGTCCAGGAGATCTTCGTCCACGGCTCGGCCACCGGAAACCAGCCGCTCCAGGCGGCCCACCAAGGATTCCCTGGACCGGGCCAACCGAAGGCGCAGCCTCTCTAGGAGTGCCGCTTTCCCTACAAGGCGGGAGAGACTCTCTTCCAAGTCCTTGCGTACGTCGGGGGATATCAGGCCTTCGACGCGCCCCGCATCGAGATCCCGGCGAAATTTCCGGGCACGCTCTTCCACGACCTCTTCGGCGGCGGGATCCGTCCTCTTGAGCTCTTCGAGAATCTCGAGACCACGGCGGGGACAGCCGGACCCGAACTGAGCTTCGGCCACCAAGAGATGGATGTCGGGAACCGACATCCCCGGAACGGGCCTGTCCCGTTCCAGAGGCTCGAAGACCTCGATGGCGGCCTTGTAGTCGTTCTTGAGGATGAGAGCCCGGCCAAGGCCAATCCTCACCTGGCGCTCGTCATCGGGAACGACCGCCTCCAGCATGGCTCGGTAAAGCTCGATGGCTTCCTCCAAGCCACCATCCTTCAGGGTGAGCAGATGAGCCAGGAAGCGGTGCGCCTTTCGGCGCTGGTGCGGTTTGTCGGCAAGCTCGACGGATCTGCGGGTGGCACTGATGGAGGCATCGAGCTGGTGCTGAGTATGGAGGATTTCCGCCTCCAAAAGGGAGAGATCGACCTTTTCCCGTGGCCCGAGATAAGGGCTGGAAAGCGCGGTGCTGATCTCCCTTCGCGCGTCATCGACTCGGTTCCGGGAGGCGTAGAGGCGAGCCAGCTCCGCATGAATCCACGCCACCTCCGGGCGATTGCCCAGATAGTTCAAGGCTGATGAAAACTGCTCGATTGCCCGAGATGGATCGCCCTTTTTCTGGAGTGCCCGCCCAAGGCGGATACGGGATTCAGCAAGGCCAAGAGGATCCTGGTATGTTCGCGATGCCCGCTCGTACGCCGCGGACGCCTCGGCGACACGGCCAGAAAGTCTCTCGAGGTCACCGATGGCCAAGAGCAGGTCCCCATCAAAGATGGGATCTTGGCCCATGGGCTCCAGCCCGGAGAGCGCGGAAGCGGCGATATCGATCTCGGGCCCGCTGGAAAGAGAGCCTAGCTCGGCCTGCGCCAGCAATAGGCGCACCCAGGGCCGCTGTGAAAAAGCCATGGCCTCCGCCGCAAACTCCAATTGGCGGCGACGATGATCGTTTGCCCGATCCGGATCCAAGGCGAACTGACGAACCATCAGGGATTCCAAGCGAGCCAAGAGTTCCGCGGCATGAGGAAGCTCTGCCTTCGATAGGGACTCGCCCAGTCTCTTCGCCGCCGCCTCAATATCCACGCCCACCATTCGAACCCAGTTGTCGAGGAGGGAGAGCAATCCTTGGGCGGCGGCTGGCGGCACTGGCCGGAGAAGGCCTCGACCCAAGACCGCCACCGCCCCGTCCAAGTCTCCCTGCTTCCGAAGGAGGTCCGCTAGTCTTGTGTAGTGTTCCGGATTCTCCGGATCAGCCTGGAGCTTGTTCTCCAGGCGCCGCCTCTGCATTCCGGTAAATAAACCCACGCTCTTCCTCCAAAGCCCGTCCAACCGCGGACAAGCAGAATCGATTCCCCCCGCGGTTTCTGCCGGCAAACCTCAGTGCTTCTTCCGCTTCTGATAAGTGCCGATGAGCTCGGTTTTGGCAAGGACATGCCCTTCCATCGCCTTTTCGAGTTTTTTCACGGAGGGCTGATTCAGGTCCGGAAGCCGTAGTTCCAGAGCATAGAGCTTGTGGAAGTACCGGTGGCGGCCCACAGGGGGACATGGACCTCCATAACCAGTCTTTTTCCAGCTATTGACCCCTTGGAGAGTACCTTCGGGCAAATCTTCCACGGAAACTGCTTCTGAAAGGCCCATGGAGTCCACAGGTAGGTTGTAAAGAACCCAGTGAACCCAGGTCATTTTGGGCGCCTTTGGATCCGGTGCATCGGGATCCTCAACGATGAGCACGAGGCTTTTCGTTCCATCCGGCAAATCGCGCCAGGAAAGGGGGGGAGAAATGTTGTCACCCTCACAGGTGTAGAGCTCGGGGATCTCCCCCTGGTGCTGAAACTTCGGTGAAGTCAGCGCCAAGATCACCATGGCAATGGACATAATGAACTCCTTCTTGACTGAGTGGCGATTTGATTGGACTTCGGCCCAGAAAAGGCCTAGTTGCTGATTTCAAGAGCGCTCAGAACCTCGGTCATGGTCTGATACCGAGCTTGAGGCTTTTTCTGCAGACACCGCTCCACCAGATCCCCATACTCCTTGGTGGTGTCACCAGCCAGTGATTCCAAAGGCAATGGCTCTTGATGCACGGTCTTGAAGGCGAGTTCAATCGCCGTGGTGCCGGCGAACGGCAGCCGGTTACTCCGGAGCTCGTAGGCAACGACGCCAAAGGAATAGATGTCGCTCCGGCGGTCGATCTCCTGGCCTTGCACCTACTCCGGGCTCATGTATTGGGGCGTCCCCAGGATGAAGCCAGACATGGTGAGCCCTGCCATGAGGGAGCTTTTGGCCAATCCAAAGTCGATGACCTTGATGCGGCCCTGCCGTCCAAAAAGGATGTTCTGGGGCTTGAGATCCCGGTGGATGACCCCGAGATCGTGGGCCGCTTGGATCCCCCGGGCCACTGCCTCCGCGATGCGAAGACACTCGGGCTGCGGCAAGGGTCCAAGTTGCTGTAGCCGGCTCTTGAGGTCGATGCTGGGGAAGAACTCCATGGAGATGTACGGCTCGTTCGCCTCCTCGCCCAGATCGTAGATCCGGATGACATTGGGGTGATCGATGCTTCGGGTGGCGGAGGCCTCGTGGCGAAAGCGTTCCCATGCCTTGGGATCACTCGCCACAAGAGGCGAAAGCACTTTGAGGGTCACCATCTGGTCCAAGCGGGTATCGCGAGCCTTATAGACGACCCCCATGCCGCCTCTCCCCAACTCGGAAAGAAGCTGGTAGCGATCGGCAAAGAGCTCTCCAACGCGGCTGGGAGCGGCAAACCCGAGCTGCCCGGACAAGAGGGAATGGGGCGGCAATGTGGCCACTTCCGAACCTCCGGCCGCGAAAGCCGGTGCCGCGGGGCTGGAAAGAAGTCGTTCAAGGCGAAGGTTCAGCTCTCTGGAGGGCGAGGTCACGATGGTCTCCACCTGCTCGAGCCGCCGCTCCAGTGTGCGGCGATCCCTTTCGATCACCTCGACCTTAGACTGAAGCTGTTTCAACTCGCCGCCACTGGCCTCGGGCAATGCCAAGCCTGTCTGAAGCTGCGCCAGTCTGATTTTCTGCTCGAGCCTCCGCTTGTCTCGGCGCTCGGTGAAAATCGCCTTGATGACACTTCCCATAATGGATATTGCCGTGATGGCGACGACGAATTCAAAAAAACCCAAAGTCCGATTCTCCTGCTCTGCTCAAAACCGGATTGTATTACGCTAACAGGGCACGAGAACTGGGCCTGGAGCCATGGAAAGTCGAGTGGCGGCGGACGAGGGAAACTCGTGCCGCTGGCGCGGGTCGTGCCGCCGCGAGCGGAAGGCAACTCTAAAGAAAAGAAAGAGGCTAGGCTATTCACCTGCGTCAGGGCTCTCCGGTTCCACGGAGGGCAGGCTGGCATGCTCCGTCCCTTCCAAACGAGGAGACGAATCTGGCGTTGTTCGGGGCTCGAGTCCCATGACACGGTAGGTGAGCTCTCCTTCCTCCAAACCCCGCTCCCGGAGCACGGCGTATCCTCTGGCAACAAGCTCCCCCAAAATGCGTTCAGCCGTGTCAGGAGTGACGTGGAGGCTTCGAATCAGGAGCGGCCCGGATAGAAAGCCGTTGTAAAGAGAAGCAATGTCGAGAGCCTCGCTCATGGGAAGCTCTTGCTGGCGATAAAGGAAAAAAAGCCCGGTTCCCAACGCCAGCGTCCCCAAAAACAGCGCGGGAAAGCCCACAAGCGGGATCGGCAGCGGTGACCAAAAATCGATGATCGTCAGAAAACCAAGGCCCCCAAGGCCGAGCCCCCAGCGCCGTTGGGAACGTCGGCGCTCGTAAAGTTTTTCTCGGACCTGGACGATCTCCATTGACTCGGGCATCAGGACACCACCTCTTTCCCCAAGAAGGACACGTCACACCTCATGGAAACCCCTCTGAAAACGAGCCATAGCACGATCGAACCGCGAAGAGAAGCTCACCCGAAATGATATGCGCTTGTAGGAGGGCAAGCCATTGTGGTGAACTGAGGTTGCCTAGACCCGATTTTATTTCAGGAAGCGGTGTCAAGGCCTGCTCTCCCGTCCCCATCGGCCGCCCCGGCGGTTGGACATTCAAGCGGCCCCGAATCTGCTCCACAATCCTGCAAGGGAAACAACATGGCAAAACTCGAAAGTTTCGGAGTGAGTAACAAGGTCAAGGTGATGACCGTCCTTGTTGCCATCGGCGGTATCATCTTTTTGTCGATTCTCATGAAGTGCTTGGTAAGCGTTCCGGCGAATCACGTGGCAATTGTCATCAAAAAGACCGGCAAGAACCTCCCCAAGGGCAAGATCGTCGCCCCTGACTCCGGCTATGCCGGCGTGCAGCGCGAAGTGCTCACCACCGGCTACCACATCATCAATCCCATCAATGACGTCAAGATCCTTCCGGCTACGACAATTCCGGCGGGTTCTATCGGCATCCTGAAGCTCAAAGTGGGCAAGACCCCCAAGAATCCTGACAGTACCGTCGTCGAGGATGGAGAACGAGGTATCCAACGAAAATTCCTCAACTCCGGCGTCCACTTTCTCAACCCCTACATGTATGACGTTGAAGTCACCCCAATCACCACCATCCCGGCCGGCAAAATGGGCATCGTCACCCGCATGGTGGGCAAGGACCCCAAGAACCCAGGCGACATCCTCGTGGAAACGGGAGAACGTGGAATTCAGCGCGAGGTCATCACGCCGGGGGCCGTTTTCCTGAATCCCTACATCAAGAAAGTGAAAATCGTCGATGCCATCCAAATTCCCGCGGGACAAATGGGCGTCGTGACCTCCAAGACAGGAAGGCCTTCCAACGACGATCTGGTGGAAAAAGGGGAACGAGGCGTCTGGCGCGAGGTCCTTCGCCCCGGCACGCACTACATGAACACCAAAGGCTATTCCGTCGCCATCCACCCCGCCGTCCAAATCGACGCGGGCTTCGTCGGGGTCGTGGTCCGGCGAACCGGGAAGCCGCCCAAGGTCGCCAACGCCATCGTGGTGGCCCGCGGTGAACGAGGCGTCCAACCCTACACCCTCCCCGCCGGCCTCCACTATATCAATCCCTATGAATTCAAAGTCATCAGCGTGGACACACGAACCCAGAAGTACGAGATGTCCCAAATGGACACGACGCTCGACACCGGGGAAGTGGCCGGTGACGACCGGATTGCCTTCCCCTCCGCCGATGGCTTCACCATCAAGGTCGATACCTCCATCGAATGGCAAATCCAAACCAACCGCATTCCGGAAGTCGTCGCCTCCATCGGCAACACTCCCGAAATCGTCCGGAAGGTCCTTCGCCCCAACGCCAGAGCTATCGGTCGCCTAGAGGGCTCCAAACTCAAGGCTGAAGAGTTCATCAAGGGCGACAAGCGGGAGCAGTTCGTCCAAAACTTCTCCGACATGCTCAAAAAGGTCTGCGCCGAAAAGGGGATCGTCATCCACAAGGCCCTCGTTCGCGAAGTCGAGCCCCCGGAAGAGGTGGCCAAACCTCTCAAAGAACGGGAAGTCGCGCTCTTGATGCAAAAGACCAACGAGGAAAAGCAGCGCCAAGCCGAATCGGAAGCCATGCTGGCCGAAGAACACGAAAAGATCGAGCAACGGCGAAGAGTGGTGCAGGCGGAAACGGAAAAAAAGGTCGCGGAAACCCAAGCGAACCGGGAAAAGGAGGTCGCCAAAATCAAGGCCGAGCAGCTCAAGGAAGTCGCGGCCATCGAACGGGAAAAACAGGAGGAGATCCTGGCAAGACAAAAACTCGAGGCCCAAGGCATCAAAGCCATCGCCGATGCCAAGGCCTATGAGGCAAACCAACTCATCCGGGCAGACGGGGCACTGGATAAGAAACTCCGAGCTTGGACCGATGTCATGAAGATCTGGGCTTCCAACCCACACCTGGTGCCGAAAATTGTGGTTAGCGGTGGTGGCGGAGCCGGACAAGGCGATCTGACTGGACAAGAGCTCATCCTACAGCTCCTTGCCATCGAACGGCTGGAAAGGTTTGCCAACTCTGACCTCGGGAACCTCGAAACCAAGCCGTTCGTTCAGGCTCCGGGTCCTCCATCCCCCTGAAACCCGGATGCTGGATTTACGATGAACCGACTTTCCGAGGGCGCCAGCCGAAAAAGCAAAAGAGCGGGAAAGCCGCACATTCTGGCCGCCGCTTTCCTAGCTCTCTTTTTCCTCTTGCCTCCTTCCTTGTTGGCGGCAGGCGGACAGGAGGTCATCTTTCGCGGCGCCCAATCGTTCGGCCTCTTTTGGGCAGCGGACCTCGAAGTCGATCTCAGAAGATTGCCCGCCGCTCCAGTCTGGAAGGCGGGCGATCCCGTCAAGCAGGTGCGCGACCGGAAAAACCGGCGCACAGACTACGAGCCTCCCGGGCCACCGGCAAACCCTACCACCTGGATCCGAGACCGCCTCCTGCCTCTTCAGGAAGCAGCTCGGAGTCGATCCGTTCGGGACCGCACCTTCACCACGCCCTCTTTGAATTTCGCGGGACAGGGGTACTCCGGTGCGGACCCTCCAGACACCATGGGGGACGTCGGCGCCAACTACTACATTCAGATGCTCAACAGCTCGTCGGGGGCACGCCTGACGATCCGCAATAAGAACGATGGCACTCTTGCCGCCGGCCCCCTGCTCCTGTCAAGCCTCTGGACTTCCGGCGGCGCCTGCGCCAACGGACTAGGCGATCCAGTGGTCCTCTACGACGACCTGGCGGACAGGTGGCTCTTGAGCGAGTTTTCAACGACGGACAACCGGCTCTGCGTCTACGTCTCCAAAACCGGCGACCCGATTTCTGGCGGTTGGTACGGCTACTCCATCCAGGCCCCTGGTTTCCCCGATTATCCCAAGTACGCTGTCTGGCCCGACGGTTATTATATCTCCAGCAACGAAGGGACCCCCCCGGTCTACGCACTGGAGCGAACCCAGATGCTCAACGGCGGGGCCATGAGCGTGCAGCGCCTCACTGGGTCGGTCCTCGCCGGCTTCGGGTTTCAGGCCTTCACACCGGGAGATCACGATGGCCCCTTGGCCCCGCCATCCGGAGCTCCTGCCTACTTCGTCCGCCATCGTGACGACGAGGTCCACAACGCCAGCACCAACGACCCGAACCGCGATTTTATTGAGGTTTGGACCATGTCAGTGGATTGGGCAACGCCGGCCAATTCGACCTTTGCCCTGGCTTCCTCGATACCGGTCACCGAATTCGATTCCGATCTGTGCGGCCTCAGCTCTTACGAGTGCTTTCCCATGCCCGGTACCATCGTGCTCCTCGATCCGGTGCGAGAAGTCGTCATGTGGCGAGCCCAGTATCGTAACTTCGGCGCTTACGAAACCCTGGTGGGGAACTTGGTCACCGACGTGAACGGCGCCGATCACGGCGGTGTTCGCTGGTTCGAGCTCAGAAAGAGTGGCGGCGGTTCATGGTCCCTGGAGCAGGAGGGGACGTATGCTCCCGACACCGATCACCGCTGGATGGGCAGCATCGCCATGGATGGAAGCGGTAATCTTGCCCTGGGCTACAGCATCTCCGGCTCTTCGACCTTCCCAAGCATCGGCTACACCGGGCGGCTGGCCAGCGACACGCCCGGAACCCTCCCCCAACCCGAGGTAACCGTCGCAGCGGGAGCGGCCGCCAATAGCGTCAACCGATGGGGCGACTACAGTGCCATGAGCGTTGATCCCACTGATGACTGCACGTTCTGGTTCACACATCTGTACAGCCCTTCCAGCCAATGGGCCACCCGCATCGCCGCGTTTCGGTTCGATAGCTGCGGAACACCTGGCCTGGCTCTTGACCTGGAGCCATCCGACCTCGACATCTGCCGGGGATCCGATGCGACCTATAGCGCAAAGGTCCTTGCGTTGGGCGGCTATTCTGAGACGGTCACCCTAAGTCTTGTGGGAGAGCCGGCGGGAACCGCCGTCACTTTTTTTCCCAACCCCATGACTCCTACAGACACGAGTGTTCTGACCATCTCCAAGACCACTGGCATGCCTCTGGGTAGCTACGTTCTCTCCGTTACGGCTTCCGGCCCCGACCCCAACAATCCCGGAACCACCGTGGAAGCTACTGACCAAGCGATCCTGACACTCCACGAGCCCGTCACCGGCACAACCGTTTTGTTGCTGCCGCCGGACGGGACAGTGGACAGCTCTCTCTCCCCGGTATTTCAATGGTCGGCCACCAGCGACTCCTCCGGCTACAAGCTCGAGGTCGCCAACGACCCGAACTTCGCTAACATCATCGACTCCGCCGAAGTCAGGGCCACCACCTACACCCCCACCACTCCTCTTGCATCGAGCTCTACCTTCTACTGGCGCGTCCGACCCCAAAACGCCTGTGGCCAAGGTCCTGCCTCCACCACTTACAGCTTCCAGACGGCAGCCATCCTCTGTAGCGTGCCGGGCTTGGCCATCCCGGACAACCTCCCCGCCGGCATCAGCGACAACCTCTCAACCGCGGCTTCTGGACTGATCGCCGACCTCGATCTTTCGGTGAAGATCTCGCACCCATGGGTTGGTGATCTTGTCTTCACCCTGGAACACCTCGATACCGGAACCAGCGTGCTCCTTTTCGACCAGATCGGAAAACCGGGACTGAACCCCGACTTCGGTTGCGACCAGCCAACGATCCATGCGATTCTCGACGACGAAGGAACCAGTGGCGCGGTGGAAGATGCCTGTCCTCCGGACAACAACGCCCATTATATTCCCAACAACCCTCTTGCCTCCTTTCACCACGAGAGCCTGGCGGGAACTTGGAGGGTCACCGTTTCGGATCAGGAGTTTCTCTTTGACGGAACACTGGATGAATGGTGTTTGATCCCGGTTCGTGGACCAGCCACTCCTACTCCCTCGCCGAGTCCCACGGCCACGCCCACGGCCCTGCCTGGAGCACCGGTGCTCATGGAACCTCTCCTCGCCGGCCAAAGTCTGGTCCAGTTCAGCAATTCTTCCCCCCCCGGGAGTTCCGTCGAGCTCTTCACCGCGACCGGCATCGCGCCTAATTCATTGGGTACGAGTCTGTCGGACGCCACGGGCAAGGGCAATATCACGGCGAAACGGCCTCTCATCGCCGGAGAGACCCTTTTCGCCGTCAACCAGACTCTCTCCCTCACAGGCCCGAACGCCAAGGTTTTTCAGCCCGTTGGCTCCAGTGCCCAGGGCCGAGCCTGGATTCTCAGCGCCCTCCTCGCCCTCCTCTTCTCCATGGGCTGGCGGCGACAGGCCCGGCGCAAAAAGTTCTAGCATCCCGCTTTTCGGAGCTCTTCCAGACGAGCCTCATCCAACGGCGCGGCGTGGACCGTTTCAAAACGCTTCAAAACGACCTTGCCAGGAGCGTAGCCGCGGGGTTTTCTGACGTCCTTGCACCGGGCCAGGTGTACGGCGACTCGGCCTCCCCTACGGGCCTTGGAAAATCTTGCGGCCAAGGAAGCCGCCAGGTTCCGTGTGGAACGGGGAAGACGCGCCAAGCCCTCTTGATTTCGGACGACGACGTGGGAACCTGGCCCGCTGGCAATGTGAAACCAGAAATCGCCGGGCCGGGCGAGGCGCAGGGTCAAGAGGTCATTGTCTCTGGCATTCTGTCCCACGAGAATCGTCATTCCGTCTGGCGAAACGAATCGGACCGCGATGGCTCGCCCCCGCCAGATCCCCGAATCCGGTTCGGATGCCATTTGCCCGGGATTTTGCTCTGTTTTTTTTCTGGACATCATTGTAGGCAGGGGGTTTCCCGCCGATCCTCCTTGCGGGCAGCGCACAAAAATTGACAACAATAAGCTCAGATATTATGATACTATTAGCTTAAAGGAGGAGACAGCCATGTTCCCCCATGATCGAGCCTTGGAAGAGTGGTGGCAGGACCCCAGACGAAGTTCCGCGCTCCGGGAACGCCAGCAGCGACTAGAGGCCCTAATTCAGAGGCTGGAAGCTGATCGACAGGCCGCCTGGAACGAAGTTCAGCGCCTCGAGGCGGAACAGCTTGCCGCTCAGGCGGCCGCCCAGCGTCTCCAGTTGCGAGCGTCGGCATTCGAAGCTGAAGCCCGTAACCTCAGGGAGAAGAAAACCAGACTGGAAGAGAAAAACAAAACTCTGGAAAAAAAGATCGAGGAGTTGGAAACCGAATGCGAAGGGCTCCGGGGTCGGAAACCCAGCATCGAAGAGTCCGGGATCCGGATTTCGCCCCACCCCGAAGCTTCTTTGCTACCTGAAAACGACCTGGTGCCAATCCCGGGAGAACAGTCCCAAGACCTGGATCTTCGCCAGCGCTATCTGCGACTTCGAGCCGACCTCGAAAACCTGCGCCGTCGTCAGTCCATTGAAGTCGATAGGCGCCTTCGCGTGGCGAAAAAAGCGATGTTGGAGCAGTTTCTTCCAGTGATGGATGCCTTTGATGGAGCGGAGCAAGTCCCGACCGAAAACAGGAGTGCTGTTCTAAGTGGCCTCGCCGCAATACGAACCCAAATGGCCGATGCCTTTAGAAAACTGAGCGTCGAACGGATCGCTCCAGGATCGGGCGACCCTTTCGACCCCGAAATCCACGAGGCAATCAGCGTCACGATAACAGGCAAACTCCCCGAAGGAGATGTGGCTCAGCTCATCCGGCCCGGCTACCGCGCCGATGGGACGTTGCTTCGGCCAGCCCAAGTGACCGTGGCCCGTCCTCCAATGGGAAAGGAAGCGAAATGAAGGGGAAAAAGGACTACTATCGTGTCTTGGGTATCGACAAGAAGGCGCCGGACAAAGAGATTCGCAGGGCGTATCGCCGGTTGGCGCGCAAGTATCATCCCGATCTCAATCAGAACGACAAGAAATCGGAAGCTCGCTTCAAGGAAATCAGTGAGGCCTACGAGGTACTGAGCGACCAAGAAAAGCGCCAGGCCTACGACAATCCCATGGCAGGCGGTTTCGGGATGGAAGACGGTCTCCGGTGGGATTTCAACTTTGGTGGCCGCCGCGCCGCGGGCTCGGAAACGGGCGGTTTCGGGGATATTTCTGATCTATTTGGCGATCTTTTCGGGAAGAGTCGAGGTCCCTCCGGTCGCCGAGGAGCCGCTCCACCAGAAGATACGGAGAGCGAAGTCACGATTCCCCTGGAGCTCGCCTATTCCGGAGGAACGACTCGGTTGAGTCTGAGCACTCAGCAGCCTTGCCGGCACTGCCGCGGCCAGGGTCACGGCCAGGCTGGATTGTGCGGGAGCTGTCTTGGCCGTGGGATCATCTCGGAACAAGAGACGGTTCGAGTCAAGATCCCGGCCGGTGTCTACGATGGTGCGAAGATAAGGCTACCAGGCCGGGGCGCTGGCGGGCAGGCGGATCGTGGAGACCTTTACCTCCAGATCCACCTGGCCCCCCACCCCCGCTTCCAAGTGGAAGGGCGCAATCTCATCTCCACCGTGGACGTGCTGCCCTGGGAAGCGGCCTTGGGAGGCTCAGTGACGGTTGATACACTGGCCGGCTCGGTGCGCCTCAAGATTCCGCCGGCCACCCAAAGCGGCAAGCAGTTGCGACTCCGGGGCCGTGGTTTAGGAAAGGGGGAGAAGCGAGGCGACCTGTTGGTCGAGGTGAGAATCCAAAATCCGCCGAAGCTGAGCCAGCGTCAGCGAGAGCTCTTCGAAGAGCTCCGGTCAACAGTGGACTAGACCCTCGAACCGCCGACCTTCGCTCAGGAGTACAAGACAGTTGCGGCGGGTAGGCCCGCCGCAACCAAGAAGAACGATGCTATTTCGGGGGTGCTCCTCCCGGGGGAGGCGCGGTACCGCCACCCTGCATCATCATCGCTGCGCCCACAGCCTTCTGGAGCTCTGGAATCGTCATCTTCCATCCGATATGGACGGAGGCTCCGTTCTGCTCGAGCTGCATCTTGTTGAGGGCGGCCGCCATGTCCGGATTGCTCCCCAGGGACATCTTCCCGATGGCCAGGAAGGCATTGAGGGCATCAAAAGCCGCCTTGCCATTATCGGCGCTGTCCGTGTTGGCGTCGATCCCCACGTCGAGGCCGGCACTGCCATCCACGGAGACGGCAAGAGTTTGAATGGAGGCCAGGGGAGCTGCCTGGGGGTTCGCCTTCATCCCCTGCCTGGCCATCTCCGGAAGCGCCATGATCAGCCAAGTCTGCCCCTTCATTCCCTTGGCAAGGAGGGGACCCAAGAGGGGTGAGCTGTGGACATTCTTGCCCTTCCCTTGGGCTCGTTCCAGGTGGTTGACGAATTGATTTGCCGTGGCAAAAAGCAGGGTGCTGGAATCAAGGAAAGCAAAGGTAGGCTTGTCCTTGGACGTGTCCACGGGGGTAAAGGTTTTGATGCCATTCACATTGCCGATGGTCATCTTGCCCTTCGTCTGGGCAAAGGACTCGAACTTCGCCGGATCGAAGCGACCTTTCACGACGCCAAACACGGCGGGAGGCCCCGTAAAATCGCCAACAATCGCAAACGTCGCCGATTGGATGTCGCGCTCCGGGACAAACCCGGTGGCATTCATAAACTCTTTGTACTCCGGGTCCTCCTTGGGAATCTTTTGGGTGAGTAGCGGCTCGTAGACCTTGTAGAGATCAGTGGCGGCAAGGCTCGAGAAGTCAAGGTGAAAAACCAGACTCGAATCGGCGGGAAGCGTTTGAGTGGCTGATCCGGCCAGGGCAGAGCCTGCGGCCATTGCGCCAAGCAGAACAATAGCCCCGGTAAACAGTCGCCTTTGAAGCATTCTTGTGTGTCCTCTTGTAGCCCGTAGTCGCTAGCAGGTGCGGATCCGAGCACGGGACAACGCCAACTACGGGAAAACTAAAGCCTTTCGTGAAAACCCCATCCCATGCACGGGTGAGATCCCCCTAAACTAGCCATGACCTGCTGGCCTGAACCCGACTTCGCATATTCGAAACCGCGAGGCAAGGTTTTTCTATACCTTCCGTAGCGGAAGTGTCAAACGACGCAAGGCATTCGCCATGGTAGTCACACTCCGCGGAACCCGCCACGCTCCCATCATTGCAGACCCGAAAGGACCTTGAAACCCCGTTGCAACTCCAACAGCAACCGCGCCGCTCAACACTCAGCAACGGAATCCCAACAGCACGAACGCCCATCAAAACAAGCCAGATCGAAACGCTCCACCGATTTCCCCCGAACTTCGCCACACTTGCAAAAAAAAGAAACAAAAACCGGATAACAAATGGTTAAGGTTCTAAATTGGCGCCCCGACTGCGGAGCCGCCATGGCGAGCCTCGGTTTTCCGGAACGACAACCTGCCCACTGCAAGCCCTGATTCCCGCGCATTTGGAGGAAGCCACATGACCCAGCCACTCAATCCAAGTCACATCCTGCAAACCGCCACCGCCTTCTGGGCGTCCAAGACATTGCTCACCGCCACTGAGTTCGGGCTCTTTTCGGTCTTGGGAAAAGGCTCGATGACAGCAGCGGAGTTAGGTGAAGAGCTCGACCTCCATCCCCGAGGAACTTACGACTTCTTTGACGCGCTGGTGGCATTGAGATTCCTGGAACGAGATGGCGAAGGCGTTGCCGGAAGGTACAAAAACAGTCCAGAGACAGCGCTTTTTCTGGACCAAAAGAGCCCCCAGTACATCGGCGGCATGCTGGAAATGCTCAACTCCCGCCTTTTTGGTTTCTGGAACGACTTGGGGGTGGCGCTCCGGACGGGAGAGCCGCAAAGTGAGGTCAAGACCCACGGCAAGCCGTTCTTCGAGGATTTGTACAGGGACGAGAAAAGGCTTGGTCAGTTCCTTCGCGCCATGAGTGCCTTTCAAGCGGGCAACTTCCTGCAATTGGCCGAAAAATTCGATTTTTCCAAGGCTCAGACGGTGAGTGACATCGGCGGTGGACTGGCTCTATTCTCGCTCATCATCGGTGCCCGGCACCCGCATCTCACGTTCCAGACCTTCGATCTTCCGCCAGTGGCCTCCCACGCACAAAAGGAAATCGACGCCGCCGGCATGTCGGGTCGCATCAGAGTGGTTTCCGGGGATTTTTTCGCCGACGACCTTCCCGGGGCGGAGATCATAACCATGGGAAATATCCTCCATGACTGGAATCTTGAGGGAAAAAAGCTCCTGATCAAGAAAGCGTATGCGGCCCTTCCCGAGGGTGGCGCTTTCATCGCCATCGAAAACCTCATCGACGATTCCCGGAAGGAAAATGCCTTTGGCCTGCTGATGTCGCTCAACATGCTCATTGAGCTGGGTGATGGGTTCGATTATACGGGATCCGATTTCCGCGATTGGTGTTCCGAAGCGGGATTTCGGCGTTTTGAGATCATTCCCCTGGCAGGCCCCACAAGCGCCGCCGTGGCGTACAAGTAGGCGGACGTTTTCCTCTGTGGTGTGGCGGCGAAACGCCCTATTTCCCGTAGATGGCGCGCATACGATCCAGGAGGGCCGCAAAATCCTTGGGCAAGGGTGCCTCGAATTGCTGCTCCTGGCCAGTCCGGGGGTGAAGGAACCGCAGGACCCGGGCATGGAGCGCGCATCCTCCCAGGAGCTCGATGGCTTCCCGAACACTCCCTGGGAGCCGTCGCGGCAGCCGGGGTGCCCCGTAAACCCGATCCCCCACCACGGGTCGGCGGAGGTGGGCGAGATGGACTCGGATCTGGTGGGTCCGTCCCGTCTCCAGGCGGGCCTCCAATAGGGTTGCCGGCCCCAACGGCTCCAGGGGAAAAAAGGTGGTGCGCGCCGGCTTGCCTCCAAGAACGACGGCCATCCGTTTCCTCTCCTTGGGGTGGCGGCCGATGGGCTCATCGACGCGGATCACGTCCCGCACGCCTCCCCAGCAAAGCGCCGTATAGATACGGCCCGCGGTTCTTTGGCGGAACTGCTCGGACAGATGCTGGTGGGCGGCATCAGTCTTGGCCACGACGAGGAGCCCGGAAGTCGTCAAATCCAGGCGGTGGACGATTCCCGGGCGGAGCACGCCGCCGATCCCCGAAAGGCTATCCAAATGATGGAGGAGTGCGTGGACCAAGGTTCCGGAAGAATGTCCGGGGGAGGGATGAACCACGATTCCTCGGGGCTTGTGGACGACGGCCAGAGCGCTGTCCTGGTAAAGAATTTCCAGGGGAAGCGCCTCTGGCTCCAAGAGAAGTGGCTCTGGCTGCGGCAGGTGAACCTTGACGGCTTGCCCCTCCAGGACCTTGAGGGAGGGCTTAATCTTTTTTTTGGGGAGACCGGGGAGGTCAACCGAGCCGCGGCGGATGAGGCGGTGAGCCTGGGCTCTGGACATTTCCAGGAATTTGGAGAGGGCGACATCGAGGCGCAGCCCGGCGGTTTTCTGACCGACGAAGAAAGTATGAAGGGTTTCGGGGGACATTTTCTCTTCCCGGCTTAAAGCCCGGTCCCGGCGGCCACCGGGCGACTAGCGTGAGCGGGGGGAACTCGCGCCGAAGGCGTGGGTCATGCGATGGGAGCGGACCACAACCCAAAACGGGACCTAGCTGCTCTCCGGTGTTTGCTGGGAAAGGATGGGGTTTCCCCGTTCGACTTCGCCGCGCTTCTCTTCCTCGAAGAACCATAGATGGATGAAAAGTATGGCCACCCCCACGGTGATGGCGATATCCGCGGCGTTGAAGAAGGGCCAGTGATAGCTCCCGTAGTAGATGTCGATGAAATCGGTGACCTTCCGGTGAACGATTCTGTCGGCAAAGTTCCCCACGGCTCCTCCGGCGACGAGGCCGAGGCTGATTTTGAGCCAGGTCTGGTGAGGTCGGCAGCGCTGGTAGAAACTGAAAAGCACCCAAGCCGCCACGGCGAAGACGATGAGGAAGAAGGGGTAGCGCACGGCTTCTGGCCAGGTATCCCCCAGGCCGAACGCGGCACCGGGATTTTTGATGAAATGGAGGTTCAAGAGTCCGGGAATGACCTCGATTCGCTGGTGGAGGCTCATGCTTTGTCGGACGAGCTCTTTGGTGCCAACATCGATGATCAGGGTTGCCATGGCGATAGTAGCGACGACAAAAAAGACCCTTTTTCTTCCGCGGTGACCGCAAACGGCGTCAAGTTGTGGGGTTGGGGGATCAACGGCGTGAGTCAAGATCGGCCTCCAAGGATGAGTTGAAGGTGGGGAGGCATCGAGGCCCCGTGCTCGGAAGGTAGTTCATGGAGAAAGCTCTCGGCGTCGTGGATCGTGTACTGGTAGCCCTGTTCGGTGAGGAAGAGTTGGCGTTTTTCGGAGAACTCTTCGTCTCGGGTCTCGCGGGTGACCACGGTGTAAAAAGTCGCTTCGGAGCCCGAAGCCTTGGGCCTGAGGATGCGTCCCAGGCGTTGGGCCTCTTCCTGGCGGGACCCGAAGGCGCCGGAAATCTGGATGGCCACGTTTGCTTCGGGGAGATCGACAGCGAAATTCGCGACCTTGGAGACAACGAGTGTCGTAATGGCTCCAGTTTTAAACTGGTGGTAGAGGCGTTGTCGGTCGTGGTTCTTCATTTCGCCGGTGATGAGGGGAGCGTCGATCCTTCCCGCCACCCGTTTAAGCTGCCTGAGATACTGTCCGATAACAAGGACGCGATCACTTTTGTGGCGCCGGACGAGGGCTTCGACAACATCATCTTTGAGGGGATTTTCCGCGGCGATCCGGATCTTGGATCTGGCGGAGGCCGTGGCGTAGGAAAGGCGCTGACCTGTTGCCAGGCGAGTCCGGAGCTCGTGGCAGGTGGCTATGGCGAGGTATCCGGAGCGCTCGATTTCTCGCCAGGGGATATCGTAACGCTTGGGCCCGATGAGAGCGAAAACATCGCTTTCCCGGCCGTCTTCGCGGATGAGTGTGGCGGTCATGCCCAGCCGCCGGCGGGACTGAATCTCCGCTGTGACGCGAAAGACAGGCGCTGGCAAGAGGTGTACCTCGTCGTAGAGGATGAGCCCCCAGCTCTGCCGGGTGAGGAGATCGACGTTAAGAAAGTTTTTTCGCTTGTCGGTGCGATGGGTCATCATCTGGTAGGTGGTCAAGGTGACGGGGCGGATTTCCTTGGCCTCTCCCGAGTATTCGCCGATCTGCTCGGGTTCCAGGGTGGTTTTGTCCAGGAGCTCTTCTCTCCATTGGCGGAGTCCGACGACATTGGGAGAGAGAATGAGCGTCTGCATTTTGAGCCGTGCCATGACGGCCAGCCCCACCACGGTTTTGCCTGCTCCGCACGGAAGCACGATGACGCCTGCTCCGCCAGCGGGGCGGCCCTCTGCCCAGAAGTGGTCCACGGCCTCCCGCTGGTAGGGGCGCAGGGCAAAGGGTTTGCCGCGGAGGGTCTGGCACCGAAGCTCCATGGGCAAAGGTTCGCCCTCGCTGTAGCCGGCCAGGTCTTCCACGGGATAGCCAAGCTTGATAAGCTCCTGTTTGACTATGCCCCGGGAGTAATTGCCGATGGCTAGGCGCGAGGGATCGGCGGTGTCCCAAAGATGGGGCCGGAGGGGTTTGTGGGAACGGAGCTCCTCGAAAAGATAGGCCTCGCTGGTCTGTAGGTAATAGCCGCCCCCCTCTTGAAAGAGCTGGATCAACCCGTAGCGGCTCATGGCCGTGGAGATTTCATAGACAAGATTTTGCGGGAGATCGTATCGGCTGTATTGGGAGAGGCCAGCGAGAAGGTGGTCCGCTTCCATGCCGGCGGAAGCGGCGTTCCATAGGGATATCGGGGAAATACGGTAGGTATGGATATGCTCCGGGCTCTTGACCAACTCGGCGAACTGCCCAAGAAAGCTTCGGATCTCCGGGTAGTCGGGATGATCGACTTCTAATAGCAGCGTTTTGTCACTTTGAACGATGAGCGGAGAGTGCAAGGTAAAAGCTTTCGTCAAGCGGGGAAAAACTGAAGGGTCTTCGCGTTCCCTTCAGTGGGCCGATGCACAAGGCAGGGCCAGTTTGGCACAAAGAAGGGAAGCCGCGCTCTTTTGTCTTCCCCGGCCCCTTGCAGGGCTAAAGATGCCACCGAAGCCGTTCTGGTATGTTCTGTTTCTTGGACGCTTTGTCCCTTTGCTCGGGCAACGGTCCAAGAAAGTCCAGAACATCACTGGAGGGCAAAAGGGTCCCAAAAAATCTGGTGATGCCTTGAATCACCGGGCCTATACGTTATAGGGCAAGGAGAGGTGGAAGCCAAGATCGCGGCAGTGGTCCGGAACTTGCTTTTGGGCAAGGCATCGAGCATTGGCATCCAACCAGTTTTCGTCATCGTGTAGGAGATCGATCATGCGCCGAACGATTGCAGCGGCAATTCTTACCGGCCTTTTGGGCTTGCTTCCGGCAAGCGCCTTGGCTGGCAACCCCTACCTGTCGGTGAGCCTGCAGCGCTCAGAGACCACCACCGAGTCCGACATCCTTGGTGACGGAGAGGGAGCCGAAATCTCCCTGGGCTATTTCTTTACACCCCGGTGGGCCTTGGAGTTCGCAGGTTTTCTCAGTGATTTTGGGAACCCCGAGATCGACGGTTCGCTCGGTGGATTCAGCGTAAACACCAGGTTTTCGCCGCTTCCCGAAAGCCGGTTGCAGCCCTGGGGGAAACTGGGCCTTGGAGCCTACTTCCTCTCTGAAGACGGATTCAGTGACGGTCTGACCGGCCCGGGATTCAATTTTGGCGGTGGCATCGATTTCTTCCTGGTTCCCGGCTTGGCGGTGGGAGGTGAAGTGACCATGCGTTATATTATCTACACGAGCGAGTACTATGAGGGCTGTTGCGGCACTGACACCATCCCTCTCGATCAAAATCTCGATGGCCCCACGGTTTCCGTTGGCTTCAACATCTCGTATCACTTCCGCTAGTCCGGTTTTGGCCGCGAAATTTGGAGGCCCTCCGGCCTGCCCTCCACGAAGAGCACGATCCCGGATTCCGCAAGGCGGCAAAGAAGTTTAACTAGCACTCAGGCGGTGGAGCTTTCCCTGCGCCACCGCTGCTTGCTCGCGATCCCTTCTTTCGTGATCGATCCTGCACGCCCACGCCATGAGCGTCCCCGGGACATCCAGCCTCAGACTCTGATCCAGGTGTTCTCCCACGCTTCCCTCTTCAAAAATGAAGTTCCCTTCCTCCGTGCTGAGAATGGCGTGGATCGCTTCCCTTGGCGAAAGGTCGGCGGAGATCGCCCCGTCAATCATTCCGTGGGAAAAGCGGACCTGGCTATTCTTGTCACCGATCATGACGGTGAGCACACCTGTTTTGAAACCCGTGGCCAAAAACTGGAAGAGATCGGACAATGGAAACTGTTGGACATGCCCCTGGATGCTGCAATCGTGCTGGCGTTTCAAAAGTTTGAGCAGGAAGTAAGCCAGGACGATGACCACAAGACCCAAAAGGAGCCCCACCGTTCCGAGGGCCACCCAGGCGATGTCTTCGGGGGGAACTGCATGGAGTGGATTGAGAGCGGGCCGGGTTCCCGGGGAAAGGCGGATCTCCTTGCCAGGCATTGACCCGGAAATCTCATCCCGGATCTTTCTCGGCCCCTTCACCACCGTCTCCATTGACAACGTCGCCGGGCGGCCATCCTCAACGATTCGCGGGAGTTGGCCTCCACTGCCCGCCTCAGGCTGCCCCGCCGCGAGCCGTGGTAACAGTTCCGGGATGGATCCTTCTGGCAAACCCGTTTTCTGAGACCGGGGCTGGACTGCGCCCGTGGGAGAAACAACGGCTGAAGAAGCCTTGACAACAGTCGCAGGGGAGACAGCGTTGGAAGAAGGCTTCTTCGGCGGCGGTCTTGAAGTTGATGCCAAACCTTGAGGGCTGCTTTTCTTCCCCGGGCCGGTTGATTTTGCCCGTGCTGGAGCAGGTGCATCCTGCTGTTGGGTGGGTTTTGTTTGTTCCTGGCCCGATCTTTTCAGAGGGATCGCGGGTTTCACTTTGCCTTGGCTCGCACTCTTCTGAGACCCGGCGGACTTGCCTTTCCCTTGGACGGCACTCTTCTGAGACCCCGCGGACTTGCCTTTCCCTTGGACGGCACTCTTCTGAGACCCCGCGGACTTGCCTTTCCCTTGGACGGCACTCTTCTGAGACCCCGCGGACTTGCCTTTCCCTTGG
>JAJRTK010000137.1 GCA_024278345.1 bacterium | reverse complement strand
TTGATTCCAGAATCACCACCGGAGGCTGCAACGTCTGCCATGCGGGACATGGTACGTCCCAATCACCCATGTTGCCCACATCCGAAGCCGAAGTCTGCTTGTCCTGCCACGGAAACGAAGCCGACCGAAACCGCCGTATCGCGACGAACGACATCGCCAGCGATGCCAGTCCTCCGCTCTTGGAAACAGCTCTCAGCCAAACCTACCTCCATCCCCTCAACCGCAAAGCCGTGGTCTCTGGCAAATCCAACGAGGTGGTCTGCACCTCTTGCCATTCCCCTCATCGGCGCTCCCTCCGAGGGCAGAATCGGAGTCAGCCAAACGGGAAAGTCAGACTTTCCCCAAGAGACCCGTCCCAACAAGAATACGAGCTCTGTCAGAGCTGCCACGGAAAAAAGGGGATCGCCGCGGATGCGCTTGGGGACATCAGTCGGCTGCTCACACCGGAGAACGCCTCGTTTCACCCGGTCCACGCTCCAGCCCGCACGCTGTCGCCCTCAGTCAAGAGCCGGATCTCCGGCCGGCGGGTCAACTGCACCGACTGCCACGGAAACGCCTCCAAGCGGGGCGCAAGGGGTCCCCACGGCTCCACGGTGGCCTCTATCCTCCGCTGGAACTACCAGACGGCAGACGGCGCCACTGAAGCCCCCGAAACCTACACCCTCTGCTACGAGTGCCACAACCGAAAGGCCATCTTCAGCAGCTCGCCTTTCCCCCTCCATTCAAGCCATGTCATCCAAGACAAGACCTCCTGCGCCACCTGCCACGCGCCTCACGGATCCATCGGAAACCGGGCGTTGATCCGGTTTGGTGAAGAAACAAAGCTCTCGGGAGTAAAACCCTCGAGCTCGGGGCGCCTGGCCTTCATCTCCCCTCGCCAGGGAAGCGGAGCCTGCTACCTGATCTGCCACGACGTCGATCATAACCCTCTGGGGTACGGCCTCACGTTGGGAATCTTGCCCCCCGCGCCAACAAGCATGGGGGACATGGTGCCCCTCCGGCCACCGGGTATCCGCCCAGGTGTGGATCGGCCCGGCTGGCCGGATCCTCCCAAGCCAATCGGCAAGCCAATCAAGCAATAGCACAGCCTTCGCTCCCCGCCCGGGGACCGGCAAGCCTACTTGATGTGGCAAGTCAAGCAGAGAGCACTCCCGTCGTTCGATTTCCTCAAGAAGGGTGGTATGGCGGGGTCATGGACATCGTGGCAGGAGGAGCATTCCACCCGCCCCGAATAGAGCTTGACATCCTGCCCGGTGCCTCCCCAACCGTTGGTCAAATCGGGAGGAATGTTGAAATCCGGATCTTGAGCCGCCGTGGGATAAATCATGGAGACGGGGTGATCATTCCTCAGGTCATTGCCCAGCACGGGAAAGGGTGGATCCCCGTAAATCGGCCCGTGACACCGGCGACAGTTTGGGTAGGAAGTGGTGTCGGGAGTTCCTCCCGGCCCCGGCGCGTTCAAAAGGTCGTGCTTTGTGCTCACGGAGTAGCCGGCTACGACAACGTAGGCACTGACCCCATCGTGGCAACCGAGGCAGATGAGGGAAACATCCATTGGACCCGCCGGAACGGACGTGTCCATCGTTGAGCTTTGGTACATCTGGTACGCGGCGGAGGTATCTACCGCTCGATTCCACAAGGGGGCCTGGATATCCGGGTTCGCACCGTGGGGTGTGTGACAAAAGACGCAAACCCGATCTGAGTAGGGATCGACGCCCGTGGTGCTCAAGTCATGGAGAGACCCCAAAACGCTGTCGCCAAAAGCCAAGGCCGACCAAAAAAAAAGGCTGCCGACAGTCAAATATAGCTTCATGAATTGCCCACATTCTTGGAAGAATGATCTAGAAAAGCCATCCTTCAGTAGTGGGCAATGATCAAGCCAAGATTGGTAGCGGCTTCTCGGGGTTTCCGACATGGGAAGCCCTGTGAGAGCGACGGTATGTTGCACGGGACCTGATTCGCTAGAGGCTTCGCCGCTTTCAGCACGCCAATGGTCATAGAGGGCCGTACGGGTTCCCGCTCAGGCGCGGGCCTCGTGGGCATGATTCCGCACACCGCATCGAGGCACACCGGATTCGCGGCAGGATTACTGCTCCGAAGCCACTGGGACCTCCTCTGATGCCACGGGTTTCACCACCGCCGCCTCCACGATGACCGGGTACCGATAACCCGCGCCGAAATCTTTGTCCAACCCTACGGTGCCCGTGATCTCCACAACCTGCCCCACCGCGGCCTCTTGCATCGTCGTTACCGTAAGATCGAAGTCCCCCCCTTTTGCGCTGCCAGTCCCATCCTGCAAGTGGAGCCAATTCCGCCCCATGATACCCGCGTTATATTTCGTCACTTTCCCCCGCACCGTGACTTGCCGCCGTTCCAAACGCGATTTCCGCGCGTGGACTTCCGCCACGGTCCGGCCTTGCTTTCCCGGGGCCTTGGCGATGGGAGCCTCAAGCGGTTCTTTTGCGGTCACGGGAGAATGACTCGACGCCATCGCCGCCGCCTCCGGTTCAACCGCCTCGGAGCCCAGGGGCGGTTTCTGACTCGTCGCGGGTCGTGTGGAAGGCCGGGCCGCACCGGGATCCCCTTGCGAAGGAAGCATTCCAAAGTAGATCCGATCAAACTTCCGATTCAGGGTCTTGCTCTCAAAGCCCACCATCATGGCAGCGTTGATCACGTTCACCTTCTGCCCTACTTCCACGGGCGCTTGGATAATCGCCGCCCAAACTTTCTCCGAACCCGTATCTAGGAGCATGTAGGTGTAGCCTCCTGAATTCATGGTTTCCTCGACGGTCCCGCCAATGGATTGCGCGGTAACTGGAGCCGCAGTGTGGAGAGGCGATGAGGGAATCGAAGTGGTGGGCCCTTCCTTGAATGGCTGGGATGATTCGGACTTTTCCTGCTGGCACCCCACTCCAAGAAAGAGAATTGCAATGGCAAGCACAAGCTTCTTGTGACAATTGAACATGATTCGACTCGTTGTTGGGACCGGGCCAACCAGCCTAGTCGTTGAAAGCTCGCCGGAAAAAAACGGCGCGGAAAGCAACGGAACTGTCCCCCTCAGGGACTGGTCCAACCGATGTAGTCCTCAAGAGTTGCCCGAGCCTTCGGGGTCAGCTCCTGGAATTCAATCCCCACAGTGTATCTCTCCAGCCCCTCAATCACCTCCACGTGGCAAACGACTCCGCCAAGCGCGATCACATCTTCGGCGAGAGCCACCTCAAGGCGAACCCGAGCACCAGACTCCAAATAATGATCGAGCTCCAAGAGAATCCCATTTTGTGAAATATCCAGGGTCCTGCCCACGGCTTGGTCAAGCCAAACGCCCATTTCATTGCACCGCGAAAGGCTGACCATGTTCAGCCTTTTCAGACGTGGATCCCGACGCCGCTCATCATTTTTTTTCATGTTTGTCCCCTGCTCAAACGCTCCTTCTCTCTCTCGACGATCATCTGTACCGGAAAGTCTGGCGCCGGCCAAACCCAAGCCAACCTCGCGGCCAAGAAACCCGAAAACGAGAGGATCGGATTCGATGGCGACACCACGGAGGACGATGGATGGGCCACCGCGACAAGTCCATTGGGGAGGTTCCGGATCAACGATCCTGCAAAAAAACGTTCTCCTGTTGCCCTCTTCCACCTTTCCAAGCACAATACTTTCTTCCGCGCCCATCACCCTACAGGCGCTTGCAGCAGAGAACCAGCAACGAAAGGTGAAGAAGCGATGCACAAGCTTCCAAAAGTCAGCGAGTTCATGGACTCTCACGTTGATGCCGTGACGCCGGAGATGGACATCATGGATGTCGTGAGCTTCCTCCTGGAAAAGCGAGTCACTGGCGCTCCGGTGACGGACAAAGATGGGAAACTCGTAGGTATCATCACCGAGTCAGATTGCCTAAAACTCCTCACCCACGGATCCTCCACGGATTATGACGTGCCCAAGGGAACGGCCTCCGATTTTATGACTTCTGGCGTCAAGACCATCGATCCTGATGTGGATATCTACTACGCAGCGGGCAAGTTCCTCAGTGTGCCCTTCCGCCGTTTCCCGGTAGTCAGAAATGGAGAGCTCATCGGGGCCATCACTCGCTTCGACATTCTTCGAGCCATCAAGGCACGCCTCGCATGACGGCGACTTCCACGGCGCCAACCCGACGGGGGAGCAGAACGTAAGGAACACTGGCAAGCTCGGCGGACTGCCCTGCGCGGAGCGCAACCCAAAAGGCGCGGCGCTCCCCAGGCAAGCCCGAGGATCACCATTGAGTGTACGGTCGGCGAGCTAAATTGGCGTTAAAATAGCGGGAATCGTCAGACACCTCCCTGCCAATCCAGGGAGGCTTTGTAAACTGCTGCCCCTCACTTTCAAGTTCGATTTCCGCAAGCACCAGTCCCACGTTGGCACCGTAGAACTCGTCGATTTCCCAGGCCATGCCTTCAACCTGGATCGTGGTGCGGGATTTTTCGATCAGCGGCTTGTCGCAAAGTTTATGGAGCATCTCCAGGGCATCGGCCTGGGGGATCTTGTACTCGAACTCGAGCCTGGACAGTCCCACGCTGGGTCCCTTGATTGTGAGATAGGCCTTGGCCCCGATGGTTCTGACACGGACGGTGGTCCCTTTCCCCGCCAAAAGGTAGCCCTGCCGGTAAAAAATGGCATCGCCGAGATCCTTCCAAGCGTCCCCCAGCACTAAGAACTTTCGTTCGATTTCTTTCGCCATGGGTGCCTCTCCTTGAGTCGAGCGACTCTTGGCAATCTGCCTGTCCGCCGGAGTTCTCTTTACTTCGCCCGACGTACCGCCTGGCTGAGTGAAAAGAGGACGGGCACGACAAAGAGTGTGAGCAGGGTGGCCAAGCCCAGCCCGAAAATGACCGCCACCGCCATGGAACTCCACCACTGGCTGGATTCGCTGACCCATTGGATTTGGAAGGTGGCGAAATCGAAGCTGACGCCCGTGACCATGGGAATGAGCCCAAGGATCGTCGTGATGGCGGTGAGCAAGACTGGCCGCAAGCGGGTGGCGCCAGCGGCGACGATGGCATCCCTGAGCTCCATGCCCCGCTCCATCAGCTTGAGAATGTAGTCCAAGAGCACGATGGCATTGTTGACGACAACTCCCGCGAGGCTGATCACGCCCACGCCGGTCATGATGACGCCAAACGGCATTCTATAAGCCGCTAGCCCCAAAAATACCCCTGAAAGTGAAAGAAACACCGCGCTCAGAATGATGAGCGGATAGAGCACTGAATTGAACTGCGCCACAAGAACGAACAGAATGATCAGGAGTGCCACTCCCATGGCCCAGCTCAAGAAATCTTGTGATTTCTGCTGCTCCTGCTGCTCGCCGGTAAATTGGTAGCTGTAGCCGGGCGGCAAAAGTCCTCCGCTCTGCTCCCCTTCTCCCATGGTCTGAAAAGTGGTTCGCAAAAGTTGTTCAGCCATGAGTCGGGCGGTGACTCCCGTGGTTTTTGTCGTATCGACGTCCGCCTTGACCGTGACCACGCGTCGTCGATCAACGCGGGTAATACGCCCCACGCCCCCGACGTATTGGATATCGCAAAGCGTTGTGAGGGGGACGAGTCTCCCCTGTGGCGTCGGGATCATCAATTGGCGGAGTGTGTCGATGGCGCGGCGGTCTTCGTCCACAAGTCGGGCGACGATATCGTGTTCGTCTTCCCCTTCACGGTAGGTGGAGATGTTGATCCCGTTGAAGGCTGCCTTGAGAACGTATCCCACATCGCCCACGGTGAGGCCGAAGAGTCCCGCCCGCTTCCGATTGACGATGACTCGGATGGTGGGAGTTCCCTCCTCGAAATCGTGGCGAACGTTTCGGGTGTAGGGAACGCGCCGCACAAGCTCCCGCACCTTCTTGGCGAGGGCGCCCAAAACTGGAAAATCGTGGCCCCGGATCTCGATACTGATGGGCGCTCCAGTAGGAGGCCCTTCTTTCTGCGCCTCCACCAGGATTTTGGCTCCGGCGATGTCGCGTAGGCGTTCCTGTACCATGTTCATCGTCATGCTGGAGGAACGTTCGCGATCGGCCAAGTCCACGAACTGGAGGCCGATCTGCGTTGCGGAATTGCCACCGAAGAAAGAGGCGAGCCCACTGCCAGCACCGGCCTTCTCGTAAGCATATTCCACATCGGGCAGATAGAGGGGGCTTTGGTAGGTTTTGCCGGACGTCGAATAGCGGTGAGACTTGAGTTGGATTGCTTCCCCGTAGGTGACGGGATTCCCTGCTTCTTGGGGAGTCCCAACCCTTGGATCGTACAGGTGCATGGCGATGCGGCGCACGAGGGCGTCGGAGTAATCGAGGTCGGCACCAACTGGCGGAGTGATGTTGACATAGACCGCGTCTGGATCGACGGCGGGAAAGAACTCCAGGGGAGTGCGGAGTCCCACGGCCCAGAACCAGAGCATCCCCAGAAGGAGCGTCACCAAGAGGGCCGTGGCCACGACGGCCAGCCGGAACTGGAGGGCAAATCTCAAAACTCTGCGATAGCCTCTGATCAGCCAACCGCCGCCAGACAGCATGGGATGCTCGCCGCCGCTGGTGATGTCCGCTGCCGACCGGGGCGGGCCTTGATAGTGGACCTTCATGAAGATCGCCGCTGACGCCGGATTGATGATGAGAGCCACAAAGAGGCAGCTCGCCAGGGTGATGATCACCGTCTTTGGCAAGAAAACCATGAAGCCCCCCATGATGCCGGTCCAAGCAAGGAGGGGCACGAACGCGCCAATGGTGGTCAAGGCGCTGCCGATAATGGGCAGCCCTACCTCGCTCGTCGCCGCGATAGCGGCTTCCTCCGCGGGCACTCCCTGCTGCATGAAACGGTAGATGTTCTCGATGATCACCACCGCGTTGTCCACCAGCATCCCCAACGCAAGAGTCAGGGAGAAAAGGACCACCATGTTCAACGTAATGCCCAAAGCTTTGAGCACCATGAAGGAGAGGAGCATGGAGAGGGGAATGCTGAGGCTTACGAGGATGCCGTTGCGAAATCCCATGACCAGACTGACGACGATCACCACCAGGATGAGACCGGACAAAATGTTGTTTTGCAGATCCGAAAGCATAGAGCGAATGTTCTTGGCCTGATCCATGAGCCGGTAGACCTTCGTTCCCGGTGGCCAAGCTGGCTTGAGCTTATCGACGACTTCATCGACGGCATCGACGATCCGAACTATATTTTCGCCCACCCGCTTCTTGATGGCCAAATTGATGGAATCACGGCCGTTTGTCCGGGATATGCTCCGGCGATCCTTGAGGCCGTCAACGATTCTAGCGACGTCTCGAAGGTAAACCGGAGAACCGCTTCTCATGGCCACCACCAAGCCCTCCAGCTCTTCCACCGTCTGGATCTCTCCAGGAATCCGAAGCTGATACCGGCCTTCCGTTGTCCGGAAGAATCCAGCTGACGTGTTCTTGTTGGCGCCTGCCACGGCACTTTGGAGGGCCTGGAATGAGATCCCGTACATCGCCAACCGGTCGGGCCAGAGCTGGATCTGGATCTCTCGGACGACCTTCCCGGAAACCCCCACCTCCAATACGCCTGGAATCGTCTCCAGCTCATCAGCCAAGTCATCGGCTAACTCCGTGAGCTGCCGAAGCCCGCAATCGCCCGACAAGATGAGCACGAGGATGGGCATTTCGGAGATGTTGAGCTCCTGAACAAAGGGATCGTCCTCGAGGTCGTTGGGCAAATCCTGTTTTGCTCGATCGACCCGGTCCTTGACCTTCGTGAGCACCTGGTCAATGTCCGTGCCGGTGACAAACTCGACGTTGATGGAGCTTTGCCCTTCCGAAGAGACGCTGGTGATCTCCTTCACCCCCGAAAGCCCTTGGATCTCGTCCTCGATGGGAATCGTGATCCCCTTTTCAATGTCCTCTGGCGACGCTCCCCGGTAACTCGTGGTAATGAAAACGTTAGGAATCGTAATGTCCGGCGCCGCCTCCAAGGGGAGCGTGAAATAGGAATAGAGCCCACCGATGACGATGAGCAGCGTCAAGAAAAGCACCGTCGTACGGTTGCGAACCGCCAGGCCATAGATGTTCATCGGAGCAGCTCCAGCACGTCCTTGACCGTCCGCATGACCCGAACCCCGGCCTTATCTGACACCGACCTGTGGCCCATGACGATCAAGCGGTCTCCCGCAGTCAGGCCGGACCGAATCTCAATCTCCCGACCGGAGATGATGCCCACCTCCACCGACCGGCGCATGGCTATCGGTTCACCCTTGGGCCCCTTGCCCACTACGTAGACGACTCGCTCCTCTCCTCGGGTCACCACGGAAAACAGAGGAACCAAAAAGCCGTTCTCCCGAACCGACTTCACAAGCTCCGCTTCGGCGAACATTCCAGGCTTTAGCTCGTGACGCGGATTGTCTACCTTCAGCCGCAAACGGTAGACCATGGCCTGCTCAAGAGGCCGCAGGCTGAGATAAGTCCTCCGGCCCTCGAACCGGCGGCCTTCGCCTAAGGCAGCGACAGTAATCCATGCGGTTTTCAGATCCCGAATCTCGGCGACATCTCTCTCCGGCACTCCCACCTCCACCCGGACTGTGTCAATGTCAACGATGGTCGCCACCTTGTCGCCGCGCTTCAACAGTTCTCCCAACTCCGGATAAACTGCATCGACAATCCCATCGATGGGGCTCCGGATCGTACAGCGCTCGAAACCCAGTTTGGCCGCCTTGACCTCGATGAGCGCCCGCTCATAAACGTTCTCGTCCGCATCCAGGACGGACTGGGGACGCGCCTTTCGCTTCACCAAAGAGCGGCTTCGTTCCAGGTTCTGCTGGGCCAGTTCCAGCTCCTCCTTCGCCCGAGCGAAGGGCAAACCGCAATCCCGCTCATCGAGCTGGAGCAACGGTGTTCCCATCCGAACTTCCGTCCCCTCTTTGATGGGAAGACCCTTTCTTGCCACCACGGGAGCGGATGTGAAGGCCGAAACCGTCACTTCGCGGTTTGCCTGGACAAGGCCCGGAAGACGGATCACATCCCTCACCTCCGTGGGCTCCACGACCATCACCACGACATTGGTCACCGGTAGGGCCACGCTGCCCCGCGCCGCCTTCGTCTCCGCCCCGATGGCCTCGGCTCGACCCTGGATGGCCCTGCCAAAACCCACAATGGCGACTCCCAGAACGGCTACGACCACCACCAGCCCCACCAATTCACGCAGCCAAGGCCGGCCCATCAGTCCAGCCCGCGGGGAACCGTCGGAGCCCGCGGAAGCAGGCTCACCCAAGCTGTGGCGGGCCCCGGACGCCCGATGGTCTCCAGATCCAGGCTCCACGAATCCGGGGGCGCGGGCTCCAGGCCCAGGCTCCGCTGGAGGCCCGGACGCCCGATGGTCTCCAGGGCCAGGCCCACCGGAACCGGGGTCTCGGGCTTTAGGCTCTTGTTTCGCCGGAAGTCCAGCCGAAACTTCTTTCGCAACAGAGTCTTCGGATTCGGTTGGGCTGGATCCTTGGTTCATGGCACTCATATCAGCTTCCCAACGAAAAGGGACCGTGGGGTTCGAATGGCGGTTGCAGGAGACCCACGACCCGAGTGGCTGCGGTCTGTCAGTGAGCGGACCACCCTTTCGATGGAGGGCAACCGAAATGTGGAGAATCAATAACCTAAAATCAGAACAACGGGTCCCCCACTTCCGGTTCCAAAATTCTTGAAAGGTCAAGACTCCTGTGAAACGGCAAATTTAGGTAAGAAAGGCGGCACCACCAGCGGCTGCAAGGAAGGGAAGACAGACGCCCCAACGCTCATGGAGGCGCTGGCCAGCCCTCTAAAGATGAAAGACAAAAATCTGTTTACGGCGATTTCACGGTAAATGAAGCTTCAGAGGGAACCCTTCCGGGCCTGGGCCTCATGGTCAAGGGCATCGGGATCGACTCCCAGCTCCCGGAGCTTGCGAGCCAATCTGTCGGCCCGAGCTTCGGCTTGGCGGGCGACCTCTTCCGCCGTTGGTAGAACCTTCCCTTCAGGGGTAGCCCACCGGAGCCAGGGCACGCGAAGTCCCTGGTAGACGTCTTCCCGCACCACCAGCCGCAAGCCGAGCCGCCGGCTCTCGAAACCCGTCCGCCCGTCGCCTTTCAGCGGCCGATAACGGCCCCCGCCAAGACGAAACCCTGCAAGTTCCCGCGTGAATGGATCGTACCAAAAGTATTCTGGAACCCGAAGCTGAGTTTCGTACACTCGCTTCTTCGTTCCCTTGTCCACCGCCGCCGTACTTGCGGAAAGAAGCTCAATGATGACGTCCGGCCCCTTCTCTTCCTGCCAAACCACCCAGCTCTTTCGCTCCCGCTTGGGGACATCCAGGACAACAAAAACATCTGGCCCACGGAACTCCTTGCCCTTCACCTGGGCCATACTGAAGTAGACGAACATGTCGCCACCGACATAGAAGTCGTCGCGATCTTTCCAAGCAAGCTTGAGGCTTTCGAGCAACAAACTCATCTGCAAGAAGTGGCGTTCGCTCTCCATGGGCACTCCATCGCTGTAGGGCAATTCTTCTTCCGTGGGGGGGCACTGGATCTCTTCCCCAGGAACCTCCTGAAGCGGTTGGGCTTCGGGCAAAACTGGCGTGGTCTTCTCCAGGACGGCTCGAGTCATGGGACATCCTCCGGTTTAGAGTCACTCCTTGATCATCGAGAATAGCTGACAATTGTTAGGGCTGTCCATTTCACCTGGATCGTGGCACACTTGCCAAACGGGCAGCGGCTTTTTGGGCTGCTGCCCTTTAGACCCCGGCCAACCGGTCGCGGCGAGCAGTTCAAACCTCGGGGAACTCACCGATGAAAACCCTATTTTCCTTCCGAGCCTTCCTCCTTCTTGCCCTGCTCTCTCTTCTTGGATGCGGATCCCCCGCCCCTCCCGAAGAATCGAAGGTGCCGGCCCAGCATGGCGGCAACCGGAAGGGCACCGCCGAAACCAGCTACCAGGATGAATCTGACGAGCTCGTCGAAAACAAGGAAGACGACGAAAACGAAGACTTGGCCGATTCAGGCGAAGCTTTGGACTCGAACGATCCGAAGGAAGCGAAAGTGACGCCCCTTCCCCGTTTCATGACTGCCGAAGATATGGAAAGACTGGTGGAAGACAGAAAAGAGGCAATCGCCAGAGATTCGCCATTTGGCGAGGAACACGACGCCGTGAAAGAGCTCCGGGAAAGAAACCCCCACAATCGCTGAAGCGCAATCCACGGGCATGCCATCACTCCAGCTCCGCAACTCCAGAATCGTGGGGCAGGCTGCCTCGGGGCGCACGAAGATAGACAAACGGCGTATGGTGAAGGAAATTGGAGACCCTGGAAGTGTAGATGCTGGCATGCCTCTCCACCTGCCTGGCAAAGAAGCTCTTGTCGTTGCCCGCACGCATGAGCGGTCCCCAATGGGGATTGTGCAATCTGCTTGATTCATTGGCAAGGGGCCCGATTTCGGCGTCGAGGTCTACAAGCTGCTTCCGGGCGTTTGCCAATTCCATATCGAGATCTACGGGGGGCCCGATCCGCGCGGGACCATAACCGTGCCGTTTCCGGAGCCTGGCAAGCTGGAGCCGGTTGATCCGAAGCTCGCGCCTCTCTTTCTCCGCCATGAGAGCGTGGATCTTTTTCTGGCGCGTGTGGAACGTTTCAAGAGCCTCCAGTTCACCCTCGATCTCCCGTGCAATGAGGGCGGTCCGCCACTGGAGCACCCTTTTTGACACGTGAACATCCCCGAAGAGATGATCCCCCACATAGAGGATCTGATCCCCCGAAAGACGCAGGTAACGTTCCACCTGCGCTGCATTTCCTCCTAGATAGATCCCGTCTCCGAGGATATCCCCAGCCACGGGACGAAGAAGCCCCGAATCATCGACCACCTGAAAAATCGGAGCGCCGCCGGTGAAAAATCCAGGTTTTCGCGCCGAAACGATGACGATCTGAAACAGATCCCGCCACACCATCCCAGCGGGCAAAAAGGGATCGAAGGCAAAGCTCATCATCGAATGGGTGTAGCTCCATTCCGAATTGGTGATGAGCAGCAGCTTCTTCCCCGCCATTTTCTGGTCTAGAAGTGCCAGAGGCGTCTCTGGATCCAGTTCGACAAAAGGTTCTGGATCAGCGATAATCTCGGCCTTGAGGCGACCTTCCACATGGGTGGCGTCCAGCCCGGCACGAACCCGACGGTAGAGTTCGGGATAACCCACGACTCCAGGGAGCTGCCCCTTCTCCAGGAGCTCCACGAGCTGCGCGTAAAGGCAGGCTTCGGAAAGAGCAAACAGCGTATTGAGGAAGACGAAGCGCGGGTTGGTGAGATCCACGGGCCGATGCGAATAGATGGCCCGCTGCTCCGGAAAATCTAAGGGCCGAATGCCGTGAAATGCCCTCTTCACGTGGCCAAAACGGTTTGCCTTGACCAAGTTCCCAAGCTCCGTGTCAATGATCAGCCCACGAATGATGAGGTGGGGATCGAAACGAAGGCTCCCAACGGGCCAACCTTCGTCCATGAGCTTGCACCTGGTGGTTTCGAAAGCGCGGCGCTCCCATTCCTCCACCCGGTAATGGATCAAGGTGTAATCCATGTCATAGCCGATAGCTCCGATGCTCCGAAGATTGAGCGTCCGGTTGCAAAAAAGCTGCTTCCGAAGGGGAATCGCCTCAACGTGATCCTGCTGCCCCAATGGAGAATCCTGGTGTGAAATCATGGAAATCCCGTCTCCTTGCACTCTCTGATTGAACTCAAGGCCATGAAAAAAGCCCAACCGACGATGCTTCTTTTGGGTTGGGTTCCGGTCGGGTCGGCGGCAGTCCGTCCGCCGCCCCTCCCCTATTATTCCCCCTCGAACCGGCCTCCCCCCTAAAGCCTCTCTCGCCCCTGAGATTCCCGCAACACATGATTCAAGCAACCACGAGCCGCACCGATGAACCGCCAAAGGAGAGGTCGGCGGCTTCCCCCGCACCGTCGTGGATCACGCGAGGGGATTCGAGGAGAACAACGGCCATGGCCAACATGGAGCAAACTGTCTGTGTTGGAAACCGCCCGTTGCGGCAGTGCAGCCCAGCCAACCTAGGCGGCACTGATATGGAGCGGAGCCGCTCCCCTCTTCTCTGGCCTTGCCAGGCGCGGCGGAGCCATTCCCCTCATGGCTCCTGGGCGGCCACGCCGTTCCACGAGGCGCAGGCAGCCGGGAAGGAGAACCAGAGCCGTGAGCCAACAGAAGAAGAGACCCATGACGGCAAGATTACCGATGGATCGAAGCCCTTGGTGATGGGCCAACAACAATCCGGCATAGCCCATCATCGACGTGAGGGACGCGCTGCTCAGCGCCTCGAAAAGCTCTCGTTGCGTCGCTTCGGTATCCCGCCCAAGCTCGTGCCAGCGGCGGAGATAGTGGACCCCGTGATCGACCCCCATCCCCATGAGAGCCGGAAGAACAACCATGTTGAAGAAATTGAGCTTCCAGCCAAAAAGGAACATGGCTCCCACGGTCAATCCCAGGCCGGCGCCCAGGGGGAAGAGAACCCAGAGGCTCTGCCACCAGGAACGGCGATCCACCAGGACAAGGAGCCAAACCCCCAGGAGAGTAAGAACCATGATCCAGGGACCTTCTCGCGTCACGAGGCCCAGGATCTCGGCAAAGATGATCGTCTCGCCGGTGGGCCCCCGGATTCCCGCCGGGCGCCCCAGCTCGTAAAGAGCCCGGGTGAAGGCGATGGCTTTTTTTCCCTTCCTTCGCTCGATGATGGGATAGACGCCAAGAACGAGCTCGCCAGAACCATCGCGGGCCTTGAGAACGTGCTCGGCCTGGGCAGGAAGATCCTTGAGGGATGGCATGGCCCACGGGATCTGGAAGTCGCGAACCTTCTGGAGCAGTTCCTTTTTGCGTTCGTCCTTCACCCGTCGGATCCAACGGCCCTTGAGACGATCCTGTAATTCGGTCAGGATCTCCCTGCGCTTCTGGACTTCCGCGGGCCGTGGACTCAGTTCCCGGATACTGGCCAACCGACCGAAGAGCTTGGACCCTGGTTCATGGCTCTTGGCCTCTTCCAAGGCAGCCAGCATTCGATCCAACGCATCAATATCTTTTGCCACATAGATTGCCGCCGGCGTGAGCGAGGCGGAATAGACTTGCCTGTGGAGCGTTTTGACCTGAGCGGCTTCCGCTGTCTCCGTTTGCAGCTCCTGGAAATCATAGTCGAACCGCAGCCCCCAGGGGCTTGCCAGGAACGCCGCCACCACAACGGCAGCCAGAGCAAGCGTCCACCACTGATTGGGAACGACCGACCATTTGTGCATGACAGGGCTTCTGGGAAGGACCAGACCCCACCTTACTCCAAGTGCCAGGGCGGATGGCATGACCAGGAACATGGCGACGAGCACCACCAGCATTGCGGAGCCACTGATGATCCCGAAGTCCGAAAACCCCCGAAATCCCGTCAGCGACAGGATTGTCAAAGCCAGTGCCGACGTCAAGCCCGACGTGGCCACCGAGCGCCCCGTGGACCGGTAGGTTTCCAGGAGGGCGGATTCGGGATCGAGGACCATGAGCTCGCCCTGGAAGCGCTTGACAAGGTGGATCGAGTGATCGACCCCCATCCCGAAAAGGATCATGAGCAGGAAGGCCGTAATGCTATTGAGATCCCCCACAAGGGACGGAACCAAGGCAAAAGCCCAAAGAAGACCCACGCCAAGAGGCCAAAGCAACACCGGTAGAATCCGCACCGACCAAAAGGTGATGACCAGCGCCAAAAGGATCGCTGGAATCGCCACAATCCCGCTACGACCCAGATCCCGCATCACCAATTTGAAGATCGTCAGCTTGTTTCGCATCGTGCCACTGACCCCGTGCCAAACCCCCAGCTCTTCCCCGGCCTTTGAAGCAATCACCTCCAGCTTTTCGTAAAGATCCCGCACCTTTCCAAGGTTCGTCACGGCATCCTTGGGATAGACGAGCATCCCCACGATGCGACCATCACGGCTCTGGTGAATGTCCGGCAGGTTCGTCGCCAGGTAGAGCGTCTCTTCCAACCGCTTTTGCTCTTCCGATGGAAGCGCCTCCTTGGCATCCTTGGAAAGGTCGAGGGCAAAAGGGCTTGCCGCGGAACGCCACTGGACCAGGAGATCGAACATCTCTTGAAGCAGCTCCGATGGAGCCAACAGGTAGGCGTATTTCTCCAGGAATTTCACTGGATAGCGGTATTGTACGGTCTGGACTTCGGGCAGAAGCTCCACCTCCGGCGCCGTCAGCTCCAGGGCACGCCGCAAAACCTTTGGGTCATCGCCTTGGAAAAGAATACTGAAGACGCCTCCGTCGCCCACCGTGTCGCGTAGTTCATCGCTCCAGCGAACCGCGGGGCTCTCTTCGGGAAGAAGCCGCGTCAGGTCGGTGTTGACGCGCAGCTCGGTGGTCACCTCGTAAAGGGCTGGAAGGCTAAGGAAAAAGGCGAGAGCAAGCCAAGCCAAAGGCCGGCGGTGCGAGCTACGGCAGACGAACTCCAAAAATCGTTCGAACATGGGCTTCACCGTTGGGGATCTTGGGGTGCGGTCAATTTGCCGGATTTTGCCGCGATTCCCGGCATTGGGAGAGGGAGACTCGTCGATGACTTTTCCATGGCTTCCAGCCGGTGACGGCGCGGTGCCTGGTCAAGGCGGATCACTCCCTGACACCGAACTGGACCGTTCTAGGTTCAAGCAAAAAAAACGCCAAACTTCAAAACGACCCAAAAACATCAAATAAATCATTAGATTCAGGTGGATTCCATACATTAGACATGCGCCACTCAGTGTAACCAAACGATTTACTCTCTTGAAGTAACGCACCGCGATTGCCCCTCGGATTATCGGCAACCGACTGCTATTGCAGGATTTTCCATGATTCTGGCGGTAACATGATCGATTACAGTGAGAGGGAGGGGAACTCGCCCCGTAGGCGTGGGTCGTGCCGCCGCAAGCGGAAAAAAACAACAGAAGAGAAGAGATGAGCCCAAGGATGCCTTTCCGAGGAACATGAAACGACAAAACCCGGGGTTTGTCTTGCCTTCATCCTTGGCCAGCGCCTAGTGTTGGTCTGTTCACTTGGAACTCTCGCCAGGGGCAGTGACCAAGGGAGCTTGGCCAAGGACGAGAATTTATGGCGTTCGAAGGGACCTATCAGATCCAGTTGACAACTTCACCGCTGGGGCGGGCCTCCTTCCCGGCTCCGTGCAGCCCGGAGGGCGCTACACCGGCAAGATGCCGGTGCCACCGTTTCGGCGAAGAAAATTGTGAAACAAAAACACGACAATTTGATAGGTCCCCGTTCGAAAGATATTTCCTTTGGTGATCTGTTGGCAAATCTCCGACAAGTTTAGGGAGACACCTTCATGAAACCACCCATTGATGGGGGCAACATTCTAATTACGGGAACTTCATCGGGAATAGGCCGGGAGATGGCGCGTCAGCTTGCGCCTCGGGCGAAATCCCTGGTGCTGGTGGCTCGAAGAAAGGAGCGGTTGGAGGATCTCAAGGGGGAGCTTTTGGGAAAGTATCCCGCACTGACGGTGCGAGTGGAGGCGTGCGATCTGACGGATCTCGAGGCCGCGGACGGGATGCTCCAGTCGGTCCGGGAGGTTTTGGGAGGCATTGACATTTTGGTCAACAATGCGGGCATGGGCTCTACAGAACTTTTCGAGGGGGCATCTTGGGACAAACTCCACCGGATGCTGAAGATCAATGTCGTCTCCCTCACCCACTTGACGCACCGAGTTTTGGGCTCGATGTTGGATCGAGGCCGTGGAGGGATCTTGAATGTCAGCTCTGGATTCGGTTTGACCTTCATGCCGGGTGCAGCAGCCTATGCGGGGACAAAGCACTACGTGACAGCCTTCACGGAGTCACTTCGAATGGAGTTGGTGGGTACGGGCGTGGTGGTGAGCCAACTCTGCCCCGGTCCGGTGGCCACGGAGTTCGAGGATGTGGCTGGCAACCCCACGGGGCAGGCTGTTCCGGGTTGGGCGGAGATCAGTGCGGAGAAATGCGCCCGGATGGGGCTCAAGGGGTTTTCGCGAGGACGCGCCCTGACCCATGCCTTTTCTTTGCCCATGAATTTGGCGATTTGGGGTGGTCGCTGGACTCCTCGTTTCGTCCTGCGCTTGGTTTACAGACCCGTGGGTCCATACTTGCGGCGGCTCGCCGGAAGCAAGAAAGAGCTCTCCTCCTGAGCTAGCTGATTCACGTCACACGTCCCATGGCTCCGCCGCACCGGCATGACACTCGCGGGAATCCTCGGATCGCCTGGTGCCGAGGCCATGGCATGGTGGATTGACGTGGCCACTTGCAATTTCCCGAACCTTGGCGTACTGGTTTTTTGGTATTTGCTGGTCTTAGGCTCTCGGAACGGGGTAGCTGAGGTGATCCTGAGTGGGAGGGTTGGGAACTCTTGGGCGCGGGCTAGCAAAGTCAGGTGTCTAGGGGATTTTTCTTCGGCAGGTTGTTGAACGAAATGAGTTTGCCTTCCGCTCCTTTGGGAGCTCCGTGTTTTCGAATTCGAGGTACCCAAGATGGCCTCATGGTCTCGGTAGACGAGTCTGGAGGAAAAGGCTGGGTCGAGGCCCTGGTTCTGGAGTTTGGGAAAAAGAAAGATTTCTGGCGGGGTGGTGAGGTCATTCTGGCACTGGGCGGTCGAGTGGTAGATCGGGGAGAGCTTCTTAGGGCGCAAGAACTGTTTCTACGGTTTGGCTTGGAACTTCGGACCGTGCTTTCCGCGTCGGAAACGACGCGGCTGGCCGCGGAAGACCTCGGCTTTGCCACACACCTTCCTAGACGTGGATACTCGGTGGGGCGCTGGGAAGTCCCGTCGGAAGCTCTCGCAAAAAGCGATGCTCAATCGCCGGAGCCGGAAGGAAGGCTGCCCGGACGGAAGAGAATGCCAGCGCGGGGAGCTTCTGAGGAAAACCGTAAAGGCAATGATGACGAGACTTACACCAGCAAACCGGAACGAAGCCAAGAGCGCGAATCAGGATTTCGGGGGGCCGGTGGGGCCTTCTCGACGCAGCTTGGGCACGCCGTCGATCCGAAAGGGAAGAGGATGAAGCGGCAACGACCTCCCAAGAGGATTGAAATGGGAGGCGGCCATGTCTGCATCGAGACCTTGAGATCGGGACGCTCGCTTCGCCACGATGGCCACCTCATTGTCATCGGCGATGTCAATGCGGGCGCCGAAGTCATCGCCGGAGGAGATGTCATCGTGTGGGGCAAGGTGCGCGGGCTCGTCCATGCCGGAGCTTATGGCGATGACAGCGCCGTCATCTGCGCACTTGAGCTCACGCCGACCCAATTGCGTATTTCGGGAAAAGTGGCCATTACGCCGAACGACAAGCGGAAGAAATCGGTGCCAGAAATGGCGTTGATCCGGGAAGGACAGATCGTCGCCGATCCATGGCCGGTGAGACCTTGAACCGACAGCGGGCGAATGGTTTTGCTTGTGGATCTTCCGTCATTGCGAGGGAGGGAGGAGCAGGGGTACAAGAGGCGAAGTCATCAATGGAAAGCAAGAAAGAGAGCAAGGGAGCCTGTTCATGAGCGCACGAGTCATCACCGTCAGCTCTGGAAAGGGAGGGGTGGGGAAAACCACGGTCACGGCCAATTTGGCGACTGCCTTGGCCATGGCCGGAAAAAAGGTCGTGGCGATAGACTGCGATATCGGGCTAAGAAATCTCGATCTCATCATGGGGCTGGAGAACCGCATCGTCTATGATCTGGTGGACATCGTGGAAGGCCGCTGCCGCTTGCGGCAAGCGATGATCCGCGACAAGCGGCACCCGGAGCTCCATCTCATTCCGGCTGCCCAGACGCGAGACAAAAGCGCTGTCACTCCAGACGATATGGTGAGGGTCTGCGACGATCTGAAAAACAGAGTCGATTACGTTTTTTTGGACTGCCCCGCCGGCATTGAGGGGGGCTTCCGAAACGCCATCGAACCGGCGCACCAGGTGATTGTCGTCACGAATCCGGAAGTCTCGTCCGTCCGGGATGCCGACCGGATCATCGGCATCATCGAGGCGAAGGAGAAGGGGCCGGGACAACTGATCATCAACCGCCTGAAACCCGACATGATTTCACGGGGGGACATGTTCTCTATTGACGATATTCTCGATATTCTGGCCATCGAGCTCATCGGGATCATCCCAGAGGACGATAACATCGTCGTGTCCGCAAACAAGGGCGTTCCCGTTGTCATGGACAAGAATGAGTCCCTGGCGAAGATGGCCTTCCGAAACATCGCCCAGCGCCTCGACGGCAATCCCGTGCCTTTCCAGGACCTGACCAAGAAGAAAAACTTGTTGAAACGTTTCCGCGCCTGGGCCTCGCGGGGGAAATGAGGAGCTGAGCATGGGCTGGTTTCGAAACATCCTGAATCCTAAAAGTCACCAGAGCGCTTCTGTCGCGAAAAACCGCCTCCAAATGGTGCTCTCCCACGACCGCTTCAATATTTCTCCCCAACTCATCGAAGAGATCAAGGACGATATCATCGCGATCTTCGTGGATAGATTCTCCATCGATGCCGATGCCGTGGAGATCCATATCACGCGAACTCCCACGGAAAGCCGGCTGGTGGCAGAGATTCCCATTCTCACGCCATCTCGGCACAGAATCGCACGACGAGCCAAGCGAAACTGACGATCCAACCGGACAACCATGGCCTTCTCTTTTGCCCCTTCTCGAACGACCCTCATCGTCTGAACATTACGCCCATGAGTATCCAAAGAGCAGTCGTCCTTCTCAGCGGGGGCCTGGATTCGGCCACGGTCCTGGCTATTGCGCGAAGAGTCGAAGACTACGAGTGCCACGCCTTGAGCTTCCGGTACGGGCAGCGCCACGAACGGGAGATCGAATCCGCTAAAACTGTTGCCCGGGAGTTGGGCGCACGACAACACCTAATTCTCGATATCAGCCTTGGAAAGATCGGAGGCTCCGCTCTCACCACCGATCTCGACGTACCCCACCACCGCGCCTTGGCGGAAAAGGTGGAGCTCGGTATTCCCGTCACCTATGTTCCCGCCCGGAACACCATTTTCCTTTCCTGTGCCTTGGCCTGGGCTGAAGTCCTGGGAGCCGCGGACATTTTCATCGGCGTCAACGCCATCGACTACAGCGGCTACCCCGACTGCCGGCCAGAATTCATCGCGGCATTTGAAAAAATGGCCAACCTGGCAACGCGAGCTGGCACTGAAAAGGGGAGCCGCTTCAGGATTCACACTCCATTGAGCCGAATGACGAAGGCGGAGATCATCCGGCGAGGCTTAGAGCTAAGCATCGATTACACTTGGACCCATAGCTGTTACGACCCTCTACCGGCGGGAACCGCTTGCGGCACTTGCGACGCATGCCTGCTCCGGCTCAAGGGCTTTATGGAGGTCGGAATCCCCGATCCAATTGAGTATGCAAAACGCTCCGGCAAATCCTGACGCAACCCACTCCATCCAGAACCTGACTCTGGTGGTGAACGAGATCTACCGCTCGCTCCAAGGCGAATCATCCTGGGTCGGGATCCCCTGCGTCCTCGTCCGTTTGACCGGCTGTAATCTCCGCTGCGTCTGGTGCGACTCCGGCCATGCATTTGCCGAAGGCCGCAGATGGACCGTGAAAGACCTCCTAGACCGCATCGAAGAGTTGGGAGAATCGCTTGTCCTCATCACCGGCGGGGAACCGCTCCTCCAGAGGAACGTCCGGCCCCTCATGCAGGAGCTCCTCGACCAGGACAAAACCGTCATCCTGGAAACGGGCGGCTCTCTGGACATCCGCATCGTGCCTGCTGGCGTCGTGAGGATTCTGGACATCAAGTGCCCCGACAGCGGCGAGTGCAAGCACAACCACCTGGAAAACCTCCGTTTTCTTGGCCCAAGGGACGAAGTCAAGTTCGTTATCGCGAGTCGAGGCGACTATGAATGGGCCAGGGATCTCATCCGCGAGCACGGATTGGACGGGCGCTGCACGGTCCTCATGGGCGTGGTTTTCGGGGTTCTGGAGCCTCGCGATCTGGCGGAATGGATCCTGGAAGACCGCATGGCCGTCAGGTTCCAGCTCCAGCTTCACAAGGTCGTTTGGGGAGCAGGGCGCCGAGGCGTTTAACCGGCGGCCCCGGTTTTTCTAGGCCAAGAGATCACGCCTCGAAACTCAGGAGATCGACGACGACCTCTGGAGCACCTGGCGGGCCGTAGGCTCCTTCGAAGCGGACAACGGGATAGGGAGGATCGTTGGCGATCCAGATATGATACCGTGGAAGAATCGGCTTGGCCAAGGCCATGACCAGGTTGCCCAAGGGGACCCAGTCATTGATGTCCGGGTACATGAGGAGCTGGCTACAGTTGTACAAGCCAGCGGAGGAACGGATCTTGACACACCGTTTCTGGAGTTCGAAGTAGATCCGGACAACAAAGCGATCACTAATCCAGGCATGAAAGCTGCGCCTGCTGGTGGGCAGACGCTCCGAGCGCATGAGGAATGGAGCGTACACCTCTGGGTAGAGGTCACGGGGAAACTGGTAGGGGCCTTCGTGAAAGACGACTTTTTCCTCTCGAACCAGGTCTCCATCGGTGTTGTGAACCGTGCGATCGAAGAACTCGGTCTGAAGTACGCCGTTATCCACCCGGAAGCGGGTAACTTCTCGGGAGATTCCGTATTGGAGCTCCAATGTTGTATCAAAGACAAGGCGCGTCCCATCTGGCGCCTTTTCGGTTCGTGTCTTGAACAGTGCGGGAGTTCAGGCGAAATTGACTCCACCGAAAAGCTGCACGGCATCCACCACTGACTTGTACAGTGGTTTTGGCCTCGGCGTCAGCCGGTAGCGAAACGTCTCTGCCTTCGACGGAAGCCACTTGGCCTTGAATCCTGTATGAGGTGCCATCTGACGCATGCCACTAGGGTATAGTGCAGGCGCCGCCGACAACGCAAATGGCACTGTGGCGAGGTGCGGCAGACAGACTGCTGGCGCCCGAACTTAGGATGGCATCAGTTCCAGCTCGGCGCGTTCGAACAGGTCGTCCCACCCAGTCAAGACTGCCCGGAACTCGACGTCAGAACCCCTCTTGATCTTCCTGGCCTCGTCCTTGCGTTCCTGTGGAAACCGAATCGCCAACTCCTGTCCGAAAAGCCCCTCCATACGACCGATAACAGTTTGCCCGCCCCGAAGATGCTCCGGGCAATCAAGAGAGGTCGTTCGCTCGACTCGGCCCACCCGGAGAGTGAGAAAAAAACTCTGGCCCATGGCGGAAGCAATGAGCTTCTGGCGCTCATCGCCAAAGGAACTTGCGTCGCGGACCGCCTGGAGGATCGCTCCCAGATCGGGTTCCGACTCCTTCCCGGAGCCTGGCTGCTCCGGCTCCGGGGGGGCAAAGGGATCCTTTTCCACGAAAGGCGGCGGCAAAACTGATGCGGCAGCGACAGCCCGGGGCTCCTCCAGCCTTGAGGGGGCGGAGGTTTGTAGACTGGTGGAAGCAACGCGTTCCACCCGCTCCGACATCTCCTCCGGGAGAGACTCGCCTCGATACACACCTTGAGGCACTTCCTCCAACGCCATTTCAGCTTCCTCTACACCGCTCCCGGCCGGTCTTTCGGCACGAGGAATGGACACCTGAAGCTCCACGCTCCGTGTCCAGTCCGGCCAGCGGGGAATATCCACCCGATAGTCGAAGGACCAGTTCAGATTGTTGGAAGGTGCCGAAAAGGAGGGAGGGGCCTCTGACGAAAGGCGAATTTCTTTCTCTAGGAGCAGCGTCCGGTTCGCCGCCACGTTCCCCTTGCCCAAAAACCGCACATCTTCTTCCAACAGCGTGTGGGTGTGGGTCGTCTTGTGGGTTCCGCTGCCACTGACCACGACTTCCTTCGCCGTGAGGACGCCCACAACTTTGTTGAGGCGCAGGTTCTTCCGTGGAACAAAGCTGATCCTGGCGGTCAGCGTTTCTCCTGGCGACAATGAGGAAGGCGACACCTCAATGATCACATTCCCGATCTTCCGCTGGGCAAACCGGCTCCACATGTTGAAACCGGCAAAGGCAATGATCAATCCGATCACGGCGATCACCCAACCCACGGGCCCCATCAAGGCAAGGAAGGCAATAAAAAAGACCAGAATCCAAAACTCATACCGGCCAGGCGTCTTGAACTCCTGGCGATAGGATTGTCCCGGGAGAGCTTCCACCTTGGTTTTCGGCTCCCACTCCTCCGGCTCAATAAAAAACTCTTCTTCCGCCTTGGGATCGATGGCCCATGGAATGTCGGCTCGGGCCACGATGTACCAGTCGATATTCAGCAGGTGCCCATGGTAGGTCAGGGGCCTGTGAGGAACCGTGAACTCGAAAGGATAAGCGAAAGTCTGGCCGGCCTGCCACTCCCCCTTGAAGAGATCTTTGGTCTGCTCGCTTCCCTGGCTCCTGTTCCCTCGCCCATGGGTGCGCCAAAGACGCGTGAGCGTGAGCCCGTTACACTGACACTTGGCGTTGACCCGGACCGTGAGCGTTCCGGAGATCTTCTCGCCTCCGTGGTAGGTCCGCCGATCCCCATCGATATCAATCCGCAAGTCACATTTGGCCATCGGTCAGTCCTTTCGCCTGAATCTCGCCAACAAAAAGCTCAACGCCTTCCATCAGACTATCGTTATCTCTCCAACGCCGTCAATCTTCTGAAAGAGTTCGTACAAATCGTGCTCGATGGCTCGGAGATCATCTTTGTAGCATGCCAATAGCGCCTGTCCGGAGCTTCCGCCAAGGGTCGGTACGGGACCCGGCCCTCGCCGGGCAGCCTCGATCCGCTGCCGGATGATGGCACTCAGGCGCTCAGAAGAGAGTCCGCCCACGCGAAAGCAGTGGTAGCGAATCCCCGCCCGCCGGAGCTCCCTGGAATGATCTTCATGGGTTCCCATCACAAGGATCTCCGCCTGACGAAATAGCCGCCGCCGGCGCCAGGGAGAGAGGCGTTGGGTCTCGTCGATAAACAGGACGGGAGCCCGCGGGATAAGCGGTAGAGGTTCGTCTTCTGGAAGATGGACGTAGGGAGCATGGGGAAAATGGACCCGGAGTGCCAGCAGGTGGGTCGTCTTCCCTCGCCCTGCTTCCCCGATGAATTGGATCGCCACCGGCGATGGCCAAAGCAACTTTAGCAGAGGCTTCACATCGACAATTGCCAGAGCAGGCCTTTCGTCCAGTGGAATCTCTCCGAAGGGATTTCGCCGAAGGTTCAGATGCTCAAAGGGTGGCCGAGGCCGGTTCCACTTCCATGGGGTGCGCATCCTGCCGCTGCTCGCCGTTTCCGTTCCTATTGTCATCGGGCAGTCCAGCGAAAGCCAACGGCCACGCTCCGCTCGGGCGCCAGCGGCGCCTTTCTGTCGGCGGAGCTGTAGTAGCTCTGGTTCAGGAGATTATCTCCGCTAAGGGTCAGCCATAGGTCGCCCGACATTTGGAGCCTGGCGGCCACATTCCACAAATAGGCTGCTGGTATCGGCTTTTCTCCGCTGGCAGGCTCCTGTCTCGATGCCCTCATCTGAAGAGAGGTATCAGCTTTCCACCGCGCAGCTCCCCGACTTGCTCCAAGAAGAAGTCGATGGGCCGGGAGATCGGCCAAGGGTTTGCTGTCGTCGGATCGGCCGCGCATAAGATGCCCCACCCAGAAAAGGTTCCATCCGCGAGCCGGCTGCCACGCTCCCTCCAGCTCCAGGCCACGGATCGTTCCCGAAGTCAGGTTGACATAGGTGAGCAGATCGGGATCGATTTCGATCCGCTCGATGTAGTGCTCCACCTGTTTGTCAAAAGCGGAAAGCCCAAGAAAGAAACTTTTTCCAAACCAGCGTATCCCGAAGTCGAAGTCGAGGGACTGTTCGGGAACGAGGTCGGGGTTGCCGACAACACCGCCCCGGCCGGTGGACCCGCTAAAAAACCTCTCGCTCAAGGAAGGAAACCTCAGGCCGGTCCCCACATTGGCGGCAAGCTCGATACTTTTTCCCACGGGAAGAACCGCTCCGGCGAATCCGCTCCAGGCGGTATCGGCGCGCCGCGACCAGCCGGCATTGCCCTGCGTTTGGTAAGTCAGTCGGCCACCGGCCAGGAGTTGAACGCCGCCCAAGCTCCAACGGCTGGTGGCAAAGAGTGCGATGTCGTCCCGAGATGCTCCATCCAGGGTCCTGAGCTCTTCGAGGCCGGGAGGGACCTCGGATCCGGTCTCCCGAGCAGTGACCCCTCGGCGGGAAAACCAATCGACCCCCACCTGCAAGTTGAGGAACTGCCCGATTTCCAACTCCTGTTCCAACGTGGCGCCGGAATCGAAGGCCTGGTTTTCAACGCGATTGAGACTCTTGTCGGAGACCTTTTCCGTCACTAGGTCGTTGGGGTGAGAAAAGATCTTGAATCGAAGCCCCACGGGAAACTCCGCTTCGAAACGAACAATAAGATGGCGCTCCCTTGGGTAGATTGTGGTCTTCTTGGGAAAATCGGTGTTGGATTTCCCGATATCCTTGCCCAACGATCCCACAATGAGAAGATCGGCCTGTCCCGAACCCAGCGCGAACTTGCGGTTCAGAAAGCCCGAAAGCTGCGTGAAACCCGAATTGAGCTCGCTGCTATCGGGAGCCCTGGCATTGGAAGCCCGCCGTGTAGCAAATCCTCCGGACCAAACGCGATCTCCCCAGCCAAGGGTGGCGTTGGCTTCATGGCCGTTGGAATCGTAACCCGCGCTGGCGGTCCATCCCGTGAATTGGCTGGGGAATATCTGCACCACGCCGCCCAAGGCGCCCGATCCAAAGTGAGTGGAAGAGGGGCCCCGCAGGACCTCGATATCCCCCATGAGCTGGGGATCGATGAAGGAGCCAGAGACGCCGGCACGGCGTTCGCCCACAAGCTGAACCCCCCCCACCATGGTCAAGACGCGCTGGCGCGAAACACCACGGATTGAGTATGTTTGGAATAGGCCACCTTGGCCGTTCTCGGCGACGCCGGGCACGGATTGAAGTGCTTCGGTGAGAGTCGATGGTTCCACCGCCTGCTCGGCGGGACGGACGGAGGACGTGGCGCCGCTGGGCGGAGAAAAACTGCTGTTGGCGCGTTCCGCCGAGACCACTATCTCTTCGAACATCTGCTGTTTCGCCGTGAGAGTCATGACCAGGGGCTCTTTGGGAAGACGGTCCAAGAGCAACGTCCGCGCCAGAAAACGGGGATGAACAACCGTCAAGGTCGAGGGAAAAAGCGACTTGGGAAACCGGAAATGGCCCCGGCTGTCGGTGTGGGTTTCCAGACCTGACTCAGCAAGCCCCACCCAGGCACCAGCAACGGGAAGCCCCGTAGAGGTGGTCACGGTTCCCTCAAGGAGCTCCGTCGCACCGGCCAGGCATGGCACAAGCAGCATCGCGGCGATTCCGCGTCGCAAAATCCTTCCCATACACTCGATTCTCCCGAAAACAGGCAACTCAACGCGAAAGTAACGACGGTGATCATCCTCTACCAATACGAGCTTTCCCCTTTTTGCGACAAAATCAGGCGCGTGCTTCACGTCAAGGGCGTCCCCTATCAAGCGGAAAACCTGAGCCCCTCCGACACGCTGTGGCGGCTGAAAAAGATCACCCCCATCGGCAAGCTGCCCTGCCTCCGGCACGAAGGCAAGCTCATCACCGATTCCACCGATATCGCCCACTATCTGGAAGAGCGCTACCCAGATCCGCCCCTCATCCCCAAAGAACCTAAGCTCGCCGCTCAATGCCATGTCTTGGAGGATTGGGCTGACGAGGCTCTCTACTTCCACGAAATGTGGCTTCGCTTCGGGATTCCGGCGAATGTGGAACGTTGGCTGCCGATCCTGGCGGCCCGGGAGAACTGGTTTTTTAAACTCATCGCCCGGCAAGCAGTTCCACGATATATCGACAAAATCCTCCAGTCGCAAGGTCTTGGAAAGAAGCCGCCAGAGGCTATCCTCGCCGATCTCAGGCGCCACATCCAAAGCCTCGCCGGATGGCTCGACGGAAGCGACTGGCTGCTGGGTGATGGGCTGACTCTTGGAGACATCGCGGTCTTTGCCCAACTTTCCTGTATTGGCGGGACCCCCGAGGGAGCGAGACTCATCGCCGCGAAACCTCAAGTGAAGGCTTGGATGGATCGTGTGGATGCGGGCACGGCCCCGGCGCAAGCCCCATGAAGCCCGCCCATAAGCTGGCCGGCCAAAGATGGGGGCTTTTCCTGATAGCACTCCTGGCCACGACCTTGGCCGGCGGCTCCTCGCGCTGGGATCCAGTGGACTCTCCGGTGGCCTCCGGGGAAATCTCCCCGGGGAAAAGCTCCAATAAGGCGCCGATTCGGGGAATCACCGTCTCCTGCCCCACCTGGGGACCCGAGTGGGGAACCGACGAGATGGTGGAGACCATGACCGAGCTCAAGGCACTGGGCGCCACCTGGATCGCCATCCATCCCTACGCTTGGATCGGTCGAGACACGGGGCTGGGTGGTCTGGAGCACTACGATCCAAAGCGACCGCCCCGGTGGCTCACCCGGCCCATCGTTGAAGCTCACCGGTTGGGCCTCAAGATGCTCATCAAGCCTCACCTGGGCTACTGGGGAAGCCGGTTCCGGTGGCGCGGCGAGATCGAGTTTCAGACCGACCGGGAATGGCGCCGCTTCTTCGAAGATTACGAGACCTGGATCGTCAACCTGGCCCGCATCTGCCGCCAGGCGGACGGTTTCGTCGTGGGAACCGAGCTGGACAAGACCCTGGGACACGAGGAGGAATGGAGGCGAATCATCCGGCGGGTGCGGGAGGTTTTTCGCGGCCCCTTGACCTATGGCGCGAACTGGACCGACTATGAGCGCGTGCCCTTTTGGGATGCACTGGATATCGTGGGTATCCAAGCCTATTTCCCGCTTGTGGAGGCTGGCGCCGCCAGTCCGGTGACCCGAGAGGCCATCGATTCCGGTTGGCGCCGCATCCTGCTCCGGCTGAAGCGATACTCCAAGCAGACAGGCCGGCGAATTGTCTTCACCGAGCTTGGCTACAACCAGGCCTTCCGTGCGCCTTTTGCGCCCTGGGAGTATCAGGTGGATGGTCCAGAAGCCGAAGCTATCCAGGCCGCCTGTCTGGAATCAGCCCTGAATGCCATCGAAAGAGAACCGACGGTTGTCGGAGCCTTCTTGTGGAAATGGTTCCCGGGCCCGGGGCGATCCAGGGATTTTTCCCTGGAAACACCAGGCCTGCAACGCCTTCTCCGCAAAGTCTGGAAAGAGGATTGAGGGGGATTCGGAGCTGAGACAATGGGGTTGGAAGGCAGAAGAGGGCGAGTGGCGCGCAGCGGATGTGAGCGACGCGAGCGGAAATCGACACAAGAAAAGAAAAAAATCGTTGTGGAGCCAGGCTCAGAGGGGTGACACAGCCTGGATTTCGGGATAGTATAGGGAGGATGTCTGGAATGATGAGCAGCTCGAAAGGCGTATCCCAGGAGTTGTCCTTCTCTTTGGAGACTCGGCGCTCGGCCGCCGGGGTGGTTTCGCCGAAAAAGATCGGCAAACGGTTTAAGTTGGTGCGCCGTCTTTGGGGCGAGCAGAAGAGCCATGTCTTCGAGGTTCGCGATAGGATCTTGGAGAAAGACCTGGCTTTGCGGCTCCTAAACTGGACCGAAGATCAGCGAGCCATCGCCCGGTTCAAGCAGGAGTTTCGCCTGCTTTCGGACCTCCGGCATCCCAATATCGTCCGAGTTCACGACTTCGAGGTGGTGCGGGGGGATTGCTATTTCTTCACCATGGACCTCTGCCCGGGGCAGTTCCTCCACAACTACTTCCAGCCTTGTGATTTCAAAAAGCTTATCCAGGTGGCGTGGGAGATTTGCCAGACCCTGGACTTCATCCATTCCCGGGGCATCATTCTGGGCAACCTGACTCCTCGATCAATGCTTGTGGCCGAGCCACCCCAAGAGGTTGATTCGGCGGCGTACGAAGCGACAGACCTCCGACTTGGCTTTGTCACATTGGGGATGGAAACCGAGCTGAAATTGACCGAGACGGAAGTTCCGGTTTGGCTCCACTACCTGCCGCCGGAGGCGGCCATGGGCAGGGCGGTGGACCTGCGGGCAAACCTCTATTCGCTGGGGGTCATCCTTTACGAGCTCATGACGGGGGCGAGGCCCTTTGAGGCGGAAACGACGACTGAGCTGGTGAAACAACACCTGCGGCGACCGCCGCCGCCGCCGCGGCAGCTCCGATCCGATGTACCTCTGGAGCTTGAGAATATCGTCCTCAAGCTTTTGGAAAAACGTCCGTCAAGACGGTACCAAACGGCCCATGAAGTGGCTGCGGCCCTCTCGGAAGTCAGCTCGTACATTATAGGCGAGCAGACACGGCCGTTCCAGGCAAACTTTGTTTTTTCCAGCGAGTTCGTGGGCCGCAAAAAGGAGTTCAGCTCCCTGGAAAAAGCGTACCGCGCCTATCGCCAGGGCCGGGGGAGCATGGTTCTCGTCACCGGTGAGGCGGGAATTGGGAAGACGCGCCTTTTGGAGGAATTCCGCCTCTTCCTGCAGCTTGAGGGGGAAGTCGTCCTCCACACGCGGAGTTTCCGCCGCGCTCGATCTCCTTACCAAGAGATCAACGAGCTGGTTGGCCAACTCTTGCACCGCTTTGAAGAAAGCCAACCACAGCTCGTCGAAAACTACCGGAAGGAGATGCTCGGGCCTCTGCTGGCCGCGGGGCGATCTTCCTCCGACACCGAGGCGGTCTCTCCGTCGAGCCAGCGCCAGGTGTTAGAGCAGTTGACGGATGTGTTCCTCCAGTTTTCCACAGGGCACCCCTATGTGATCACGCTTGACGACTTGCAGCTTGCAGATGACGAGACCATCGAGTTTCTCACCGGCCTTGCCGCCCGCCTGCACAATCACGCGATCCTCTTGCTCCTGGTCTTTGAGGGTGCCGGCACAGAAGCGTCTCCTGCACTGGGGGCACTCCTTGAGATGGCAAAGGAAGGCCCTCTCACGGGCCCCGTGGAGCTTGACAGGCTCTCCAAGGATGAAACGGGCCAACTCCTCCAGTCACTCTTGGGACTGAACTACCAGCCCCCCCGAATGACGAAGATGATCCATCAGGAAACGGAGGGAAACCCTTTTTTCGTGGAGGAGCTCATCAAGTATCTGGCCGACGAGCGGATCATCGAGCTGCGCGGTGATGACTGGGATCTCCAGCTCCCGGATCTCGATTTGATTCAAGTGCCGGGGAGCATCATCGACACGATCACCAAGCGCTTGGAGTCCCTTGAGGAGCTGGAGCTTGAGATCCTGAAAACGATGGCGGTTTTCAGCCAGGGCATCGAGCTCGAGCTTCTGAGCGAAGTCTCGGGCCACCACCCGGAACAGCTCCAATCGGCGCTTCTGGAGCTCCAGAACCGACAACTGGTTGCCGTCGAGGATCGCTCTCACAGCCCGAAAAACCTCTTTTCCCACACCAAGATCGGCGAAGTCATCTACCAGAAGCTCGACCCGATGCTGCGGCGCCTCTTGCACGTACGGTTTGCGGAGATCCTGATCTCACGCCATTCAGGCGACTCCGGCTGGTTCGGCGCCATCGCTCACCACTGTCTGGAGGGGCGGCTGTCAAGGCGTGCCATCGAGTGGGGAATCCGCGCCGCTCGGACAGCGGCGGAGCTGTTCGCCTTCCAAAACTCCATCAACTACTATGAACGGGTCATCGAAGAGATCGAGGCGCAGGGGCGAGAACGATATTTTGAAGAGTACCTGGAGGTTCTGGAGAAAGCTGGGGACATCTACGCTCGGGGAGGTGATAGTAAAAAAGCGATCCTCCACTACGGAAAGCTGCTTCGGGAGCGGCTTCCGCTGACCCAACGGGCAAGGATCGAGCTCAAGGTGGGCCGCTGCAACCTGATGAGCTCTAAGTTCGAGCAAGCGCTCCGCCATTTCAAGATCTGCCTTGACGATTTGGCGGATCAAGGGGAAACAGAACACCTCGCCCGCCTCTATACGGAAATTGGCCGAGCCGAAGCATTCCGCGGCAACGTGCGGATCAGCCTGGAAAACACGGTCCACGCCCTCCAGCTTCTCTCCGACACACCGGACGCGTATGAGGTGGGCGAGCTGAACCTGCTGATGGCCTTCTGCAACGTTGCCTTGGGGATGGCATCGGAGGCAATCGAGCACGTGCGAGAAGCCCTGCGTCTTTTCGAAAAGCACGATGATCTGCTGAATATCGGAAAAGCCCTTGGGATCTTTGGCCAGGCTTACGAGGTGCTGGGCCAAAGCGCGTTGGTCAACGATTATTCGGAAAAGGCACTCCGCCTTTTTGAACGGATTAACTTTCGGTATGGCCAAGCGGCGGTCTACACGAACTGGGGCGCAGCCCTTTATCGCCTCACGTCGGACTGGGACAAGGCCTGGGATCTGTTGAGCAAGGGTTCTCAGCTCTCGAAATCGATTGGCGACCAGCATGGGGTGAGTGAAGCAGAGCTCTTCATGGCTCTCATGCTGCTGGACCGTGGGCTGATCGCGGATGGCCGCGCTCAGCTCGCTCGCTGCCGAACGGCTCTGGAGAAGATGGGCTCGGTGGGCTGGGTTGCCCATGTCCATATCGGCCAGGGCTACGCCCATCTCCGACAGGGAGAATGGCCATCGGCGATGGCCGAGCTTGGAAAGGCTTACACGATTTTTTCCGACTGCGGTCTGGAGCGTGCGGCAGGCGAGGCTCGGCTTCTCCAGGCCGAGGTCTCGCTCATGTCAGGGCAGATCGGGGACACGACGAAGATGCTCGACGAAATCGAGCCAACCTTCGAAGCCCGTCATAACATGCGAGAGCTCGCCTGTTCTCTGCGCCTGCGAGGGCTGGTGGAGCTGACCAGTGGCCGCCACGGATCGGGGCTCGACCTTCTCCGCCGCGCGGAGAGGATCGGCAAGGATCTAGGTTGCGAGCCGGAGCTGGGAAAGGTCTACGTGGCACTCTCCCTCTACTACAGCCAAACCCACGACAACCGGCAAGCCATCGAGACGCTGAAGAAGGCGGAACATATTTTCAAGGCTCTAGGCGCTTCGAGCCTCTTGGAGGACGTGGAACGGCGAGTAGCAAATCTCCAAGAAGAAACGGCCACCAAGCTGCGGCGCCCAGAAGATCCATCCGAGGACATCTACCAGCTCTACCGGATTAGTCAGCTCATCTCCCCCATTCTGGATTACAAGCTTCTCACGACCCGAATCCTGGAGCTTTCCCTGGAGTCCGTGCAAGCCGAACGCGGCCTTCTGATCTCGGCGGCTGGGGTCGATGGCAACTACGAAATCGTGGCAAGCCACGGCTACCGGGACGAAGAGCTCGAGGCCTTCTCCAGCAGCATCGTGGGGCGCGTCCTGGAAGAAGGCCGCCCTCTGCTCTCAACGCAGACGGACGGGGCGCCTCTCGCCACGACGCTTTCCCTGGAGGTCCTGGACATCCACTCCGTGCTCTGCGTTCCGCTCACGGTGGGAGACAGAAGCGAGGCGGCCCTATACTTGACCTCCAGCTCCGAAGGAAAGCTCTTTTGTGATCGGGATCTCGATCTTCTGTCAGCCATTGCCAACCACGCTTCGGTGGCTCTCCGGAATGTGGGGCTCTACGAGCGGTACAAAAGTATCATGGAGGGGATCGGCGTTGGAATCATCGTTGTGGATCATGGCGGTCGTGTGCGGGACTTTTCCCGCGACGCAGAGAAGATCCTTGGGATCTCAGAGTCGGAGATTCTGGGCCAAATGGCGGCGGCCGAGCTGGATCGTCGGACCCACTCCGAGCTGGGGTCGGTGCTGGCCACGACCTTCGCCCGGGGCGAGACAGTTCACCGGGAGCTTCCCTACCGCCGCTCGGGAGAAGTCCAGGGCGGCTGGCTCGATATCACGACCTCCCTGTTACACGATGGCTACGGAGAAACCATTGGAGTCACCGCTGTCATCGAGGAGGTGACAAAGGTGAAACGTCTGCGGGCCGAACTCGAGTTGTCGCGACGCCTGGCAGCCATGGGCCAGCTTGCAGCCCAGGTCGCCCACCGGATGAAGAATCTCCTGTCCGGGATCAAAATCTTGTCTCAGGGCCTCCGCCGCGAATGCGAAGATGGCACCGAGGAATCGACGTACGTCGATGAGATCCTACGAGTGGTGGGAGGCGCTGAAAGCTACACCTACGAGCAGCTCAACTTCTCCAGTTCTTCCTCGGAAGAAGAGGTCGTGGGAATTTCGGAACTGATCCAGGAAGTGGCCTCGGCGAACGCAACGCAAATCGCCCGGGCAAACCTAGAGCTCGATCTCTCCATCGATCCCGCGGCGCCGAAGATGTGTTTGAAACGGAAACAGGTGGTGGAGGGTTTGCAAGGGGTGCTGCAAAACGCAATTGCGGCCTCTGCGCCGGGGCAATCGATCCGCTTTGAATGCCGGTACGAAAAGGACGTGAAACCGGAGCTTGGGGAAGCGACAGCTCGCGGCCAAGTGGTCATCGAGATCGAGGATCACGGCGTCGGGATTCCTCCCGATCAACTCGGTCGAGTCTTCGATCCCTTCTTCACTACGAAACCAGGCGCCGCTGGCGTCGGACTGTGGCTCTTCCACCGCATGGTCCAATCCCTCCGGGGCCACGTTCAAGTCGAGTCTGAGATCGGCAGAGGGACGATCATGAAATGCATTTTCCCCGTTCCCGCCGAAGGCCGATGGGAACAGCTCGTCCAAGACCCCATCCCACGGTGAATGATTGCCCTGTTCGGAACCTATCAGATCCGGTTGACAACTTCACCGCTGGGGCGGGCCTCCTTCCCGGCTCCGTGCAGCCCGGAGGGCGCTACACCGGCAAGATGCCGGTGCCACCGTTTCGGCGAAGAAAATTGTAAAGCAAAAACACGACAATTT
>JAJRTK010000136.1 GCA_024278345.1 bacterium | reverse complement strand
TGCCTCGATCTTCTTGGGAATCGTTTTCCTTGTTCTTTTCTACTTCGGAGCCCGCGTTTACCTGGAGGCACGAACAGCGCCCGCCGACGCCATCGAGATGTTCGTTGTGGGAAAGCAGTGGATGTGGAAAGTCCAGCATCCGGAGGGTCGGCGAGAGATCAACGAGCTCCACGTGCCGGTGGGCAGGCCGGTAAAATTGACCATGACCTCCGAAGACGTGATCCACAGCTTTTTCATCCCGGCGTTTCGGATCAAATGGGACGTCCTTCCGGGCCGTTACACGATGCTCTGGTTCGAGGCGACCAAGCCTGGCCGTTACCATCTCTTTTGTGCTGAGTATTGTGGAACGGAGCACTCGAAGATGATCGGCTCGGTGGTGGCCATGGAGGAGGAAGACTACCAGGCTTGGCTCAGTGGGGTGGAAAGCGGAGAAAGCATGGCCGACGCCGGAGCGAAGCTCTTCACTCGTCTTGGCTGCACCGGTTGCCATAGAGATCGAAGCGTGGCGCGGGGTCCCGCGCTGGAAGGGCTTTTTGGGAAGCCGGTGGCTCTCAAGGATGGGCGCGTCGTCACGGCGGATCAGGCATATATCCGCGAATCGATCCTCTACCCCAAAGCCAAGATCGTCATGGGTTTCAGGCCCCGGATGCCCACTTTCAAGGGGCGTGTAAACGAGGAAGAACTCTTGCAGCTCATGGCCTACATCCGGTCCCTGGGCATTGATGAGACGAAGGGGAACCAGCCATGAATGCTCCGGGCACCGTGAAAGAAAGGAACTTCATTAACGCCGATTACGGGATCAAGTCGTGGCTCCTCACGTTGGACCACAAGAGGATCGCCATCCTCTACCTGTTATCGACCACCTTCTTCTTCGTCGTGGGCGGTGCGGCGGCCGTGCTCTTCCGCCTGGAGCTGCTCACTCCCGCGTCGGATCTCCTTCAGGCCGACACCTACAACAAGATGTTCACCATCCACGGTGTGGCGATGGTCTTCTTTTTTCTGATCCCGACCATTCCGGCGGTGTTGGGGAATTTTTTGATCCCGCTCATGATCGGTGCGCGGGATTTAGCGATGCCGCGACTGAACCTCGCGAGCTGGTACGTCTTCAACCTGGGCGGGCTCCTGGCACTCATGGGGATCGCCGGTGGCGGCGTTGATACGGGCTGGACCTTCTACACGCCGTATAGTACGACCTACGCCAATTCCCAGGTGATCCTCACGGCCCTCGGGGCCTTCGTTTCGGGTTTTGCTTCCATCATGACGGGCCTGAACTTCATCGTCACCATCCACACCATGCGGGCGCCGGGCCTCAAGTGGTTCCGCCTGCCTCTCTTCGTCTGGGCACACTATGCCACAAGCCTCATCATCGTCCTGGGAACGCCGGTGGTCTCCATCACCATTGTCTTGGTCGCTTTGGAACGTCTGTTTCATATCGGGATCTTCGATCCGGCTCTGGGCGGCGATCCGGTCTTGTTCCAACACCTCTTCTGGTTCTATTCCCACCCGGCGGTCTACATTATGATCCTACCGGCCATGGGCGTCGTGAGCGAGCTCATCACCTGCTTCGCCAGAAAGCGGATCTTCGGTTACAAGTTCATCGTCGCTTCCAGCATGGGTATCGCCATTCTGGGCTTCTTGGTCTGGGGCCACCACATGTTCGTCAGCAGCCAGTCGATCTACGCCGGATTGGTTTTCTCTGTTTTGACCATGCTGGTGGCGGTGCCATCGGCCATCAAGATGCTGAACTGGACGGCGACGCTCTACCGGGGCTCCATCTCCTATCAGACCCCGATGCTCTACGCCTTTGGATTCCTGGGCCTCTTCACCATCGGCGGCATGACGGGGATCTTCCTTGGCAATCTGGGCCTCGATCTCCACCTTCACGATACCTACTTCGTCGTCGCCCATTTCCACTACGTCATGGTGGGCGGCATGGTCATGGCCTACCTGGGAGGGCTCCACTTCTGGTGGCCGAAAATCACCGGCCGGCTCTATCCGGAAGGCTGGGCAAAGCTCTCGGCCATCATCATCTTCGTAGGCTTCAACTTCACCTTCCTCCCGCAGTTCGTCTTGGGATACATGGGAATGCCCCGCCGCTACGCCTCCTATCCGGACGAGTTCCAGATGTTGAATATCTTCTCCACGGCCGGCGCCTCGATCCTGGGATTCGGGTATCTCTTCCCCATGATCTACCTCACCTGGTCCCTGTTCCGAGGCAAGAAGGCAGGTCCCAACCCCTTCGACGCCAAAGGGTTGGAGTGGACGGTCCCCTCGCCCCCGCCCACGTTCAATTTCACCGAAACCCCCGTGGTGACCGAAGAGGCCTATGACTATCCCATCTAGAGGAGCCTTCGATGTCCAGTGACCTTCATGGACTGGTAGCTCACCAGTTCGACGACATGGAACAGCAGCGGGAAGCCGCCACCATCGGGATGTGGGCCTTCCTCATCACCGAAGTGATGCTCTTCGGCGGGATGTTCATGTGTTACACGGTCTACCGGACGCTCTATCCGGAAGCGTTCCAGGCCGGAAGCCACCATCTGAACATCATCTTGGGAACCCTCAATACGGCTCTTCTCATCGGCAGCAGCCTGACCATGGCCCTGGCCGTTCACGCGGCCCAGAACGGCCATCGAAAACAGGTGGAACGCCTCATCGTGGCGACGATCCTCCTTGGCTCCCTCTTCCTTGCGGTCAAGGCGTTCGAATACACGGGAAAATGGCAGGAAAACCTGATCCCGGGCCCCAATTTCGCCCCTGCCGAGCCGATTCCCCATCTCCAGATCTTCTATGCACTTTACTTTGTGCTCACCGGCACCCACGCTTTCCACATGGTCATCGGGATCGGGGTGATGGTGGTCATGCTCGTCATGAACCGCGGGGGAAAATTCTCCAAGGATTACTATGCTCCCGTCGAAATGGCCGGCCTCTACTGGCATTTTGTCGATATCGTCTGGATCTTTCTCTTCCCCCTCTTGTATCTATTGGGGAGGCACTGATGTCTCATGGTTTGATCTCCACTGAGCTCTATTACAAGATTTTCGCAACCCTCATGGCGTTGACGACCTTGACCGTCATCGCCGCCTTCATCGATATGGGCGCCCTGAACGACATCATCGCCATGGGGATCGCCTGCACCAAGGCGCTGTTGGTCATCCTCTTCTTCATGCACGTACGCTACAACAGCCCCGTCACCTGGATCTTCGTCAGCGCGGGCTTCGTGATGCTCCTGATCATGCTCATGCTGGGGATGAACGACTATGTAAGCCGCTCCTGGGATGCGCCTCCCTCCCCCTGGACAGCTCCACCATCAGCCGCTCCAGCCTCCCATTAGTTGCAGGGCCTCCCCCGGACTCCTGAACCGCTTCAGGGAAAAGACCGCAAAGTGGTTCGCTGAAGGCCAAGATCACGGCCAGACGCTGTCCTTTTTTTTGGGGCTGCGTTCCGCTCCCGGCGGCGGCAGTCCGTCCGCCGCCACTCGCCTTTCAACGCCGCCTTACCCGGCTCCGACCTCACAACTTTTTGCCCCCTTGCCCGGTGACGGCCTTGGGCAGGGAATCAAAATAAGACCGCTGGACGGCAAGAGAGGAGATGAGCCAGGTGGCGTGGGCGATCTTGGGCTGCCATTTGAGCTGCATTTGGATCGTCTTGCTTTGCCAGGCGCAGGCCGAGCCAGCGAGTTCGCCGCACATTCCATATTTCTTCCGAAGGAAGGTCATGAGCATCCGGGCGTTGTCTTTCCCCACCAGCCGGATCTGCACCAGGCCCAGGCGATTTCTCCAGAATCCATATTCGATGCTGGAAAGCTCGATTCCTTCAAACTTCTTGCTGTCTTCGCTCCGTGTATAGACCGTCCAACCTTCCAGCTTCTCCGATTCCCGATCCAGGTGCAGCCCCTTGAACTCCTTCCGCTCTCCACCTAGATTGGTGTCTGGGAAAGGCCCCGCCTCATCGAGCTTTATGACGAGGATGGGATCACCCACCAGCTCCGTCGGCGGCTCCCCGGATTGGCAAGCCGCGAAAAACAACAGGCTGACAAGAAAAACTTCAGTTTGCACCATGGTGGTCTCCTGAAACGCTTAGACCCGGATCTCTCATCAAATCCCGTCGCGAGGCGGCGCGGGCGTGCAGCCGGCGAGGCCGACCACAGGCAGGCACCGGAGGCGTAGGAGAGCTACGTTGAGGATGCCTGACCGAAGAGGGCGCTGGTGGCTGCGATGATTGCGTTGACGCAGCAGGGATTTGGTGACATTTCCGGGTTAGATGGAACAGAGGCACCCTGCAAGTCTCTGTTCGGAGTACCATCCAGAGCAAGAACGCAAAGAATAACGCAAAGAAGAAGGTAACAAAAAGCCCCACCCTGCCCAACTCTTCCGAAACAATTCAATGCAGCCCGGGGGACCTATCAAATTGTCGTGTTTTTGCTTTACCATTTTCTTCGCCGAAACGGTGGCACCGGCATCTTGCCGGTGTAGCGCCCTCCGGGCTGCACGGAGCCGGGAAGGAGGCCCGCCCCAGCGGTGAAGTTGTCAACCGAATCTGATAGGTCTCCAGCCCGGGCCTACTCTTGCCGGCGGGACACCCGACGAAAGAAAAAGGATGGCCAAATCCTCACTGGGGCCTCGGTCATGGTACCGGCCACCCGAAAAAAGCGCGCAGCGCACAAAGATGTGGGTCCAGGGAGCTGGCTCCCTGGCGTGGGTCTGATGCCGAGCGTAAGCGAGACGCGGCCCAAGGGGCCGCAGCGCAAGCTCCCAG
>JAJRTK010000135.1 GCA_024278345.1 bacterium | reverse complement strand
GTAGAGTCACGGCACGCCGTGACCCGCCGAGTGAGAGCGAGGCGTTGCATGGCCGTCCAGAAGACAGATGTCTGCTTGTCGTGGTTTTTTACGGTGATGGCTGGATTCTCAACCCAACCCCTGCATGACGTGGACTTCGAAATGCTTTTCGTGGAGCGGGATGGCGTGGTAGGCTGAAATGTGTAGTTCGGGGCTCCTCCCGTCGCTTTGTGGCGCAGGGGGGCAATCCGTTTTTTTGTCAAACGGCGATCGGGGGATCGAAGATGGCCAAAGGCTGTGGGTGGGCGATTTTAGGGGGGCTTATATTCTTTCTTTTTCCCGGTACGGGGTGGGCGGGAGCGATCTACTTTCCCTACCTTGGGGCACGAGCTTCGGGGATGGGAGGCTCGTTTGTGGCACGGGCCGACGATGTGAGCACGGTCTTCCACAATCCGGCCGGCATGTTGCTCCTGGAAGCGAATGAGGTGGGAGCCAGTTTCCACCTCAATTTTGCCGATTTCCAATACACGCGGGTGGACGGTCCAGTGACTTTCGACCCGGTGTCACTGGAGTCGAGCCTCAATCCCCAGCCCTACCTTGGCTTTGTCACAAGCCGCCCGGACGAGGGCTACGCTATTGGAATCGGGATTTCCGCCGCCTTTGGAGGGCTGCCGGATTACCCGGACGATGGGCCTCAGCGCTATTTGCTCGACTATTTCCGGCTGATGATTGTCCACAATACGGTGGCAAGTGCCTATCGAATCACCGACGGCCTGACCCTTGGCGGAGGCGTCTCCCTCATCTATGGGAAGCTTCAACAGCGCAAGAGTATCGATGCCCGAGATCTGTTGGGCGTTCCGGAGCTCATCACGCCAGGGGTCGATGATCCCTCCAATGAGATCATTACGACCCTCGATGGTTCGGATTGGGCTTTCGGGGTGGATTTAGGCCTGCTTTACGAGCCGCTTCCCTGGCTGAGAATCGGGGCACATTACAACCACTCCGCAAAGCTGAAGTTCTCTGGCACGATTGTTGGCGACGTTTCCGAGATCGAGCTTTTCCGTCTCTTGCTGGGCGACGAATTCGACGCCCAGATGGAAACCGAATTCGATCTCCCCAAGATTGCCCGAGTAGGGTTTGCCATTGTGCCCGAGGGACCGCTTTCCTTTTCGGCGGACCTCTTTTGGCAGAACTGGAGCGTCGTGAAAGAGAATCGCGTCCAGATCAAGGGATTGCCAGGTCTTGACGAGATCGTCGTCCTCCGGGATTGGCAGGATTCGTGGGTCCTGTCCACTGGCCTGGAATACCAGCTTTCCGGGGGCCATGCGCTTCGCGCGGGGTTTTTCTTCGATCAGGGAGCGATCCCCACATCGACGGTCTCCGTGGATGACCCCGATTCGGACAAGATCGGAATCACGGGAGGCGTGACATTCCGCGCATCAAAGAGCCTTTTGGTCGATCTGAGCGCCGACTACCGTAAATTCGCGGATATCGAGGTCACGGACAGTGCATACAATACCCTCGATCCCAATATCGTCGGAGGCAATACCAACGGCACGTACCGCTCTTCCATTATGAGCTTTGCCTTGGGCGTCCGCTACCGGTTCAAGAGTGGTGCAGGCTTTTGAAAGGGGTTGGGACGGGAGGCGAAAAACTCCCGCTAGGACTCGGGTCGCGGCCGGGAGAAAATGCCGCGCCGGCTGGCAAAAACCCTCCGGCGACGGTGACCGTTGTCGTCTTGAATTTCAACGGACTGGAAGAGTTGCCCGGTTGCCTGGGAAGCCTCCAAAAGTCCGTGGAGAAAGGCTCCGGGCAAGTCGAGGTTTGGCTCGTGGACAATGGTTCGTCCGATGGATCGACGGAGTGGGTACGCCAACAGCACCCCTGGGTGAAGCTTTTGGAAAACGGCTCGAATCTTGGCTTTGCCAAAGGAATGAATCGAGCCGTAGCCAAAGTGAGGTCCCCCTATTTCGCGCTTCTCAACAACGACACCGAAGTGGGCGAAGGGTGGCTCGCTCCCCTGGTGGATTGTCTTGACACAGAACCGGACGTGGCAGCGGTACAGAGCCGGATCATGCTCTTGGGAAGGGATGGGATCGTCCAAAGCGCTGGCGGCGGAGTGACCCAGGATGGCTATGGCTATGACCGAGGTTTTTGGAGAGTCTACCAGGGGGAATTCGAACATTCGTCGGAAGTCTTCTTCGTTTCCGCGGGCGCCGGGCTTTTCCGTCGCCGCGCCTGGGAGAGTGTCGGCGGATTCGATCCGGCCTTCTTTATGTACCACGAGGACGTGGATTGGAGTTGGCGTGCTTGGCTAGCCGGCTGGCGGTTGCTCTATGAGCCTCAATCGGTTGTCTGGCACAAGATGGGAGCGACCACCAGCAAGGTTCTTGGGTTTTCCGCGCGGGAGGTCTTGGGCGAGCGGCATCGCCTTCGGAGTGCGTTGAAGCTTGGGCCCCTGAGGTGGGCGTTGAGCCTGGTTGTTCGAGTTTTGAGGGTCCGCACGCGGGGCCGTTTTGCCACGGTCTCTCGCGCCCTCATCTGGAACCTCAGCCATCTTCCGGGAACACTGGTGAGGCGTGTTCGAGCTCCGCGGAAAAGGAGTAGAAAGGAAGTCTTGGCAAAGCTGCATTCTCACTGCCGCGCACCGGATCTCCTGGCAACCTACAGCCCCACGACGGCGCGACGGATTCTGTCGGAGTCTTGTCTAGCGCATCTCCAGGGGCGGAACCTGGTGGCCGGAGAGAGCGATGAAGGATTTCTGGGCACTGGATGGCATGCTCCCGAACCGGCATGGCCGGGCGGCCCTGCCGTGAGATGGATGGTGGACCGGGCCGAGCTCTTTCTCCTCGGAAGCCCGGGAGACCGCGGCGTGGAGATTGAGGTCGTCTGGCCCCAAAGGGAAGGTGTTGACGCCAAAGCCGGGATTCTTGAGTTGCGCCTACCGGCCAGAGAAGCTAGAGAGGGGGAAAGACTGGCCAGGTGCGAGACCCAAGCTTTCGCGGGGGAGACCCAAACCATCAGTTTCTGGCTGCCGCCCCTGGAGGTGAAGTGCCTTTTCGAGATCCGCTTCCTTTTTCCCGAGCCCCGGTCTTTGGGAGTCGCTGGGGATCTACGGCCCATCGGATTCGGTTTTCACGCCGTCCGTCTCACCGGCCAGGTCAAGGATGCCATCAACGGCGAAACAGGAACTTGAGCAGGGTTTTGAGAAGAGTGAAAAAACAGATCATCCTCCATGGGCGCTGCTTTTCCCCAAGTTCAAGCTTCCCTGGTCTTCTGGGTTTAGGGCAGTGGGTGGCCATGGGGGTGAAAATGGCGAGTAGCGGCGGACGGATTGCCGCCGCTGCGAGCGGAAGGCAGCACAAAAAGAAAACAGAGGTTCCCGAGAAAACTCTTTTGAAAGAAAAGCATAGCCGAAAGCTCCGGTCTAGAAATCGTCTTGCGGCCCCCAGCCTGGTTGCCTGCTGGCGGGGTACTCGCCGATTGCCTTGCCGGTTGACTTTCCTTCTCCTTGGTCTGGGCCTGATCACGAGCTGCGGATATCAGTTGGAGGGGAGAGGCGTTTTTCTTCCCAGCCACATTCGGAGTGTGGCCATTCCCGTCTTTGAGAATGCGAGCCTGGAAAAAGATCTTGGCATCGTGTTGACCAATGCGGTGACCGAGGAGCTGAATCGTCGTGGTGGCGTGAAGATCATCTCCGAAAAAGAAGGCGCGGATGCCGTTTTGAACGGCCGGATCGAGAGCTACACCTTCTATGTCATCGCCACGGATCAGGATGGGCAAGCGACGGCTTACCGCGTGGAGATCAAGGCGAAGTTGAGCTTCGAGGATCGGATTCGCAAGGAGGTTCGATGGGAAGACACCCTTTCCAAGACCGTTGACTACGAAGTCGGTGATTCCGCGGCATCCACGGATATCCAGGAGATCGAAGCGGTCAAGGAAGCATCCAGGGATTTTGCGAAAACCGTCGTCAGCGTGGTTTTTCTGGGGTTCTGAGAGGGACGTGTGTCCCGGATGACACGAATGTTGCTTTGGGGCCCCGCCTTCTGGAGCGGGTTGGCTCTCACGAGCTGGCGTTCTCTTCATAGGGCGCTGGGAACGGCACCGGAGTCGGATGATGGTCAGGGGGCGTGGTCATCGGATGGCCTTGCAGTTTTGGATCTGCGTTCCGCTCCCGTCGGCGTCCATCCGGCCGCCGCCGTACGCCATTCACCACCCTCGGCTGTTTCTTCGTGCCCACAAGACCTTTTTTGCCGGACACCGGAAGGGCATGCTCGTCGATTGGTACGACAATTGCTGTAGTTCGGGGAAAGCCGCGATGATGCGGTCGTCGTTTCCTTTCCGATTCCGGATTGGGTTCGGCGTGGAGGCGTTTTATCGGGAGAGTGAACGGATGGATGCGACCAGTGAAGTCTTGCTAGTCGAGGGCGGAACACGGCTCGAGGGGAGTGTGAGGGTCAGTGGCTCGAAGAACTCGGTCTTGCCCATTATGGCGGCCACGCTTTTGACGCGAGGCAAAAACGAGATTCGCAATGTTCCTCTGCTTCGCGATGTTCATACCATGGCCCACTTGTTGAGGATCCTGGGAGCGAAGGTTCGCAACGAAGGTGACCGATGGTTTATCGATACCTCCACTTGTGATTATCACGAAGTGCCGTACCAGCTCGTACGGACCATGCGAGCATCCATCTATGTCCTGGGGCCGCTGTTGGCGAAGCTGGGAGAAGCGACGGTGCCGCTCCCCGGTGGCTGCGCTTGGGGGCCGAGACCGGTGAATTTCCATCTCCAAGGCCTCCGCTCGTTAGGCGCCTCCGTCGAGCTGATGTCGGGGGAAATCGTGGCCCGGACAGATGGCTTGGTGGGCGGCGAGATCGGCTTTTCCGTCCCTAGCGTGGGAGCCACGGCGCAGCTCATGATGGCGGCCTCTTTGGCCCGAGGTACCACGCGGATCCAGAACGCCGCCCTGGAACCTGAGATCGCCGACTTGACCCACTGCCTTGTGGCCATGGGGGCAAGGATCGATGGGATCGGAAGCTCCACTCTGGTCATTGACGGAGTCCGGGAGCTGCGGCCGGTGAGCTATGAAGTGATTCCCGATAGGATTGAAGCGGGAACCCTTTTGCTTGCCGGAGCGGTGACTCGGGGTCGGGTGACTTTGGAGGGCGTGAAGCCGGAGCATTTGACGGCTGTTTTGGAGGTCTTGTCGGATACGGGAACCAGCCTCTCTATTTCGGGGAATCAAATCACCGTTTCCGCCAGGGGAAAGCTCCGTCCTTGCACCTTGGTTGCGGAGCCCTATCCGGGTTTTCCCACGGATATGCAGGCGCAGATGACGGCCTTTCTTGCCACCATCCCGGGCGTGAGCCGCGTGGAAGATCGGATCTACCGTGATCGGTTCCGTCACGTGGCCGAGTTGCGCCGGCTGGGAGCAGAGATCGACCGCGACGAGGCTGGAGTCTTGATCCGCGGTGCCCGGGGTCTGCGGGGGGCACCGGTGGAAGCCACCGACCTTCGTGCCAGTGCCGCGCTTGTTCTGGCGGCTCTTGCAGCCACGGGAATCACGGAAATCTCTGGTTTGACACACTTGGACCGAGGTTACGAGCAGATCTCGAAGAAACTGGCATGCTTGGGAGCCCGAGTGACCAGAGTCGTTCGCCACCCCGGCCTACTCGGGACCGTGAAGGCCGCGAAGAGCCAGGCTGTGGCAGGCTAGATCCCGGGGCACCGCTGGATCGTCGTGAAGCTCCGCCGCTGCCGGGCTATTCTTGAGATTGCCGTTCGATTTCCGTCGCCGCTGCCTCGATGGCTTCTTGGAGCTTGGACAATTCCTTGCCTCCAGCCTGGGCGAAATCCCGCCGGCCTCCTCCTTTTCCCCCAAGTGGCTTGGCGGCGGCGCGAACGATCCCCGCGGCATCGAGTTTCTTCCCGCCCTCTCCTGCGGTCGCTACGACGAGATCGACCTTGTTGGCATGGCGGTTCACAAGAAGGATTACGCCTCCATCCGGCAGCTCTTTCTTGAGCTCGTCAGCCAAATTTCGCATTCCCGAGCGGCCCAGCTCTTCCACGGTACGGCAGAGAAGCTCGACACCGTTGATCCGCCGGACCTCCTGCTTTGCCGTGGAGCCCGCCGCCAGTTTTTGCCGCAGCTCTTCCACGAGCTTCTCTTGCTCCTTGAGTTGGTGGAGCAGGCTTTGGGCCCGCTGGGGCAGGTCTTTGAGAGAGCTGCTGAGGGTTTGGGAGAGGTTCTTGAGCAGCGCTTGAGCCTGTTGGGCGTAGGCCAGAGCCTCCGTCCCTGTGACGGCCTCGATCCGCCGGACTCCGGCAGCAACACTTTCCTCGGAGACAATTTTGCAAAGTCCGATGTCACCAGAGCGCCGGGCGTGCGTCCCGCCGCAGAGCTCCGTGGAAAAAGAACCCAGTTTCACAACTCGCACCTGCTGGCCATATTTTTCCCCAAAAAGGGCCATGGCTCCCGCTTCAATTGCCTGATCCAACGCCATGACATTGGTTTCAACGGCGAGATTCTCCAGAATTTTGGAATTGGTGATTTCCTCCACGCGGCGGATTTCCTCGTCGTCGAGCTGCGTGAAGTGCGTAAAGTCGAACCGAAGCCTGCGGGGGGCCACCAGGGAGCCTTTCTGCTTGACGTGTTCGCCAAGAACCTCCCTGAGAGCGGCGTGCAGTAAGTGGGTTGCCGTGTGGTTGAGGCGGACCTTTTTTCTCCATTCACCATCGATCTGGGGAGAGCAGGCTGTCCCCACCAGAAGCGAACCTTCCAGGAGAGTCACGCCGTGGAAGGTCGTCCCCTGGATTCGAGCTTGGGCGTCGGAGACTTCGGCGCGACCACCTTGCCAACGGAGAATACCGCGATCTGCGACCTGCCCGCCGGCCTCGGCGTAAAAGGGAGTTCGATCCAATACGATTTCGCCGCTTTGCCCCGTTTCGAGGCGATCACGGATTTTCCCATCACGAAGAATTCCCAGAACTCTTGCTTCAATTTCCTCCGCAGGCTCCCCGGGGAGGCCGTGGAGGTCGCCGAGAAACTCCGTTTGCGGTAGATCAGCCGCAAGCTCCCTATAGACAGGCGCCGCTTTGGATGCGGCGTTCCAGGATTCCCGAGCACGCTCTTTCTGATGGTCCATCGCTCTCTGGAAACCCGATTGATCCACCGTGAACCCGCGATCCCTGGCAGCTTCTACCGTGAGATCCAAGGGGAAACCATAGGTATCGTAAAGTCTAAACGCCTCTTGGCCGGGGATGACCTTGTCACCCCGTTCATCCAGGGAATCCAGGAGACCGTTGACCAGTTCAAGACCTTTGCTGAGGGTCTTGGTGAAGCGGAGCTCTTCGGAGGTCACAATCCGACCGATTTTCCCACGGAGCGGGATCAGCTCTTTGTAAGCGTCCTTGTACAAATCGATGACGCCATCGGTAAACCGGGAAAAAAAAGGTCCGCCAAGCTCCAGGAGGTGGCCGTGGCGCAAGGCACGGCGAAGGACTTTTCTCAAAACGTATCCCTGCCACTCGTTGGATGGCAGAAGCCCGTCGGCAAGAAGAAAAGTCACGGCCCTGGCATGATCGGCAAGAATCCGGAGCGACACGCTCTCCTGTTCTAGGGCGCCATATTCTTTCCCAGTGAGCTCCTGCCCAAGCTGAATGAGTGGCCAGAGGAGGCTTGTTTCGTAGTTGGAATCGACGCCCTCCACGACCATGGCCAGCCTTTCAAGCCCCATCCCCGTGTCGATGCTCGGCTTGGGCAGCCGCTTCAGAGTGCCGTCGGCCTGGCGTTCGAACTGCATGAAAACCAGGTTCCAGACCTCCAAGAACCGATCCCCCTCATCTTCCGCCGACCCGGTTCCACGGTCGAAGTGGATTTCGGAGCAGGGGCCGCAGGGTCCGGTTTCCCCCATGGACCAAAAGTTGTCCTTTTCGTCGCGGCGGCTCACCTGGCTAGCCGGAAGGCCGATGGTCTTTCGCCAAATTGCCTCGGCCTCGTCGTCTTCCCGGAAGACCGTGGCATGAAGGCGGCTTGGGTCAAGGCCGACTTTTTCCGTCAAAAATTCCCACGCCAGTCCGATTGCCTCCTTCTTGAAATAATCACCGAACGAGAAATTGCCCAGCATCTCGAAGAAGGTGTTGTGGCGGGCGGTATGGCCGACATTCTCAAGGTCGTTGTGTTTTCCCGAAAGCCGGATACACTTCTGAGATGTTGCCGCCCGGCGGTACTCTCGTTCTTCGAGGCCCATGAATACGGATTTGAACGGGACCATCCCGGCATTGGTGAACAGGAGCGTGGGATCATCCTGAGGCAAGAGTGACGAAGAAGGGATGACCCTGTGGCCGTGGCCTTCGAAGAACTGTAAGAACTCTTTTCTAAGCTGGGCGGCGGTGGTCATGATCTGGACTGGCTCCTCTGTCCGTTGCTAGTGTGGAGACTTGTGGGGACCGGTCATCGGTGCTGCCTTCGGCAGATCTGAGCTACGCTCGGCCCCGGCCACCCGGACGATGCCCCCGGTTCGATGGCTTCCCCGGTTTGGAGAAGCGACCGCATTCTGAATAGGAGTCTCTCATCGTGGATGATACATTCGATAGCACTTATTTGATTAAGCGGGAGATGTACGAAGAGTTTCTGACTCAAGCGGCGGAGATTGCCCTCACTGCCTATACAATCCCTGCCGCCCTTTGGCCGGACCTCTACCGCAACGTCGATCTGAAAGAAGATATCGCCATGCGCGTCATTTGGAAGCCCGATACGACGGTGAGTCAGATCAAGAAATTTGATCAAGAGTGGTTCCTACACCGTTATTGACGGCGCGAAAGCAACGCTCTTCATCAACTCCAAACGACCGCCAGGACTCACCCCTCACCTGCCTCCAGCCGAAGGGTTGGCCGAAACGATGACCGGTGCCGAACGACGGTATCAAACCACCCCAACCCCCTATAGAGAGTTGTTGCGGCTCAGATGAGGTCAAAATCGAAGTCGTCCGGGGAGTGTGCCTCGCGCTTCGCGGGACTGGGCCTGTGAAGTTTTTTCGTTGGAGCCGTGGAGGAACTCGGGGGAGCTTTCACGGTGCGAGAGTGTTCCGTGAATCCTCCACGTTCCATGACCGAAGCCATGTCTTCCCGCGCCTCGTCGCCACTCATCTGGATACCTTCCAGCCGCAACTTGAAATCATTGGGGTTGGAGCACCGGTTCAGGGCTTCGGCTTCAGTGATATATCCCTGGCGAAGGAGGTACATCAGCGACTGATCGAAGCTCTGCATCCCATATTGGCTCACGCCGGCTTCAATGGCATCGGGGATCGTCCGCGTCTTGTCCTTGTCGATGATTGCTTCGCGGATGAGGACTGTCGTCACCATGACCTCCACCGCGGGGATGCGCCCTTTGCCATCGGCCCTGGAAATGAGCCTTTGGGAGATGACGCCTTTCAGGACATTGGCCAGTTGAAGGCGGATCTGGAGCTGCTGGTATGGAGGGAAGACGCTGATGATTCGGGTGATGGTCTCAGTGGCGTCGATGGTGTGCAGGGTCGAAAAGACCAGGTGCCCGGTTTCCGCGGCCGTGAGAGCTGTTTCGATGGTCTCGAAGTCCCGCATCTCACCCACCAGAATGATGTCCGGATCTTGGCGCAGTGCTGACTTGAGGGCTGACGAGAACTCGATGGTGTCGGCACCGATCTCCCGCTGATTCACGATCGACTTCTTATCCCGGTGGAGATACTCAATGGGATCTTCGATGGTGACGATGTGTTCGGTCCGATGCGAATTGATGAAATCGATCATTGCGGCGAGGGTCGTCGATTTCCCCGAACCCGTTGTTCCCGTCACAAGGATCAATCCACGGGGCTCCATGGCCATCTTCTCAAGGACCCGCGGCAGGTGCAGCTCCCGGATGGAGGGGATTCGGATGGGAATGACTCGGAAGACCATTCCCACTGTTCCACGCTGCTGAAAAATGTTGCAGCGGAATCTGCCCAGACCCGGCACCGCGTAGGCCAAATCGATTTCGTGCTGCTCCTTGAAGACCTGCTTCTGGTGATTTGTCATGACACCGAATGCCATGGCGATGGTGTCTTCTTGCATCAGGCGCTTGGTGTCGAGCACCGGATGAAGCGTGCCATCGATGCGCAGGATAGGAGGGCTCCCCACCTTGAGATGGATATCCGAAGCGCTAGATTTTACAGCATGTTCCAGAATTCGATTGAGCTCCATCGTGAAGCCCTTTCTCCGTCAGTGAACAGAAAATCGCGGGGATCCATCGAGTCTCCCCGCATAGACGATGTTCAAGAAAGTACGCAAGACTACACCATCACTCAGCAACAGGCAAGGAAAGAACCCCGCCCAGAGCTGCGAAGCGGGTCCGCCCCGAGGGCCTGAGCAATCGGTTTGCCGGTACCTTTGCCCGATCCACCGAATCCGCCGCGTCTCGATGATGGTTCTTACGATGTTTCCGGCTTTTTTGCATCCGAGGCGCTTGGAGGAACAGCCATCCCCACCGCCGCCTTGATCTTCTCTTCGATCTCTTTTGCTACCTCCGGATGTTCCATCAAGAACCGCTTGGAATTCTCCCTGCCCTGGCCCAGGCGAGTATTCTCATACGAAATCCAAGAGCCGCTCTTCTTGACGATCTTGTGCAGGATCCCCAGATCGAGGATATCGCCCTCCCGGGAGATCCCTTGTCCAAACGTGATGTCGAATTCCGCCTTCCGAAACGGAGGCGCCAGCTTGTTTTTGACGACCTTGATCTTCGTTCGGTTCGCAACTTCGATGCCGGCCTCCTTGATGGTGCTAATCCGCCGAATGTCGATCCGCAGGGACGCATAGAATTTCAGCGCTCGACCACCGGTCGTTGTCTCGGGGCTGCCAAACATCACTCCGATCTTTTCGCGAATCTGGTTGATGAAGATCACACACGTATTGGAATGGTTGATGGAGGCCGTCAGCTTACGCAGTGCCTGGGACATCAGCCGGGCTTGGAGACCCATGTGGGAATCTCCCATTTCTCCCTCGATTTCCGCCCGTGGCACCAGTGCGGCCACAGAGTCGATGACAAGCACGTCTACGGAGCCGGATCTCACAAGGATATCCACGATCTCAAGGGCCTGCTCTCCCGTATCCGGCTGGGAGATCAAGAGCTCATCCACATCGACTCCCAGTGCCTGGGCATAGGTGGCGTCGAAGGCATGCTCGGCGTCGATGAACGCGCCAACTCCACCCAATTTTTGGGCTTCAGCGACCACGTGGATGGCCAAGGTCGTTTTCCCGGAAGATTCAGGGCCATAAATCTCGATGACTCGACCCCGGGGAAAACCGCCGATTCCCGTCGCGAGATCCACTGCCAGGGAGCCAGTGGAAATCGCCGGCACCGGTACGATGGCGCCCTTGTCTCCAAGGCGCATAATGGATCCTTTGCCAAACTGCCGATCAATTTTTTCAAGCGCCAGTTCCAGAGCTTTACTCTTTCGGTTTCCCTTGTTGTTCGCCGCACCGCGCATCACGTGGTCCCTCCACATAGTTGAAATCGAGTGGCCCGGGTATCGAGATGGGGCCTCTCTAGAATTTCTTACAATTGTAAGCCAAACTTTACTTTTTGTCCAGCGGACGCGTTACATTTTCGCTCATCCCTCGGCAGGACCGCCCAGCGGAAAGGCGTGGAGCTCTTGGTAATGCGCTCCTGCTGGCAAGAACTCACTCTTCATCAAAGCAACGCTTTCCACCAGGGACCGGGCTTCTTCAAAAGAGCGTTGCCAGAAGTTATCTCCAGGCTTGAACTTCCGCCCGCGCCGCACTCGGGCGACGGTGACGTGAGGCGTGAATGGCTTCTCCCCCTTGTCACCCAAGGTTTTCATACTTTGTCTCACGCGGGCGGCAAGCTCCATCAGCGGGGAGGCGCCTTCGCCAACGCCGACCCAGATGATACGCGGTCGTCGGCGGGAAGGGAAAGCGCCCATCCCGCGGAAGTCGATTTCAAAAGGCGCCAGATCAGAAGCCGCCCGTTGGAGGACCGGGGTCAGCAGGTTTGCTTCGTCAAGAGCCAGCTCCCCAAGGAACTGCAAGGTAATGTGGAGATTTTGGGACGGAACAATTCTCAGTACCCCGTTTCTTTCCGCCGGATTCCCCATGATCCTGGCGATTGCCTTCCGAGCAGTTGGCTGGAGATTGACGGCGATGAAAAGGCGCACCCTGTTTCTCCCTCTCTATTCGGCGGTTGGGGGAGCACTCAGTTCAATGCGGAGCATGTCCAAGGCAATTGTGGCGGCTCGTTGCCGGATCAAGTTGCGATCTCCGGGAAAAATCCGGTGTAGAACCCTGGTGCCCCGTGGCGTATCCAGGGCGATGTAGACCATGCCCACCGGTTTTTCTTCCGATCCCCCCGTTGGCCCGGCAATTCCCGTCGTGGCGAGGCCAAGGTCAGCGCTGGCGGCGTTCCGGACGCCTCGGGCCATCTGTTTGGCCACCGCCTCGCTGGCGGCCCCATCTTCCGCCAGGCTCTCTTGGGTCACGCCGAGCCAGTCAATTTTTGCTTGGTTGGCGTAACAAACGGCCCCCCGTTCCAGGTAGACGGACGACCCGGCCATCGCCACCAACCGACTGGTCACGAGCCCGCCGGTGCAGGATTCGGCCACGGAAAGACGCTGGCCCGAGCGCGTCAGGAGGTCGTGGACAATCCAGTCGAATTCAGCTCCATCGGCCACGGAAAAGACCCGGTTCCCCAGCTCCGCCACCAGGGCGCCATGGAGTTCCTGGCACCGTTTCAAGGCCTCTACATCTTCCTTCGGAACAATGATGGAAAGCTGGCAGGTTCCCTCTTCGTGAGGAAGAGAAGACCAGGTGGCTCCTGGTGGCAGTTTCGCAAGCAGATGCCGGACCTTCTTTTCCAACGCCGATTCCCCGATTCCCACGGTTTTGACCAGAAACTTCACCGAAGGCTCCAGAGCAGGCGCCCACTCCCGGAGCCGAGGCGCCAAGATCCGGTGAAAGATCTTTCGGGCTTCCCGGGGAACACCTGGAAGCGCGACAATCCGGCATCCTCGCGTCTCCACCGCGAATGCCGGCGCCGTACCCCAAGGATTTCCAAGAAGATGGACCCCTTCAGGGAATTCGGCTTGTCGCCGGTTACTTTCCGGCATCGTTCGCCCAAAAGCGGCGTACCGATCCCGGATCGACTGGAGAACTTCGCCGTCCAACACAAGGCCAACCCCGGCAGCCAGCGCGATCCCATCCCGCGTCACATCATCAATCGTAGGACCGAGTCCCCCAACCAAAAAAATCAGGGAGTCGGGCCGAAGGGCCCTGTTGATAGCTTTTGCAATCGCTCCCGCGTCGTCGGGGCAGGTCGTGCGGCCCACCACTCGAAGACCCAGCGCCGTGAGGTTCCGGGAGAGCTCATGGGAATTGGTGTCCAGCACTTCGCCGCGGAGCAGCTCGTTCCCGACGCTCATGATTTGCGCTTCCATCCTGATCGCCTCTTTACGGTTCAAGAGAATCTCATCCTACCAGATCCCCCATTCAGTTGACGCCGATGGCCAATCCGGCCCCCTAAATCAGGGTATCCACGGGAATCAATGAGCCGTTTACCTCGCCGGACGCCACCAGATCGTAGTCCAAACTCCTGAGAATCGACAGCTCCACGAATTCTCCAGGTTTCACATTCCCCGAAATGTAGGTCAGACCATCCACTTCCTTTGCCTGGTGGGCTGTCCGGCCCACAAGAACCCCCTCGGACGTCTGTTCTTCCGCCAGGATCTTCATGGTTCTTCCCACGAACCGCTGGAGCCGTTCCCGGCTGATCTCCCGTTGGAGCGAGAGAAGGATTTCTTGGCGCTCGTTGGCCACCTCCGGTTCGATTTTATCCGGAAGCCGGGCCGCCGGCGTCCCATCCTCGTCGGAGTACGTGAAGACACCCAGATGATCGAATCGGCATTCGTCCAGGAAATCCAAGAGCTCCTGAAAATGACCTTCGGTTTCCCCGGGGAACCCCACGAGGACCGTGGTCCTCAATGAGATATCGGGAACAGTTTGCCGGAGGCGCCCCACGATCCGACGGAGAGAGTTTCGGGTGTCGGGCCTTCTCATGGCCCTCAAGAGAGGATCGCTAACATGTTGAATAGGGATGTCCAAATAAGGGACGAGCTTGGGGTTCCTTTTGAATTGCCGGAGCAGCGAGTCACTGATGGCGGATGGATAGACGTAGTGCAGGCGAAGCCACTCGATTCCCTCGACCTCGCCCAGACGCTGAAGAAGCTTGGCCAGCCCCTGGCGCAGCCCGAGATCCGCGCCGTAATAGGCCGTGTCCTGGCTGATCATGGAAAGCTCCTTGACTCCCTGCCTGGCCAGGAAATCGGCTTCAGCCACCAGTGATTCCAGGGAACGGCTCCGGTGTTGGCCCCGAATGGCGGGAATGGCGCAGAAAGTGCATCGGTGGTTGCATCCCTCACTGATCTTCAAGTAACCGCTTGTCCGGCCGGGAGGCAGGAGGCGTGGCGGCGGCGCGTCGGGCAGATCCCTCTGAGGCTTGGGGGGCCCCTGGGCCGGCAGGCCAGCCGCCTTGAGAAGAAAGACCACGATCCTGTCGGGCTCATCGACGCCGAAGAACTCTTCCACTTCCGGCAAGCTTTCCCGCAGATCGGACCGATACCGCTGGGAGAGGCAGCCCATGACCAGGAGGCGAGGCGGTGGGAACCCCTTTTCCCTCTGAGCCTCGTCGAGGATCGCGTTGATGCTCTCCTGCTTCGCCGCTTCGATGAAACCGCAGGTATTGACGATAACGAAATCGGCATTCCCCAGATGAGCGGCGACTAGGAAGCCCGCCCGCTGGAGCTTGGCGGAAAGGACTTGGCTATCGACGCTATTCTTCGCGCAGCCAAGGGTGACCAGGCGAATAGACGGAGGCGTGGGCATAAATTGATTTCCCAGTGACGAAAGAGAACCGAAGCTAAAACCGGGGAGTACCAGAAGCCAGGGGAGCATGCAAACCTGGTCAGCCATGGAAGAGGCAAGATAAGTTTTTCCAAATCCGCCTATAGTGCGGAGTCAGCCATAAGTTGACAACCCGGGCTCGGAGGATTATCCTCTGCGTTCGATAGGTAGATTGAGGTGTAGTTCAATTGGCAGAACGCCTGACTCTGGATCAGGAGGTTGAAGGTTCGAGTCCTTCCACCTCAGCCAAAACGGATCTCCGGCGCACTGGCCGCGAGGTCCGCTTTTTGGCCTCGGTCATGGTACCGGCCACCCGAAAAAAGCGCGCAGCGCACAAAGATGTGGGTCCAGGGAGCTGGCTCCCTGGCGTGGGTCTGGGAGCGGCGCTCCCAGCG
>JAJRTK010000134.1 GCA_024278345.1 bacterium | reverse complement strand
TTGCTTTACACTCCGCGGCGCCGCCATGGTGGCACCGGCATCTTGCCGGTGGCGGGCCGGACGGGATTCACGGAATTGAACGGTGGGTTCCTTGCGTGCGTGGACTTGTCAACCGGATCTGATAGGTCCCGAAAAAAAAGGAAAACGCGTAGCGTACAAAAACGTGGGCTGGGATCCCGTTGCCCTTCGTTGCAACGGGAAGATGAGCGCGCTCCCTGGTGGGTGCGGGGCGAAGCCCTGCCAGGGGACCGGGGACGGAGTCCCCGGACGACCTTCGGGTAACGCGCAGCGTGACCCGCCGAGCGATAGCGAGGCGTTGCCCGGACGCTTGCGATTCCACAGTCCCGGGAATGTCCCGCCTTGCGTGGATACCCCTCAGCCCCAAGATCCCATCCCGCTCTTCGCTGAGAGCTTCGATCACAGTGAATCCTTTTCTTTGCCTTACGTTCCGCTCCCATCGGTCGCAGCCGCTCCCGCTACTCGCCATTGTCGCCGATTTCGATCCACTGCCCTAGGCTGGAGCAACACCCAAAGTCCGGGCGTGGGATGCTTCAAGGGCATGATCAGCGTCGATGGCTTTTTTCTCTTTCTGTGCCCTCAAGACGGCCGCCCAAGGTCTCGATGGTCCGCGGTTCAGGTACTTCACGCCCGTTACCGCAAGAACCAGAGGTCGCCGTTTCGGAGATCCACCAGAGTCGCGCCATCTCGAAACCGCAGTTGGTAAGACTCACGAACCCACCGGCCTGTGTTGGCGTCTCGCTGGAGTTGTACCAGAACCACGCCGGAACCTACCTGGTAGTTGCCCACAAGACGTTGCGTCACCATCAAATTGCTGAAGGTTCCCGTCCAGATGGAGACCGTGGTGATCCTTTGGACCGCGCCGCCAGGCGCAAAAACAAAGTAGAGACTCGACCCGCGGGTGGGACCTCCGAGCTGCCGGTACCAGGAACTCCGCGTGAGCTGTATCTTCGTGGCGGCCTGAGTCGTCGGGAGAGGGCCGCCGGCCCGGATTCGCTCCGCTTCCCGCCGAGCCGCATTCTGGGCAGCCGGATTGAAGCGCTGGAGAACGTAAACCTGTCTTCCAACGGTAAGATAGAGGTTTGGCCCCTGAAAAAAACTTCGGAACCGGGTCGGCGGATTCGTAGCCACTTGGCCTTCCACAGTCGCACCATTTCTCCAGCCATGGATCCAGTAGTCAACATTGCTCATGGTCAACCGACCGGCGTATTTCGTGCCGGACATGGAAAGGGTGGTCTGGAGTTCAAGCTGGAGTCCATTGCCACGGAACGAGCCGACGAAAGGATCCCTTGTCTGGCTGAGGGCAAACTCCGGAACCATCAATGCCAGGAACAAAAGAAGTGCAGCCCTCCTGGCGGGAAGCCGGAGCACCAAGTTTCTGAAACAGAGATAATTTTCTGGTAGTTTTTTTCTGGCCACGGTGATCCTCGTGGTTGCTAATTCCTTGATCATCTTAGGCTTCCATGGCACGGATGGGGCCCGAAAAAAGGCGAGTGGCGGCGGACGGGGGAACTCGAGCCAAAGGCGTGGGTCGTGCCGACGCGAGCGGACTCAACCAAAAGAAAGAAAAGCATTTCAAATGATCATTCCCAAAAGTTGCGTATTGACCTATATTATGCTTTGAGAGGCATAACATGCTGAAACGACTCTTGCGAAAACTGATCACGTGGCTCGAGGCCGATCCGCCCAACTCTCCGTGCCACCACCTTTGGCGCGGGATCAGCATCCGTTGGAATGGCGACGTCGAGCCTTGTTCCTGTGCCAACGTCAGTGATGTCACGGCGGGAAACGTATCCGGCGGCGGGGTTCTGCCGGTCCTGGACTCGCCCAACTACCAGGCCTCGCGCCGATTCCTTCGAACCTTCCAGCAGACCGGCAAGCCGCCGATCATCGAGCAAAAAGTTTTCGGACCTTGCCGCGCATGCCCGGTGAAGAACCACAGGATTCTTCCGCTGGAGGATTTTCGACCGGTCTTCGACGCTCTGTTCCGGTCGCCCAAAAGCCGGCACAGGCCGCTGAGCAAGCGGATCAAAAAATATCTGAACTTCCTTCGTTCGAATCTTCGCCACCGGCGGCTCACGGGCTCGGTCTGCACCTACCCGCTCAAGGCGACCATCGACATGGCCAACATCTGCAACCTCCGTTGCCCCATTTGCCAGGTGGGAACGGAGACCCTGCCGCACCCGACAGGCGTCATGAGCCTCGATACGTTTGAAAGGATCCTCTCCGAGATCGGAGACTACTTGTTCGAGGTGGAGCTCTACCGGTACGGCGAGCCGCTGGCGAACCGGCGGGTTTGCCAGATGATCCGGCTGGCGGCGGACTACGGGATTCGGACGAAGATCTCCACCAACCTCTTGCTCCTGGACGAAAAGAAAGCGCGGAACCTGGTGGAGTCGGGGCTGGACATCCTGGTTGCCTGCGCCGATGGGGCTGATCAGAAAGTTTACGTCCAGTACCGCCGCCGCGGGGACTTCCAGGAGTTCCTGAAGCGGCTCCAGATGCTGGTGTCGGTGAAAGAGGAGCTTGGGAGTGCCACGCCCAAGATCTATTGGCAGTATCTTGTGTTTCGCCACAACGAGCACCAAATTCCCGCGGCCCACCGCTTGGCTGGAGAAGTTGGCGTGGAGCTCATCGAAGCTCCCGCCTATTACGCGGGCACCGCGGACCCCGAGAAGTGGGCGCCGACCTCGAAACGGCCAGCCCGAAGACAGCCGGAAATCGAGGTTCTGAAGGCACCGATTTCGGTGAAGATGAGCCATCAATTCCAGATCTTGCTCCGGGTGACAAATCTAGTGGAAGGCCGATCCTGGCAGGCATCGGATGGAACCCTCCTGGTGGGGGCTAAAATCTATGGCAAGGAGAAACAATTCCTCAAGGAGTTAGGTCGGGCGGCGCTATCCCGCAACGTGGCGCCTGGCGAATCCGTGGAGATCAAGATGCTCCTTCGGGCGCCTCGGGAAGTGGGGCGATACCAGGTGAAGCTGGACATGCTCCGGGAACAGGGTGCGTGGTTCGAGGCGGAGGGCTCCGAGCCGGCCTGGATTCCTCTGGAAGTGCGGCCGGCGCCGCTGGTGAAGGTCCTTGAGATCCCGGAACAAGTGAGCCCCGGGCAGGAGTTTTCGGCGCAACTCGAACTCCGTTGCTACGATAATCACTCTTGGCCAATCACGGGGGACCACCCCGTCCGGGCTGGGGTCAAGCTCTACCGGGAAAACGGCGAGTTCATCATGGATTTCGGTCGCGCCGATCTCGTGCAAGAGCTTCAGCCCGACGACCGAGAGCTTGTGAAAATGCGGCTTACGGCGCCCATAAAGCCTGGGGCCTATCGGCTGGAATTCGATATGGTCAAGGAGTTCGAAACCTGGTTTTCCCAACGCGGTTCGGAACCAAGCTGGGTCGATCTCTTTGTCCTTGAACCTGGGGCGAGCTGAGTTTGTCCGTGCCTTCCAAAGAGCTGTCGGTCTTTCGGCTTCTGTCCGACTATGTGGCCAGCGGCCGGGGCTGCGGGTGTCCCGGAGACGACTTCGTCCATGAGCACACCCGCTATCTCCTGGGGCTCCACCGGACCTTGCCCGAAGAGGAACGCGGCCCGTGGAAAGCGCGGCTCGAGGCCGATCTCCAAGCGTTGGCCCAAAAGTTTCGACAAAGGAAGAGGCCCCTGGGAGATGGAGTTGGCATCGAGGCTGGTGAGTCGCGGAAGGACGAGACTCAACCCGGCGACGGAGGAGAACCGGGATCAGGAATTGCCACCGGCGAGTCCGCTCAGGCTGAGGTGGGACTGCCCAGGGATTTTCTGGCGGCGGCTGTGGTCGTGGGCTTTACTCTCGATCTCCCGGTCGCTGGCGATTTGACCGCGGCATTGGGTCAAGAAGAAGGATCGATCCTGCGCCGGCGGGGCGAGGCGTTTGCCGAGGCGTGGCGCGAAGCCCGAAAAAAAGTCTCGTCTGGCGAACAGGTGATCCAACGGATCCGGCTGGCCCTCTCGGGGAGCGAGCCGTCGAGGGGCCTGGCGCTCTGCCCACCACGCGCCCTGGTGGAGGCCTTCCGCCTGGAGCGCTCTCCAATGGTCCGGGCCGCGATCCTCCAGCTCCTGGCAAACCGGCCGGAGGAAGAGCGCCGGAGCGTCGCACCCTTCATCCAGGCGACGGCCGGCGAGATCTGCTCCACGCTGCCAAGACCGCCGTGGGTGGCCCGGGCACTCCATCGGTGCCAATCCGCCGCCCGGGACGCCGAGTCCTTCGAGACAAGCGCCCGGAAGCCTCGCCCTCACCCGCGAGAAAACGCCCTTGCCCCGCCGGGGAGCGCCGGGGGGTTCCGGAGCCGGATCTCCCGGCGGCTTGCTCGGGGTGCCGCCTGGATTTGGAAAAGAGCCAAGGCCCCGTTCTCTCATGGACCGGAAATTGATGCACTCTACCTGGAGCTTCTCCGCTGCCTGCCCTGCCTCCCGGAAGCCGACCGAATCGAGCCGCTGTTGCGGCTCACGGCCCACCGGGCGGCTCCTGTCCGACGGAGAGCCATCCTCCAACTTTGCTGGCAGGCAGCCGCGTCCAACCGCCCGGAGATCTACTCCCAAGTGCTGGAAGAACTCATAAAAAGCCCCGATCCGGTGGTGGGAAAGAATGCCAAGCAGCTCCTTGAAACTCGATGTTCTAGTTTTTCGTAAGTCATTGACTTCATTGATCGTCACTTCAGGCATGTTTGTAAGGCTGGATCGTGTAGAATCAGACACTTACAGCTTGATGGCTCCCGAAGGACCTGCAGCAAAGGCGAAAAACTTGAACATCGAGTGGGCCTCGTCCATCGTTTCGGCCACGCTGCGAAATCCGGACACAGCGCCAGGGCCTCCGGCCCTGGAACCCCGCGGAGGCTCCGCCTCCGAACCTCCGCTGGGAGCGCTGCTCCCAGACCCACGCCAGGGAGCTAGCTCCCTGGACCCACATTTATGTACGACGCTCTGCGTCGTCTTTTTGTGGCCGAAACGATGGACGAGGCCCATCGAAGTGAAATGAGCTTTCCTTGTGCAAATGCCCCCAAAGCGGGTGCGCCATCCAGGCCCGCGCCAGGAATTCTTCCCGCTCCGGCGCAGGTGGCTAACGGATTTTCACAGCATGTCGTACGGGCATCCACACAAAGCCGGACAGTTGGACACTCCTTTGCCACCGCGACCCTCGGCGGGGGGTTCGCGC
>JAJRTK010000133.1 GCA_024278345.1 bacterium | reverse complement strand
TCGTGTTTTTGCTTTACAATTTTCTTCGCCGAAACGGTGGCACCGGCATCTTGCCGGTGTAGCGCCCTCCGGGCAGCACGGAGCCGGGAAGGAGGCCCGCCCCAGCGGTGAAGTTGTCAACCGAATCTGATAGGTCTCCCAGCAAAAGCTCCTGCTTGTTCTTGTACAGCCGCTCGATGGCCAGGTTCAGGCTCGCATAGCACGTCTTTTGAGTGAAGATCTCGTCAAATCGGCTCTGGAGCCTCTTCTTCTCTTCCTCGCTCGGATCGGCCTTGTACCCGGATATCTCATCAATCATCTGCTGCGGCGTCTGCTCCATCGTCTCCACCAGCGTCTTCGTTGGTCGGACATCCTCGACGTAGTGCAAGACTACGCCTCCGGTGTCCGCCTATCCCTCCTTGGCGGAAACGCGCCCGACTGCCTCGCAACGATCCTTGATGAGATATCCGGGAGTGTCCCGGCTTACGTTTATACCCCTTCCAAGGACTCGGGACCCCCGGGATCGTCGGCGGCGGGTTGAAGCACGGCCAGGTCTTCGAAGGCCCGCTGGCGCTCCTTCATGAAATCGACCTCCCTTTGGAGGACCTGGCATCGGTAGTCGATCTTGCGGTACTCGATCTGGAGGCGGGTGAGCTCGCGGGTCAAGTTGTGGGAAAGGTAGACAAGGTAGAGGTTGAGCTGGGCCTGGCGATTGATCAGGTGATCGGTGTAGAGGCGGACCAGGGGTCGGACCAGCTTTTTGGCAAGAAGGATGAGCTTTCCCTTCCAGCCGCTCCGGTGGGTCTTGATGGGATAGCCGGCCTGGATGTTCCAGCCGTGGTTGGGTTCCAGTAAGCGGCGAAGGAGCTCTGAATCGATCTCGGAGGATTCGGCGAAGGTTTGGATCTTGAGGTCACTGATTTCTTGGATTTCTTCGTCGGTGTAGATTCCTTTTTCCTTCTTTTCCTTGATTCGCTCACGGATTTGGCGCATGATTTCCACGACATCAACACCGTCGGCATGGATCTCGAAGGGAACCTGGCTGTCCGGGGAGCTGCCTGGGTGAGCGCCCATTTTTTTCCCGGTTTGACCATCGGCAGCGGGATGGCCTGAAGCTTTGTTGCCTTGGAGGGCGGTGCTGGAATGGTCTTGGGTGGTATCGTGCTTGGACATGGCGGTGGATGCTGATGGATCGGCTTGCATCTAGTTCATCTTTCGAATCATTGTCTTGCTTGAGGGGAACAGTCGTCCAAGGGAGTTTTGGCCAAACAGACGGGAAAAGTCCAGTGCAACCGGAAACCCGCCGGATCCTATCACTTCCATGGGTGGCAGGTTTTCGGGGTCTAGGAGGAATCATGGCAATCGATTTCGGGTCTTGTCATACGCGTGTGCCGGAGATGCATCCAGTGGGTGATGATGGGCGAGGGGCGCGGAACGGAGGTGAGCGACGTGAGCGGAAGTCAACCCATGAAAGAATCACAAGGTTAGCCTATTTCCATCCTCGAGGTGCAAGGCAAGTCGGTGGTGGAGGCGGTTGGAAGGTTTTGGGAGGCGTTTGGTTTTGGGTGGTGGTTCTGCTTCTGGGGGGATCGGGTCCGGGTTTTGCTCAGGGGAATCGGGTTGCGCTGGTGGTGGGGAACAATGCCTATCCTCAGGCGCCGCTGCGCAATGCGGTACGGGATGCCCAGGGGATGGGAGAACTGTTGGGGAAACTGGGCTTTGACGCGGAGGTTGCTATCGATACGAGCTTGCGGCAATTGGATGAGGCTATCGACCGTTTCGTCAAGCGATTGGATCGGGGGGATGTGGGGCTCTTCTTCTATTCCGGTCACGGGATTCAGGTGGCGGGCGCCAACTACATGATTCCCGTGGATTTTGATGCATCGAGCGAGAAGGATGCGAAGTACGAAGCCTACTCCATGGACCGGATCCGGGAGCGGATGGACGAGCGAGGGGCTCGGCTGAGTATTTTGATTCTCGATGCCTGCCGGAACAACCCTTTTCGCGGCCAAAAAAGTTTGGGAAGGGGTCTCGCGGTCATGCAGGGCGGTCGAGGCACCTTCATCGCGTTCGCCACTTCCCCCGGGAAGACGGCCAGCGATGGCCGGGGAGGAAAAAATGGGCTTTTCACTGAGCAGCTTTTGGAAACCTTGGCAACACCGGGCCTGACCATTCACGAAGTTTTTCGGGAGGTTCGGCGGAAGGTCGATAGGGTTTCAGGGGGAGATCAATTGCCCTGGATTTCCGAGAGCGTCATTGGGGACTTTTATTTCGCTCCAGCCCGGAAACCGGACGTGACGCCCGCGGCATCCTCCACCTCCTCTGAAAACCGGGAGGCACTTGCCAAGCTGCGGGTCTTCTGCACGGAGCCTCAGTGCCGTATCCTTTTGGATGGGCGGGAGGTTGGCATGACCCAAGACGGCCAGTATCTCACCATCTCCGTTCCCGCGGGTCGCCGAACCTTTGAGGTGAGCAAATCCGGGTTTTTCGGCCACCGGGAAACGCTTCTTTTGCTTCCCGAGTCCATGCAGAGTGTGATTGCGGCTCTTGAGCCCCGGTTGCCAGCTTCCCCGCCGCCTTCTCCCGCTCCTGTTTCAACGGAGGCCAGTTCAGCAGGGAGTTCCGCGGCGGAAGAGCACCCGACACCTTTGGTTGCCAGTCTGTTAGAGACAGCCGCCCCCACGAAGATCCCGACGAAGCGGCCGTCGCCCCGTGCCGAAGGGGGCCTTCGGCCCTCTCCGAGGATTGCGGTTTCGGAGAATCAGCCGGAGTCTGGATCGATCAGGGTGGTTCGCCTGCCGGGAGATGTGGATCTAGAGCTGCTCTGGGTTCCCGGCGGGATCTATGAAATTGGATGTTCCAAGGGCGACTCGGAGTGTGAGAAACCAGAAACCCCAAGCCACAAAGTGATGCTGGACGGGTTTTGGATTGGGAAAACCGAAGTGACCCAGCGGCAGTGGAAGGCGGTGATGAAGTCGAACCCCAGTTATTTCAAAGGGGATGAGCTGCCGGTGGAGCAGGTGAGCTGGAACGATCTTCAGGAGTTTCTTCTCAAGGCTGGCCACAACTTGCAGTTGCCCACGGAAGCGGAATGGGAAAGGGCGGCTCGTGGCGGCACTTTGGGCCCGCGCTACTGGCGCCTTGGGCAGATCGGCTGGTCAAACTGGAATGGAACCCGTCCGGTGCGGACCAAAAAGCCCAATGCCTACGGACTTTATGATGTTCTTGGCAATGTATGGGAATGGTGCGAGGACGTTTATCAAAAAGAGATTTACCAAGAGCGTGGCGAAGAGACGGTCAATCCTCTGGTGGAAGGCAACGCCGCGGCTTCCAGGGTCATTCGGGGCGGCTCGTGGTACGGAGCGGACAGCTTGAGGGTTTCCCGGCGCGGTTGGAGATCGCCAGGGAAAAGGGACTACCGCGTGGGCTTCCGCGTGGCGCAGCCGGGGGAGTAAGGTCGGGCCGATGCCGGCGGCGGGTAGCCGTCGGCGTCTCCTTTGGCGATCACCAGGTGGCCGCTTTTCCCGTTTCCTTCCGTGGCCTTGGTCATGGTTTACGCCCCCTGATGTGGCGAAGCCGTGCTTGGCTGTGACGGCCTCACATTGCAAAAGGAGATCTTGGATGGGATTCAGTTTGATGATCAGCACGGACAAGCCAGTTGAGCATGACATTGATTTGAGTCGTTCCCTTTGCTACGGGATGATGTGCTATGGCTCCACAGATTCAGAGCTTCGGCAACTGGAAAGAATGTTCGATATCGATCTGGCACCTTTGGGTCGGATGAAACATGCCGACGAGGAACCAGATTGGCAGCCGATTGAGCCTCTGGAATTGTGTCTGCGACAGCTTTTGGGAAAACTCGAGGAGTCAGAATGGAGTGTGAAACTTCGAATCGTCTACTGTCCCGGAGAATATTTTGAGGAGGGTGAATTTCAGAAAGAGATGGAGAAACTGCTTGTCTACTTGGAAAAGGCTGTTGAGAGCGGAGTGAAGAAAGTGCGCTTTTGGGCATTTTGAACAATGGATGACGCCGCTCAGGAAGATGAATCTCCGTTTTCTGAGAGCGGTGATTTTGCGGTAGTGAACGGTAGAAGGAGTGATTGTGCGAGCACGACGTTCGACAGCGCAAACGACGAACATCTCATCAGCCTGCTTGCGAGCGTCTCTCAGTCATTTCCCATCGGTGCGGTGATGATGTTGGAGCCCGCCCGATCCAAATCTCTTTGGCTCTAGTTGCGATCCAGGGAGCTACTTCCTGGAATCCATATTGAGCTTCTTTCAATTATTCTGGTGATGGCTAGTCCTACGTGACCGTTACGTGGATACCCCCACATCGTTTCCCGCACTTGCGCGGACAGCCAGGATAGGTTACTGTCCGCTTCTTAGCAGAGAATGCTGAAAATAGTGATGGCGAATGCCTGCTGCTTCGAGCCTTGAAGGGCCGTGATTGATGCCCTCGGCGCAGCAGATGGTGTCTTCCGGCTGTGGTGCTTGTCTTTCTCGCCCCTCCTCTGGTCAGAGCCCTCCATCCCCCGCGTCCCCTTTGGGACCTGGGCTCTAAAACGTCCGCGGACTGTCCCGGGCAATTCGGCTCCCGTGGCCTCGAGGCGCTGGGGGGCTGGCGAGAACACAATGACGAGTTTTGTCGATCTGAAGCTGATCAATCCACTCTTGCGTGCCGTGAAGGCATGCGGTTACACCACACCCACCCTCATTCAAGAACGGGCGATCCCACCAGCCCTCGACGGCTCCGACATCATGGGATGCGCGCAGACCGGAACGGGCAAGACTGCCGCTTTTGCCCTGCCGATCCTTCAATACCTGCACACGAGGCATGGGGACTCCCGTTCCGGTCATCCTCGGCGGATTCGCGCCCTCATACTGGCGCCCACGCGGGAGCTTGCCCAGCAGATTGGCGACGCCTTTGCCGACTATGGGCGGTACACGGACATCCGGCACACGACGGTTTTTGGTGGTGTGAGCCAACAACGCCAGACCAGGGACCTCCGCAGGGGCGTGGATATTGTCGTCGCCACGCCCGGCCGGTTACTCGATCTGAAGCAACAGGGGTTCGTCGCTTTCAGAGACATCGATGTCCTGGTGCTGGACGAGGCGGATCGCATGCTCGACATGGGCTTCATACCGGACGTTCGGCGTATCGTCAGCGATTGCCCGCGGGACCGGCAGACGATGTTTTTCTCGGCGACGCTTCCCTACCTTGTGGGGGAGTTGGCCAAGAATATGCTTTACAAGCCGGTCCAGGTGTCGGTGACTCCGGCGGAGCCGACCCCGGAGACCATCGAGCAGGCGGTCTATTTCGTCGAACGGCGGGACAAACGGGCGCTTCTCGAGCATTTTTTGGACGATCCCGCCGTGAAGAAGGCCCTTGTCTTCACGCGCACGAAGCGCCGTGCTGATCGGGTAGAACGCAACCTGAATCGCGGGCGCTACAACGCCGGAGTGATCCACGGTGACAAGTCACAAGGTTCACGCGAACGGGCGCTCCATCGGTTCCGCCGCGGCCAGACCCGAATCCTCATCGCCACGGATGTCGTGGCCAGAGGCCTTGACGTCGAAGGGATCTCTCACGTGGTAAACTTCGACCTGCCACATGAACCGGAGAATTACGTGCATCGCATCGGTCGCACCGGAAGGGCCAGCGCCACCGGAAAGGCCATCTCCTTTTGCGGCGTCGATGAGAGGGCCTTCCTGGTAGACATCGAAAAGCAGCTCAAAATGCGCATCCCCGTCGTCGAGGAACATCCGTACAAGTCCGTCCTTCCCCCGCCGTCCAACAAGCCCGCTGCCGGCCGCCGAAGCGTTCGCCGCTGGACCGCGAGCCGTTCTCGCCGTGCCGGACGAGTGGGACGACCCACCCTTCGCGTCAGCTGACGAATTCGCCGGTTATTTCTCAGGGACCGGCGTCAATCGGTTGGTGGCCCAGCGGATTGGCCCCGAGAGCCAGCGGCTGGCGTTGTAGCTCGCCGGATAGACCACCCGCGCCTTCCGGCGGCGCACCGCGGCCTCGATTTTCTTGGCAAGCTCTTCGGTTGTCCCCATGGGCAGAAGTTTTACGGCCAGTGAGTCCGGCCCATACTTCTCGATGGAGGCATCGGCCATGGCGGTCTTCACTGGACCCGGATAAACAGTCAGGACATGGACACCGGTTCCGCGAAGCTCTCCCCGGAGCGCCTCCGATGCCGCGGCCAGGGCCGCCTTGGAGGCATTGTAGTAGAACATCCCGGGCGTCGGGACCAATGCCGCCATGGAAGAGATGTTCACGATGGCACCCGCGCGGCGCTCGAGCATCCCTGGAAGGACCAGATGGATCAGACGCATGGGCGTATGGACGTTGAGGCGGAGCAGCTTTTCCCCCGTCTCCGGGCTCTGCTTCACCGCCGGGCCGACGATCTGCATTCCGGCGTTGTTCACCAGGATGTCCACTGGCCCTTGAAGATGTTCCGCCTCCCGGAACCAGCCTTCGACCTGCCCGGGCTTGCTGAGATCCGCCACGAAGAGCTTCGCCGAATTCCCAATTTCTTTGGCGAGCTTCTCCAGCAGCTCCCCGCGGCGGGCAACCAGGGTGATGGTGTGTCCACGGGCGCCGTAAAGGCACGCAATGGCTTCGCCGATTCCCGACGAGGCGCCGGTGACAAGAACATGCATCAGAGTTCTCCTTGGAATGTCAGGATGCGCCGTTATTGGGCGTTTGGGGCTTGTTTTTCCGTCGCCGCTTCATCCAGACGTTCCAGAAATTCGCCAGGACCACGGCAGCGACCCCGCCCAGACCGTCGGCTAGAACGTCACCTGCCTCGGAAACCCGCCCGGGAACAAAGCTCTGGTGCCATTCATCGCTCAGGCCATAAAGAGCCGTGAAGAGCAAGGCCAAGATTTGGGTCCAGCGCCACGATACCCGGCCCGCAAGCCCATAAATCCAAAAGAGCCCGAGTGGCGTGTACGCCACCAGGTGAACGAGCTTGTCCGAGAGCCTAGAGGGTAGACTCACACTGGATTGAGCCGAAAGGTAGTACAGGAGCGCCATATACCCCAAGGCTGGAGCAAAGCGCCAGAACGATGGTTTCATCCAATTCCTTTTTTGTGCTGAGTTCCGCTCCCATCGGGCGCCGTCCGGCACCCGCTGCTCGATGCCCCGAACCGATGCGCCCACGGAACCCCGAAACTTGCATATCTCATAACACACCGAAAACCTCCCTTCCCAACGTCGCCCCCGGGAGCCCAGGCGTCTCGACCCCATGTTTTTTCGCCTTCCGCACCACCGTGTTTTTTCGCATGCAGGCCGTCCGGCCTGCATGCCCTAATCCGTCCCCGCGGGAAGGAGCCATCCCCCCGTGGGGCGGTTGGAGTGGATAAGCGCTTTGGCCGGCTTCCCGGGTGGGTGCGGCGCCGTGTGAAGGAGGGGAAGGCGGGAGAGTTGGAGGAGTGGGCCTGCCTTTGCCTGGAGGCGGAGAGCCTGGAAGAGCTTTTCGGCGAAGAAGGCGGGTAGGGAACGGCGGGTGGCGTTGGATAGAGCGCGGCGAGGGCGTGCCCCGGCGATCTCCCGCCCCGCCTCACGACCGGCTGGCTTCCCGGGGCTTCTCTTTCCAGAGCCGCCGGCGAAGCATGAGGCGGAGTGTCGCCTTCATGGAGGCCAGCCCGGCCCGGGAAAAACGCCACAACGTCGAGAGGGGGTATTTTCGAAACAGGCGGAACCAGAACCGGGGGCGGAGGTAGAACATGGCCAGGCCCCGGAGGCGCAGGCGGTTCAGCTCTTTTCGGCTCAGGCTGTAGGTCCGGGAAAAGGCCAGGGGGCTCACGCCGTCGCCGGTTTCCGGTCCCTCTTCCATAAGCCCGTCCCGCAGGGCAATGGCGTGGAGCTCCGTGCCGGGGAAAGGGACGCAGGGCTGGAACTCGGCCCAGTCTCCGTCGAGCTTCCTGGCGAACTTGAGGGTCTGGAGCACCGTTTCCCGGGTGTCCCATGGATGGCCGATGGTGAAGTACATGAAGGTCTCGATCCCCGCTTCCCGGCAAGCGTCGATCCCCGATTTGGCGGCTTGGAGGTTGGTCGCCTTCTTCATTTTCCGGAGCATCTCCTGGTTCCCGCTCTCGATCCCCATGGCGATGAGCCAGCAGCCTGCCCGTCGCATCTTTTTCGCAAGGTCTGGGTCGATGGTGTCCACGCGGCTGTTGCAGATCCACTTGAGGCCCAGATCCTCTTTGCGGATGGCGTCGCAAAGTTCCTCTACCCACTCCCTGTCCGCCGTGAAGAGGTCGGCCTTGAAGAGGATGTTCCGGATTCCGCGGTTGTTGACGCAATCCTGGATCTCCTCCATCAGATGCCCCACGCTCCGGGCGTGGACTTTTCTCCCACTGACGGAGGGGACCAGGCAGAAGATGCACTGGTGCGGGCAACCTCTCGACGCCAGGACGACGGTGAGAGGCTCACCGGTGTTGGGCAGGGTATAGAGCTCATTCTTGACCAGATGGCGAGCGGGGATGGGCAGGAGATCCATCTTTTCCAGCGGAGGCCGAGGGGGAGTTTGCACAAGGCCCCGTTCTCCCCGGAACGCGATCCCCGGAATGGAGCCCAGCTCTTCTGGCGGTCGGAGAAGGGCCGTGGCCATGAGCTCCGTTTCCCCGGTGATGGCGATATCCAGGCAGGGATGGCTGCGAAGCATCTCCGTGCCGTGGAGCTTGAAATGGGCGCCCTTGGCCACGGTCACGACGTTGGGAACCACCTCCTTGGCGATGCGCGCCGCCTCCATGTCGGCGTTGAACGAAAACGACGTGATGGAGACGAACAGGTAGTCCGGCTGGAAGCTCGTCAGGTCCCGCCGGACCGCCTCGAAACCACCCCCTTCCACCGGGTAGTCGATGATCCGGCATTCCACGTCCTTCGCCTCCAGGTCCGCCGCCATGTACGCCAGGTCCATGGGGGGCCTGGCCCCTTGGGCCGAGGCGAACTCCAACGGCGTCTGGCACCGGTCCGTCCGGTCGAAAAGTCCCGTGGGCGGGTAGATGAGAAGCGCACGCATGCCTTGTCCTTCTGTTATGATGCCGGCGGTCGCGGTCCTCTCCTGAGCCCGGTCCATCGGTCCGGAAGGCGACGGTCCTGGGACCTTGGTGGATCGAGCCCCGGCCCGGGGGGATGACGGGCGGACGGCGGCGGCCGGATGGCCGGCGACGGGAGCGGAACTCAACAGAAGAAAAAAAGAAAGTTCCCGCGATTCAATTGCTTTTGGGGATCTGGTAAAGGCGCTCCGCCTTTTGGGAATAGAATTGGAAGGGATCGGAGATATCGACCTTTTCGATCTGATTCTCGTAGACGCAGAGGCTGTCCCAGTCCACGCCAGCGTTGATTTGCTCGGCCAGGGCGCGCTGGATGAACTCACCGCGGATCCGCGCCCGCGTGTTTTGCGGAGCCTCCAGCTTTGCCCGTTCGATCTTTGCGTCGATGTCCCGGATTTTCGGCAGCGTGATGAAGCCTTTCTGCCGCATGAGGTAGTAAAGGCCCCTGTCCCGCCGAATATCGTGGTATTTGATGTCCCTTTCAAAAATAGCGTGGAAAATCTTTTCCACCGTGGGATAATCCATCAGATTGAGGTCGTTGAGGTGGCAATAGTGTTCCATTTCCACGGAATCGATGCGGTTCATATTTTGCCGCAGACGCCGCAAGAATGCGCTTTCATCGCCGCTTTCAAGGTGCTGCTGGAGCATCGGATCCTTCTCGATCCCCTGGAACTTGATCTTCTTGATGACTTTGCCCCAGGCCCGGAGCCGGTCCCAGTCGTACTCCGTCTTCGCCAGATAACGGTCCAGGATGTTCTTCTTGATGACCCAGTCAATTTTCGTCTTGAGTCGGCTTGGTTCCTGCTCCAGGGCGTCCAGAGTCTCTTCCCACATTTCCAGGACCTGGAGGACGCTTTTCTCCGGCTTCCCGCCCGGTCGGAGGAAATGACTTCTGGCCAGCTTCATGTATTCCCGCTGGATCTCCACCGCCGTGGCAAAGTTGCCATTCTTGAGCTTGACCTTCCTCTGGAGGCTGGGATCTCGACTGATTTGCTTGAGGGCGCGAACCGGGTCGGAAAGGGTGAGGTCCCACGGGAATTCAGTCTCCTCGAGAAGCCGCAGAACCAGGCCCGTGGCGCCAACCTTGAGGTAACAGGTGTACTCGCTCATGTTGGCATCGCCGATGATGAGGTGCAGCCGGCGATATTTCTCCTTGTCCGAGAGCGCCTCGTCCTTGGAATTGATGATCCCCCGATTCGACGTCGTGGACGACGAAATCTGCGAGGAAATGAAGTCCGCCCGCTGCGACACCTGGAACGACAAGCTCTCCTCGAAGCAGAGCTTACCGGCGCCGGCGTAAACCTGCCGCGTCACCAGAAAGGGAATGAGCTGCCGCACCACCTGCTTGAAAAAACGGGATTCGTCCAGGTCCCCCAGTGTCCTTCGAAGAAGGTAATTCTCGTGGCATCCGTAGGTGTTTCCCAGGACATCGACGTTGTTCTTGCAAACGAAAATGTGTCCCGTGTATCCCAGGCGCCGCATCTCCTGTTCCGCGAAAAAGAGCAGGTCCTCCATGATCCGCTCGCCCGCCTTTTCGTAGATGACGACATCCTCGACGCTCCGGCATTCCGGCGTGGCATACTCCGGGTGGAAGCCCGTGTCCATGTAGAAACGGGCGCCATTCCCCAGGAACATGCGGTGCTTGTTGATGGAAAAACTCTCGGCGTAATAGACGTTCCGGTAGCCGTGGAGGTTGTAGCTCTGGCCGCTGGGACAGTACCGCTTCTCGTACAGCTTGATGAACTTTTCGTTCTCCAGGGCCGTATTCAGCACGTCGAACATATTGGAGCCCCGAAGCGTCCGCCGTTTCTGGCTGTCGGGGCCGTCGGGGTAATGCTTGACGGCGAATTCGATCTCCAGCCCGTAAATCCGTTTTCTCATGATATCATCAACCCACTGGCCAAAGTTTGTTCTGCCCAAGGGGTGGCTCCCCAGAGGATCCGGTGACGCCCCAAGTCCCACGGGGAACAGCCCATTTTTTCTTTGCGGAAGCAACCCGAAGTGTGACGCCCCAAGCCCCGCGGGGGAACAGCCCATCCGTTTCACCACCACAAGGTTTGAATCGACCCAGATGCTTCTTTTTTTGGGCTGTGGTCCGCTCCCATCGCTCGCAGCCGCTCGCGCTACTCGCCCATCACCACCCGGAGATGGAGCCACGACCCGGGAAAGCTCATGTGGGACCGCTCAAATCACAATGATTCTGCTTGGCAACCGTCTCCGGCAGAACCGTGGAGCCGATTGTTGCTCGTCCTCCTAGGATCTCCCGAACTTCCTTCGCCGCCAAACGCCGGAATTTCCGGTGAGAATGGCGTGTCCGATCCAGGATCGTCGCCTCGATGTGGGACGGCTCGATGGGAGAGTTCTCCCGGACGGATTCCAGGGTTTCCACCGCCAGCTTGACAGCGTCGGCCAAGCTCTGGCTCGTAGAGAGCTCCTTCTCCATAAGGAATTTCCGAAGAAGCCCCTTCTTGCGCCGGTTGGAGGCTCGGCCCACAAGGTGGATGTCACCGATGACGGAAAAGCCTTGGTCTTCGATGAGGCCGCCGGAAAACGGGATATTGTAAAAGATGGGCGGCGTTTGGGGATCCTTGTCGAGCTCCACCAGAAGAATCTCCACTTCCAGCGGCACCGACCTCGAAGAAAAGATGTCCCCGAGAATCGTCGCGAACTCCCCGGCGATGGTCTTGGCCCGAACGTCGTTCCGGCTATATCCGAAGCCCCGCAGGTCCGCCTGTTGGATCCCATGCCTCCGGAGTCGTTCGTAGTCATTGTAGACTCCAGTTCCGGCGAAGGCGATCCGGTCGTAGATCTCCGACGTCTTGTAGAGCGAGCGGCTGGGGTTTTCCGCCACCAGCGCCACGCCATCCTTGAAAGGCAGCGCCACGATGGGATTGGCGCGGGCAAGAGCGGCTTCGGCGATGTCGGCCTTGATTTCCTGAAGTTGCTTGGGAGAGATGAAGTTGCCGATTTCCATTCGTAGGACTCCAAGCCGTGAAATGATCTAACAGTTCCGTGGGGGTGTCGAAAAACAAGGGGTTGTCAGGGGGCGGCCTTCGTCAATTCCGCTGGCGCATCCCGCACGCCCTTGGCGCTGACGCTCTTGATGATGTAACGCTTGCCTCCCGTGGCCGCGTCCCGCTTTTTGGCGAAGTCCAGGGCACGCGCCGCAAGGCGGAAAGCCTCTTCTTCCGTCATCCCCATGGAGTAATGCTGCTCGAAAAGAGAGTGCGCCCGTTCCTGTCCGGATCCACTGCAAGAAAAGGATTCCTCCAGCGGCTTGGAAAAGGTGCCGCCAGTGATGTCATATTCGAAAATCTTTGCTTCGCCCTTGCCGGGATCGAAGCCCACGAAAAGCGGCATGACCGTGAGCCCCTGCATCGCCGCGGGAAGATTCTGCTCGATCATCGCCGAAAGACGCATCGCCTTGCCCTCCAGCGTCAAGGGCACCCCCTCCACTTTTTCGTAGTGTTCCAGCTCCGTCTGGAAAAGACGGGCCATCTTTACGCTGGGGCCGAAGGCTCCCGCGATGGCCATGGCCGAGTAGTCATCCGTCTGGAAGACCTTGATGATATCCTCGTTGATGATCATGTGCCCACCAATGGTGGCCCGCCTGTCACCTCCGATGACGGCGCCCCCTTTGTATTTAAGGGCGACGATGGTCGTTCCGTGAGGGATTTGAAGTTCCACCACCGCCGAACCCTCGGGCGTCTTGATGCTGTTTGGGTGGCACTGGCTGAGAAACTCGTAAAAGCTCGAACCACGGTACTCGCGCATTCCAACACTTCCTCGTTGCATGGACTTCCAATGACCCTAGCCGTGCGCGCCGCAGCCGCACGGCACGCTTCCTACCGGCCATCCTTTTGCGGCCCATTTCCTACCGCCGTCGGCCCGCTCTTTGTCGCCATCGTCGGGCGGCCTCTCTTTACTGGCCGCCCTTCTGCTTGAATCCGTCCACGAATTCCTGGGCGAGCTGATCGGAGTTTTCCTCGTGCTCCTCCAGAGCCTCGTCGATCAGCTCATCGAGTTCGTCCAGCCGGTCCTCGATATCCTGTCCCGCTTCCTCGAGCTCTTCGGGTTCGTGGGTTTCCTCTTGCTCGCGAGGTTTTTCCTCGTGACTCTTCCGCTCTTGTGGCATGGTCCCTTCTCCAGGTAATCCTCGGGGCGGAGGCTGCCAGCTCTAACAGTCCCGCCAGACGGTCTTGGAGCAGCCTCCAATTGACCCGAAACAGTGGGATCGTGGCTGCGTCCCACAAGAATATACTTTACCATCATTCACCTTTGGCGGGCGAACGTGATGGAACCGCCCAGTGTTCTCTTCGGTTTCTCTTGCCCTGTGGGCTGTTGCGCAAGGAGGTCAAGTTCATGAGACAGACTGGTCATCCCGGATTTTTTGTGGGCCACCCAAGTCCGGTTCTATTCCTTCCGCTTCTTGTGGGCGCCTTTCAGTGTGGCTCACCAGCCGGGGAGCAGGCAGCGGTAGAGGAGCCCGTTCAGGCCTCCGCCAAGTCCCCACCCGCTGCCGCGGATTCAAAAAATGCCCATGCCATCGTGACGACTCTCGGCGGCATCCAATTGCGCCAAGGCGAGATCGACTACCAGGTGATGAATCTTCGCCTGTTCGGCACCGACAAGACGGAACAAGAGCTTCGCCGCAAGGCTGCTGACCTGGTTCTCATGCGAAAACTCCTGGCTAGAGAAGCCCGCCGGCGGCGGCTCATGGAGGATCGAACCGTTGCCCTGGAGCTGAGCGAGCTCCGAGAAGCCGTCGCCCTGGATGCCTATTCCTGGCAGCTTGGTGAAGGTACCGTCCTTCCCCAGAGAGAAGTGGAGCGCCAGCTCGACCTCATTCGCCACCGGGTCGATGCCGATCAACTGGCCTTCCGCAAACGCCAGATCCACTGGAACAGAAGGATGCAAGAGGGGATCGCCCGCCGTGCGGAGGAGCTTGAGAAACTGGCGCGGTCCCTGGAAGTCAAGCTCGATGAAGCCTTCCTGCGGTCCGAGGAAGGAGCCGACCCCTGGAAGATCGTCGGGCAGGCCAGGTTAGCGGTGCCTTCCAAGGCCAAAAGCACCGCTGATCCGGGACCCGGGCCAGAAACCGGTGGAGCGGAAGTTGGAGGCGGAAAGAGTTCCGCTACTCCTGAGAACAGGCCAGAAACTGGTGGAGTGGAGGTTGGAGGTTCCTCCAGCCCCCGTCCACCCCAAACAACCGAAGTCGAGGCGAAGCGACTGTGGCAATCGGTCTACCCAAGAAATATGGCACATCGCGTCAAGCCCGAGGAAAAGCGGAAGCTCATCCGCGAGAAACTGGCGGCCAGAATTCTGGGACAAAAGAAAATCAACGAAGGATTTCTGGAGCATCCCGACTTCCGCTGGGTTTTTCGGGCCAAAGAGGAGGAGCTTCTTGCCAAGGCCCTGCGTGCCTCGGTCCTGGCGGAGAGCCTTGAGCGCAGGCCCCTAGACCCGCGATCCTACTACGAGAGCCACCGGAAAGAGTTTGCGCCACCGCCGGAGCTCAACGTGCGCCAGATTCTCGTGCGCCACAGGGATGCCCTGCACTCCCGCTCCAAGCGCAGTCAAGCCGAAGCGAAAAAGCTGGCCCAATCCCTCCTGGCACGCCTCCGGGCAGGAGAATCTTTCCAGGAGGTGGCCGGCGCTCTCTCTTCGGAGGATGCCTCTGGAGAATTGGGCTGGCTACCTCTCAATTCCACCATCGATCCCCTTCTCAAAGATGCACTGACCGGGGCCAAGGACCCATTCGCCGGCCCCGTGGCCACGCGATTCGGAATCCAGATCCTGGAAATCGTCCATCGCCGCCAGCCCCCTCCACGGCCCTTCGATTCCGTGAAAGAAGCACTGGAGGCGCGCCTTCGGGCCCAGCGCCGGAAAGAGGTCACCGCTGACTTGGAAGCCAGCCTAAAGCGGGGTCTGGAGTTGACGTCAGAGAAGGCTCTGGAGCCGTAAATCCCGACCGAGAGTCTCCCCGGGGGGCAGCGAGACCGGTCTCAACGAAGCTCCTTTTTAGGGACCTATCAAATTGTCGTGTTTTTGCTTTACAATTTTCTTCGCCGAAACGGTGGCACCGGCATCTTGCCGGTGTAG
>JAJRTK010000132.1 GCA_024278345.1 bacterium | reverse complement strand
TCCCCCGTCCCCTGGCAGGGCGTCGCCCTGCACCCACCAGGGAGCGCGCTCCCTGGACCCACATCTTTTCGCGGGTTTGCTGGACCCCCATCTTTTCGCGGCTTTGCTGGACCCACATCTTTTTGCGGCTTTGTTTCCAGGCCCGGCGGCGAACGTGGCGAGCAGCGGCGGACGGACTGCCGCCGATGGGAGCGGAATTCAACACTGAAGAAGAACGACAAGGCCCCCGATTGCACTGAAGGTAGCCTCAAACCCCAAGAAACCTTGCCTACAGGCCGACATTCCCATTTTATCGGCTTCCTGGCGAGAGAGGAGAAAATGCTGATGAGCGAGCTTTTCAACCATGAACTGGTTCCCGATTACAAGTTTCAGAGCATCCGCTACGAAGAGCGGCCGGTGCTGGGGCGAAACAGCGAGATTGTAGAAGGGCTGCGCCAGGTATGGATTTACTTGGACAACGAGCGGCAGCTCAATTCCTACACGACGGAAGCGGTGAAGGAGGTGATTCTGGCTTTCCGGCGGGCGAGTTTGGACCGTAGGTGCGTGGCCGTGGTCTTTACGGCCGTGGGCGACCGCAGTTTCTGCACTGGGGGAAATACGGCGGAGTATGCCACCTACTATGCCGGGCGACCGGTGGAATACCAGCAGTACATGCGGCTGTTCAACGACATGGTGACGGGTATACTGCTCTGCGACAAGCCGGTGATTTGCCGGGTGAACGGGATGCGGATTGCGGGTGGTCAGGAGATCGGGATGGCTTGTGATTTCTCCGTGGCGGGAGATCATTGTCGATTCGGGCAGGCGGGGCCGATCCACGGCTCGGCGCCGGATGGTGGTTCCACGGATTTCCTGGACCTGTACGTTGGCTATGCCAAGGCGGCGGAGTCGTTGGCGCTCTGCGTGCAGTGGTCGGCTCACAAGGCACTACGGCTCGGGCTCATCAATGAGGTTGCGGCGGTTTACAAGACGGAGGAGGGAAAGTTCATTCCCAATCCCTTCGTGATTACCGACCGCTACGTGGACGAGATGGGCCAGGTGGTCCACGGGGAGTTCAAGACCGGGGATGCGAAGCAGGCGGCCAAGGAGTTGGCGAAGAGCTGTACGGTGGATCTCTCGCTATTGGACGAAGCGGTGGATCGGTTGGTGACGACGCTTCTTCACACCTTCCCCGACTGCACCCGGAAAACCCTTGAGAGCCAGCGAAAAAAGAAGCTCCAGCACTGGTACGCGAACTCGGAAACGAACCGTTCGTGGCTTTCGCTGAATATGAATACGGAGGCAGCCGCTGGATTCCCAGCTTTCCACTATGGAGAACGCCGGGAACGGCAGATCGATTTCGCGCTGCTCCGGCGGCGCATCGCCGAGGGGGCTAGGTTCGATGCGGCGCTCGTTGAAGAAGTTCTTCCGCCATCAGCGCGGCAGAAAATGGCCGCTGCCAGGGAAGGAGGCGCATCATGACGGGTAGCCCAAGTTACGAGACCATCCGGGTACGGCTGGAAGAAGAGGGGAGACTACTCACGCTGCTCCTGAACCAGCCCAAGGGCAATATCCTGACGACGAAGATGATGGGAGAGCTGGCGGCGGCTCTGGAGGCGCACCGGGATTTGCCCGGGCTGAAGGCAGTGGTCCTGGCAGGCGCCGAGCACCGGTTTTCCTTCGGGGCCTCGGTGGAAGAGCACCAGAAAGAGCAGGCGCCAGCCATGCTGTCTGGTTTTCATGCCTTCGTCAGGAAAGTGGCAAACTATCCGGTTCCCATCGCCGCCCTGGTGGAAGGCCCCTGTTTGGGTGGGGCCTTCGAGCTTGTCCTCTGCTGCCACCTGGTGTTCGCCACGGAATCGGCGACCTTTGGTTGCCCGGAGATCAAGCTGGGAGTTTTCCCGCCGGTGCTGGCGGCAGTGGGTCCGCACCGTCTGGGCGGCCCTCTGGCGGAGTGGCTGACGTTGACCGGGGCAGTGGTGCCGGCGAAGCGGCTGAAGTGTGGTGGATTGGTGATGGAGATTTTCGAGGACAAGGCCTCCGAAGACCAGTTTTTGGAGTGGTTCCGGGAAAACTTGGGAGGTCTTTCGGCCTTCGCCATCCGGCAGTCAGTGAAGGCGTTACGCCAGGGATCGCCGACACTGGAGGCTCTTGGCAAGGCGCTCGATGCCGCGGAAGAGCAGTATGTGTCGGAAGTCCTGGAGAGCCATGACGGCAACGAGGGAATCAGTGCATTTCTGGAGCGGCGGAAGCCGGTTTGGACGGACGCGTGAGCAGCCGGTCGCAACGATCGGAGCGGGTCCGGGCCGCAATCCTGCACGCTGCCGCACAGGCCATCGCCGAGCATGGCTATTTCGGCATGTCCATGCGGCAGCTCGCCCGGGAGACGGGGCGGGGGCTTTCGAGTTTCTACAACTATTTCCCGTCGAAGGAGGATCTGCTTTTCGAACTTCAGTTCGAGGCGTTTCGGACCCTGAACGGGGCGGCGGAGAGCGCTATTTCCAAGGTGGACGAACCGGGCGAGCGTCTCTACATCTTCGTCCTCAACCACCTTTGCTATTTCAACGAGAACGCCGCCGTCATGCGGGTTTTAGTCCATGAGGCGGCGGCTCTTCCAGCGGACAAGCGACAAGCGATCCGGCGCCTCAAGGAAGAATATTACAGGCTGGGGGCCTCCATCGTCCGAAACCTTGTCCGGACAGGATGCGGCAAAGTGGAAGCTGAGGCCCAAGGGCTGGATGAGGTGGAGATCGAGCGGATGACCTACAGCCTCTTCGGAATGCTCAATTGGGTCTATGGCTGGCACGATCCTGACCGGCATGGCTCGCCCCGGCAACTTGCCCGCACGATTCACCGGGTTTTTTTGTGTGGCATCGCCGCAGCCTGTCCCTACCGCGAGATCCGACCCGCAGTGGAACGGATCGTGGAAGAGCTCCAGCGGCCATCCCTGATTTCGAAGTTGGAACAACCGTAATCCGAGCGCGTCGCGGAATCCCGAGGAGGAGAGTCCGCGGCGCGCCGTCAAGAAGAGGAGGAGCCATGCTACGCTCCCTTGTCACCACCCCCGCCGAGCCTTCGGAGCAAGCCGCCGATCCCGCGGCAACGCTCTTGAGCCAGGCGACAGCCCTGGTAGAAGATCAGGGCCTGAAGGCCGTGGCGGAATGGAAGGCCCGGCACCCTGGCGGGTTGGCCATCGGCCACATGCCTATTTACGTTCCGCGCCCGCTGATAGAAGCGCTTGGTTGCCTGCCGGTTGCCATTTATGGCGGCGGCGACCAGGTGGACATCATCCGAGGCGACTCTTACTTCCAGTCCTACATCTGCCATATTCCCAGAAGCACCATCGAGCTGGGGCTTGCCGGGAGCTACGACATTCTGGATGGGATGCTCTTCCCCTCCATCTGCGACGTGATCCGAAACATGAGCGGTATGTGGCAATTGCTCTTCCCGGATCGGTATGCGGCCTACGTGGATCTGCCGCAGAACTTTAGCCCGGAAGTGGGCGGAAAGTTCTACCGGCACGAATTGGAGCGAATCGCGTCCGAGTTGGCCAAGCGAGGTGCGCTCACACTGGATCCCGCGGCGCTTCGCCGGTCCATCGAGGCCGAAAACAAACGGCGTGAAGCCATCGCGCGGATCGACGAGGTTCGGCGGACGGAACCTTGGCGGGTTCGGGCTTCGGAAGCCTACGTCATGGTGCGGGCTGGAGGCCAGCTTCCGGCGGCCGAGCACACGGCAATGCTGGAGGAGTTTCTGGAGAAAGTGGGGGAACGAGAGAGCCGACCGATGGACAATGTTCGGGTGGTCCTTGTGGGGTCGTTTTGCGAGCAGCCGCCCATCGACCTTATTCGGACGCTGGAAAAGGCCGGCTGCGACATCATCGACGACGATTTCTTGCTGGGGTTCCGGTTCATCGAGGGGGCAATTCCTCTGGAAGAGGGAGGCGATCCTCTGGAGGCGCTGGTCCGAGCTTACCTGGAGCGGGGCGTCGCCACGGCATCGCGGTACATCGGCGAGGAGGAGAAGGGAGCGGCTCTTGTGGAAAAGGTGCGCCACTGCTCGGCGGACGGCGTCGTCTTTGCCGCTGCCTCGTTCTGCGATCCGGCCCTTCTGGATCAACCCATGCTGGAGGCAGCCCTGGACAAGGCGGCCATCCCTTTTACGAGCTTCAAGTTTGCTGAAAACACCGGCCAATTCCAAGTCATCCGCGAACAGGCCGGGGCCTTCTCCGATTCCGTCAAGCTGTGGGGAGCCACAAAATGAGCGTCAAGATAAGCAACGCCCGCAAGGTCGCAAGCACGGCAGCACCCAAGGCGGAGAAAGACCAGAGCCAGAAACGCCAGAAGCGGATGATCGCCGAGCATTTCAAGAAGCTCGAGACGTCCAAGGAAGACGGTCGCAAGGTCGTGTACACCTTCGTTCCCGGAAATCTCACGGAGCTCATCGGATCTCTTGGGATGCTGCCTGTGCTTCCGGAGATTAATGCGCTCCAGTCGGGGATGCGGAAACGGAGCGGCGATTACATCGCCGAGGCAGAGAAATCAGGGCATTCCGAGGACGTCTGCACGTACGTAAAATGCGACATCGGCATGCTCAAGAGCGGCAATATCGGACCTACGGGGACTCGTTTGCCAGAGCCGGACCTCTTGCTCTTGTCCTACACCGGTTGTTTCACCTTCATGAAGTGGTTCGAGCTTCTTCGGGAGGAGTACGGCTGCCCCGTGGTGATGCTCCACGTGCCGTACCAGGCCAACGGAGTCATCACACGTGAGATGCGAAGCTACGTGGTGGATCAACTTGAGAAGGAAGTGATCCCTGCCATGGAGAAGATCGCCGGTGGGAAGCTGGACATGGACGATCTGGCGCGGCGGATGGAGTTATCGGCTCAGGCGGAGGACGATTTGGTGGCAGTCTGGGAGTCGGCGAAGCATCGGCCCTCACCTATCGACGGCTACTTCGGAGGCGTCTATTATATTGGTCCCATCTTCTCCGCCTTCCGGGGCACAGAAGATGCCGTCGCCTATTACCGGGAGCTGCTGGGAGAAGTGGAGGCACGGATGGCTCGTGGCGAGGGTCCCATGAGTCCCGACGGTCCCATGTCCGAGGAAAAATACCGGCTGGTGGTGGAAGGTCCGCCCAATTGGACGAGCTTCACCGATTTTTGGCGGATGTTCAGTAAATAAGGAGCAGTGGTGGTCTCCAGCAGCTACACCCGCGTGGGCGGGCTCTACGATACGGGTTTCCGCCACGACCCTGGGAATCCTCTGGAGAGCCTGGCCGACTACTGCCTGGGCTGCTACACGAACCTCAACCTGTCGAGCCGCGTGGATCTCCTGGAGCAGCACATTCGAGAGTACAAAGCTGACGGGCTTCTCATCAACAGTATTAAAAGCTGCAACTCGTTCAGCGCGGGGCAGCTTCTGATGCTCCGTGAGCTGGAGAAGCGAACCGGCGTGCCTGGCGGCTTCATCGAATCGGATCTGGTGGATCCACGCTACTTCGGCAAGGCCAACATCGAAAACCGCATCCAGAGCTACTTGCAGATGCTGGATGCCAGAAAGAACCGGAGGCAAGCATGAAATGTGTCGTCGGCATCGACCTGGGCTCCACGACCACGAAGGCGGTACTGTTGGATGAGACGGGGCAGCTCATGGGTCGCGGCATCACGAACAGCCGCTCGAACTACGGCGTGGCCTGCGCCGTCGCCCGGGAGGAAGCGCTAACGGCAGCCCGCTTCACGCAGCTTCAGCGTGCCATCGCCGCCTTGGACATTTCTGATTCCAGCGCCATCAAGGCCCTGACAGAGCCGCTTCAGAAAGCCTTCCGCCTGGAGCTCTACCTGGAAGAACTGGTCAGCCTCAAGGAAGAGATTCTCAAGATCCTCGACGCACCCTACATGAAAGACTACCGCCAGCCCCTTGGCGAGGCTGCGGAGGCGATTCTGGAAGATATGCGAAAGGATGCTCCGAAGCTGTTCCTGGGCTCCGCCCCGCGGCGGAGCGACTTCTTCAGGGACATCGCAGGGGCCGCTTTCACCGAGGGCGCCGAGAGGCTTGCTCAAGAAAAGGGACTCCCCTTCGAGAGGCTTCTGGGCCTCTTCGACCGGGCGATCCTCGACGTGGAAACTCGCCTCCAGCCCAGGAATTTCGGAGAGCTTCTGCTTCGGGGAGCCCAGTGGTTGACCTCTGCTGAAACGGCCAACGAGCAGGGAAATGGACGGGGCAAGATCCGAAATCGGCTCGTGGATCTCATCGAACAGGTGGCAAAAACACCCATCGAGGAGATCGCCTTCGTGGGCACCGGGTACGGACGCCAAACCCTTCCCTTCCCGAAGGATTCTATCCGGAGCGAGATCCTCTGCCACGGTCGAGGGGCACATCGTGTGTTTCCCGGGACTCGGACGGTGTTGGACATCGGGGGGCAAGACACCAAGGCGATCCAAGTCGATGGTCACGGTGTGGTGACCTCGTTCCAAATGAACGACCGGTGCGCCGCCGGCTGCGGTCGATACTTAGGCTACATCGCCGACGAGTTGAACCTGGGCCTTCACGAGCTGGGGCCTCTTGCCCTGGGGGCCAAAAAGAAGGTCAAGGTCAACTCCACCTGCACGGTCTTCGCTGGCGCCGAGCTTCGGGAGCGCCTGGCACTGGGGCAGCGGCGGGAAGACATCCTGGCCGGTCTGCATCGGGCGATCATGCTCCGCGCCATGAGTCTCCTTGCGCGGTCAGGCGGCATTGACAACGAGTTCACTTTCACGGGAGGCGTCTGCAAGAACCCCATGGCCACGAAGATCCTCGGCGAGCTGGTCCAGGAAAACTACGGCGCTGACATCGCCCTCAACATTCATCCCGACTCGATCTACATGGGCGCGCTCGGCGGGGCACTCTTCGCCCTGGATGACGTCAAAGAGGGCCGAGCCGGGATCCTTCCCGGATTCGCGAAAAAGGAGGTCTCGTCATGAGCCCAGACCAACATCATCTGACCGCGGGCATCGATCCGGGCTCCAGCGCCGTGAAAGTGGCCATCGTTCGGAGCCGCGCCGGCCAAGACCCAGAGATTCTGGCCACCACCATGCAACGCATCCGGCGGCGTTACGTCCACAAAGTTGTGGAAGCGGCCTTCGATGAAGCCTGCCTGAAGGCGGGCGTCAAAGCCGGTGACTTCGATTACATTGCCTCCACGGGCGACGGCGATGCCGTGGCCCGCCGCACGGGACACTTTTACAGCATGACGACCCACGCCAGGGGTTCCCTCTTTCTGGACCAGGAGGCACGGGCGGTCCTGGACATTGGGGCACTCCACGCCAGGGCGATTCGCTTCGACCACCGGGGAAAAGTTCTTGGGCATCGTATGACCAGCCAATGCGCCAGTGGCAGCGGCCAGTTTCTGGAAAATATCGCACGCTACCTGGGCGTTCCCCTGGAAGAGGTGGGAAAATTATCGGAAGAGGCCAGAAAGCCCGAGGGTGTCTCCAGTATCTGCGCCGTGCTGGCGGAGACGGACGTCATCAACATGGTGAGCCGGGGGATTTCCACGTCGGACATTCTCAAGGGAATTCACCTGAGCATCGCCGGGCGCCTGGTGCGCCTGTTGCGGGCAATCCGGGCCGAGGGCGTGGTGCTTCTTAGCGGCGGGCTGGCGGCCGACACGGGTCTTCTGGCGGCCATCCGCGAGGTCTTGAATGATGATCGGACCAAGAAGCGGTTTCATGCTAAAGTGGAGATTCGAACCGACCCCGATTCGATCCTGGCCGGTGCCCTGGGTGCCGCCCTTGTGGCCGCCTACCGCTACGAACAACTGGAACGGATGGGCCGCCTCGAAGTCGTCGCTTGATAAAACCGGCCCGGCAGATCAGGAAACCCCTCCGCTGGGCCCGCGGTTATAAGGCTGTGCTTATAGAAACGGAAATAGCGGTTTTTCCTGATAGTTGCTCCTACGAGGTACCCCATGCATCCCAGAGAAGCACTGATCGAGGCTGTGCAAGGCAGTCTGGGCGAGCTCCCGCCGCGAATGGCGAGCCGGCTGAAGACAATTCTCGCCAGGCTCCCCCAAAACCCGGAACCGGCGGAGCTGGACAAAATCGATCGGTTCCGCTCCATCATCATGAGCAGCGCAGCGGGAAAGGACTCGCCGCTGGTGGATTCCATGGATCTGCTGACGGCCAGTCTCCGTGGCATCCATCGGGCCGCCCGAAAACCGGCCCGGGCCATCTCCAAGATCGACGCGCCCGATCTAATGGAAGCCGCAATCCAAGGGCCCCTAGCTGAAGCTGAACAGGTGTTGGAGGCCGCGCATGACGGAACGGGCCTCAAAGCAGAGGATGCCGCCTGCCTGCTCCACTCCGGTCTGGATCTGGAGGAGCTTCTCCAAGCAGCAGGAAAAGTCTCGCGGAGGGTCCACGGTCGGACCGTGGGTCTCTACGCTCCTCTCTACCTGTCGAACGAGTGCGTTTCCAACTGCGTGTACTGCGGCTTCCAGATGCAAAACAAACAGGTGGTACGGCGCACCCTGGACGAATCAGAGGTTCTTCGGGAGGCAACGAGTCTCCGTAAGAAAGGGCTCCGCCATTTGCTCTTGGTGGCGGCGGAAAACCCGATCCTCGTGGATGTGGCCTATCTCCAGCGCGTCGTCGCCGCCCTGCGCCCGCGGTGGGAAGCCATCGACGTGGAACTGGGTCCCTTGTCCGTGGAAGGCTATCGCGCTCTGGAAAAAGCCGGCGCCGGCGGCGTCACCATCTACCAGGAAACCTACGAGCGGAAGGTGTTCCAGGATGTTCACCGGTACGGCCTGAAGAATCGATATGATACTCGCCTGGAAACGCCGGAGCGCGCCTTAGACGCCGGACTTGGGCGAATCGGGATTGGCGTGTTGCTGGGAATTTCGGAGCCTGGCGCGGAGCTTCTGTGGCTGATTGGCCACGCGAACTACTTAAGGGAGCGCTACCCGAATCTTCAGCTCTCCATCAGCCTGCCTCGCTTCCGGCCAGAATCGACAGGCTACGACGCTCCTTATCCGGTCTCCGACGAGCAATTTTTGCGCTACGCGGCCACGGCTCGCCTAGCACTGCCATGGGCGGGTTTTGTGGTCTCTACCCGGGAAGAGCCCGCCATGCGGGAGCGGTTGCTCCGGGCCGGGGCCACGCGGCTGAGCGCGGAGAGCAGCACGAATCCCGGCGGTTACAGCGTGGCACCAGAGAGCGGGCAACAGTTCGAAATCGCCGATCACCGTTCCATCGACGAAGTCGCTCTCTCTATTGAAAAAGCCGACCTGAGGCCAATCTGGAGCCCCTGAGGAGACTTCCATGAATTCCAAGGCGAATCGCGGCCTCCTTGCGGGATGGCTCCGGGAACCGGTCCTTCACTTCGTCATCATCGGACTGGTGATCTTCGCTCTTGACGCCTGGGTCCGGGCGAAGAAGCAGCCTCGAATCGTCATCACGGCGGCTACGGTGGAGACTCTGCGGGATCGGTACCTCAGGAAGACCGAATCCCTGCCGCCACCGGACCAGATGGAACGGCTTGTGGACGAGTATATCGATGAGGAGGTTCTATTCCGGGAGGGCCGCTCCCTGGAACTCGATCAAGACGATCCCATCATCCGGCGGCGGCTCGCAAGCAAGATGGCGTTTCTGCTCCAGGAGCTCGACCTAGAGGCTGAACCCACGACCGCCGAGTTAAAGGCGTACTACAAGAAAAACGAGCGCCTCTACCAGCCCACTCCGTTCCCCCTGATGAGCGCCCGCGTTGCTTTGGATCTCAAGGCGGAAAAACGTCGCACGCTACTGAAAGGCAAGCTCCAGGAGCTTCGAGGCCGCTATGAGATCATCATGGAAACCTCTGCTTTGGGAGCGGGCTCCAGAGCCCCCGCCGAACCACCACAGACGAATGTCCCGCCCGGGAATGCTCTTTCCGACCCGAAGAGCAGCAGGCTCCCTGGAGGCCCGGCGGGCCAGGCAATATTGCCAACTCCGGGCAGTATGGGAAGAACCGGCCAAGCTTCCCGGCCCGCCGGGGGCGGATTGTGAGAATGACCCCGAGAAAACCTCTGACAGCTCCGTTCTTGGTGCTGTTTCCGCTTCTAGCCCTGTTTTTTCCGGCTCAGGCTCCATCTCATCCTCTCGATGCCGCGATGGTGCTGTTCGAGCTCCGGGAAATGGAGTCTGGAAGCGCACGGGTCTTTTGGACCACCAGGAATCAACAAGCGGGTTTCAAGCCGGTCCTCCCCCAACGCTGCCGTCGGTTGACAAAACCGGTCCAAACAGGCTCGACGCACGGACTGGCAAAGAGCTGGATCATCCGTTGCGGCTCCGAGGGACTGGCGGGAGCCACCATCGCCGTCCGCGGGATGAAGAAGGACGACGTGTTGGTGCTGCTTCGCGTCAAGCTCAACGACGGGAGATCGTTTTCCCGGCTGCTCCGCTACGGAGACGCTTCGTTCGAGGTGCCTGCTCGGAGTTCCCCGGGACTCGTCCTTTACGGATACATCCGCCTGGGCATCGAGCATATCCTCACCGGTTACGATCATTTGATGTTCGTCCTTGGACTGCTCATGCTGGTGGGTAACAGTTGGCCCCGGCTCTTACAGACGGTGACATCGTTCACCATCGGGCACAGCGTCACGCTCTCCCTGGCTGCGTTGGGGATCGTGGCCTTCCCCACAAACCCCGTGGAAGCGATGATCGCCCTCAGCATCCTTCTTCTAGCCGTGGAGCTGACTCTGAAGGTGGATCCGCCCACCCTGACCATGCGAGCACCGTGGCTCGTGGCGGTCACCTTCGGCATGATGCATGGTTTTGGGTTTGCGGGTGCGCTGTCGAATGTCGGTCTTCCGCCGGGCGAGATTCCTCTGGCGCT
>JAJRTK010000131.1 GCA_024278345.1 bacterium | reverse complement strand
GTATCCACGCAAGGCGGGACAAAGTTTGGAAACAAAAGGAAAACGCGCAGCGCACAAAAATGTGGGTCCAGGGAGCGAGCTCCCTGGTGGGTGCAGGGCGAAGTCCTGCCAGGGGACGGGGGACAGCGTCCCCGGACCACCTACGGGTAACGCGCGGCGTGACCCGCCGAGCGACAGCGAGGCGTTGCCCGGACGCTTGCGATTCCACAGTCCCGGGAATGTCCCGCCTTGCGTGGATACCCGGGTTGACCGAAAGCTACGCCCTGGGCGAAGAGCAGGATCCACTCTTGGGGTTGGTTTCCTGTTGTTGCTGGCATTCCTTTCTGCCTGTGGAAGTGACGATGGGACAGGTACGGGAGGAGGGGGCCTCCATTTCTTGGGAGGCGCAACGGCTCTGGGAAAGGCAGGGGTCTATCCCGACCTGGCCTCAACGCTGAATGGGAACTTGCATCTTTGTTACCGGGGCGACCTTTCCAGGGATGACAACGGGGTCTACTACCAGTTTTTTGACTCGAGTTCGGGAAACTGGAGCCCGCCGACACAGCTCAATGATGGAGGCCACACCCTGGCTCGTTCTTACGAATTCGGGAGTCCCCGCGTGGCTGCCGGCCCGGATGGCGGCGCCGTCGTGGTCTGGGCGGAGCAACCTGGCGTGGGCAACCGGGTTTGGGGGAGGGACGTGAGCGCCACAGGTGAGGTTTCAGGGGGATTCGATCTGCTGCATGCGGAACAGGGAATCGCCGTGGAACAGCTTGACGTGGCCGTTGATTCCAGCGGTCGGGCAACCGTGATCTTAGGATTGATCGGGCAGGGGCAGGACGGGATCTACGCCAAGAGCCGCCCACCAGGAGGCGCCTGGCCTGGTGCCGCATCCAGGAGCCTAGTCTTCGCGGGGGGGCGCAAACATCCGGTCATTACGGCCAACAACAGCGGCACTGGGCCATTGTTGTGGGCGGCGTGGCGTTTCCATGATCTTGGCTTTGCCAGTTTCAATGGCCAGAGTTGGAGCGCAGCGGAATCGGCGGCTGCTCCGGAAGGCATGAGTATGGGGAATCCCCGTCTGGCCATCGGCGAAGAGGGTGAGCCAGTGATAGGGACAGCACCGTTCCGCCGAGGAGGCCGCAACTGGCAAGCTTATGTCGTGTTACCCGGCCAGGAAAGTCGAAAGCTGCAGATTGATACCAAGGAGTTCTCGGATTCCGGGGTCGTCGCAGCCGGGGCCGGTGTGTCGGGAAAAGCGGTCGTTGCATGGGAGCGGTTTGTGCTTGGAGCCAGCGCCGATGGAAGCATCATCAGCCAGACAAGCTCTCTGGATTTGACCGTGCATACCGTGGTGAACAAACGGCGGATTTGCTACAAGGTCAGCGCTGCCAGTGCCCAGTTTCCCGATATTCCCGACGATGACAACTCCAACGCTTTTGTGTTGCCGCTAGACACCACCCCAGTTGGCGACCAGAGTTACCCGGCCTTGGAGATTCGAGGCAAGACGGTGGATTTCGTTTACTTGGATTCCGTGGCTTTTCCAAAGACGGAACTTTACCATCGAAGAGCCGAGCTCTAAACGGGCATCTTCCACCGTGGATCTACCGTGGCATCCGATCCGCCCTTCCCTGTTGGCCCGCCTTTTGCGATCTAGCGCTTCCCACTAGGGGTCTGAAAGAGCGGTACTGCTTTCTCGCCGATGGAAACTCCGGCACGCTCGAGTTCACGGCGTAGGAACTCAAGGTCCCGGATGTGAAAGATGATCCCGTTCTCCTGACCATCTGGGCCGTGGTACGGATACATCGTAAAGTGAATCACCGTTTCGCGACCATCCCGGGTGCGGCTCAACCGAACCGTCTTTCTGGAAACGTCTTCGATGATCCGCTGAGCCGTTGGGCTGCCCACGAGCATTTCAGCGAGCTCCTCACCAAGGAAGGAGCTGAGATGCTCTCCATACAGGGTCTGACCGCGAGCCACCCCTATAATTTTTCCCGCGGCCGAGTTGGCGTACGATACGTATCCCTGGCGATTCGTCAGTAGAAAACCCTCTTGTGCAGCATCCATGATCGCGGAAAACAGGGATTTGATTCCGAGCTTTTTGTACTGCTCGGCAGCAATTCGCTCTTGATGTTGCCGAGACTGCGCCAAGTTATCCAGCGTCAAGAGAAGGCGATAGGGGTCGCAGCTCTTGGAGACGTAGTCGGAAATCAGAGCATGGTTCGAAATCTCGCGGCGCTTCCAGCTTTCTCCTTTGCCCGTGAGAGCGATGACGGAGATCCTCTGCAGACTGGGACGCTCCTCAATAATCTGTTCCAGCGCAAGAATAACTTCGCCGCCATCAAGGACGGGAAGACTATGGTCGAGCAGAACAAACCCAGGAGACTCGGCTAAGATCACCTCAAGAGCTGCCCGACCGTCCGCAGCCTCCAATGGCCGGTAGCGACCACTATCCTTGAGGATCTTGGCCAACCGAGCCCTGATCTTGTCCTCGTCTTCGACAACGACCACCTTATATATAGATCTTTCCTCCATCTTGCTTCCCCTAGTATCAAATCTCTGAGGGATATAGCAATTCATGGCTGAGAATGAAGGGCGGCGGTGGAGTTCCGCCAGGGAAACGCTGGTGGCTCCTCACGGGGGGTGGTTGCCCGTAAAACGCCTTTTTGGACGTGTGTCCGCTCCCGTCACCGGCCCTCCGGCCGCCGCCAGTCGCCATTTTTGCCGCCGGCCACCGGCGTCCGTGCCCTGGAAATGAAACCGCCCGCCACGACAACTGCCGCGACACAAGGATAATAGACTGATTCTTATGGGCATATCCCAAACCGAACCAATTTACTGACAACAGACTTGACACTTTGCGATGGAACACCTTCAGGCAAGCATCCATTGGAGGCAAGCCTCTAATGAGCGATCTCTCCTTGGTCAACGGCTCCCATCGACGGTGGAGCTGCCGCGTGGAAAGGTTGGCATGCAACTTGGAAAACCATGAGACCGACAAGGTGAGCTGCTCTAGAGCCCAAGGCCGCGACCAGCCATCTTTCAAGCCTTGTGGATGTCGTGAATCAGGAGGTTTTTCCGTGAAAAAACAACTACTTTACTTGATCGCTTTATGCGTTGTTTTCCAAACATGGTCGTGGGTGGTCATGGGAAAAGGAGATGAGGGGCTCAGGGATGTTTCGTGGGGGGAGCAAGCAACGGGGTGGTGGATCGACCAAGCCGAAGATGAAGTGACTCTCGTTGGCGTAATCGGTGCCGATGGAGTTTTTTTTCACACGATGATGAGGGGGTCGGAAGGTTGGGGATCGGATGGCAAGTTGCGGGAGAAGATTCTTGCGATGCGCCGCAGGCTCATTTTCGGGAACGGTGCCAAAGAGCGTCGTTAGGATATGTAATTTGCGGGCCTTTTCGACTCCACTGGGGTACACCTTGACAAAACGGGATGCCAGGAGTTGAAATACTTACGGACATAAGCTAAACAGAGGGGGAGGCCTGATTCGGTTCAGGTTGATTCTTGCGGAGCTGCATGCAACCGAAGGAGGTAACAGCATGAAAAAACCGTTGACCGCTCGACAGTCTCACATCTTGAACCTTATCATCCAGTTTATCGATGAAAAGGGGCTTCCTCCCACAGTTCGCGAACTTGCGGCCCTGGCAAAAGTCTCGGCTGGCACGGTGCAAGAACACCTGCGTGCGCTAGAAAGGAAAGGAGCTCTGAAGCGAAACTCCCTATCGACCAGGAACATCGAGGTCGTGGGCTTCGATCCTATCCTAAGACGGTTTCCCGGGGAAGACGCTAACCTCGATATTCCCGTCATCGGGGAAATTGCGGCTGGAACACCGATTCTTGCGGAGGAAAATGTTGTCGGAACCCTGAGCTTGAGAAATTTCTTCTTCAAAGCTCGAAATGTTTTTGCTTTGCGAGTTCGCGGCGACAGCATGATCGAAGACGGCATCTTAGACGGAGATTACGCCTTCATTCGGCAGCAAAGCCAAGCCGCAACAGGGGACATCGTGGCAGCTATGATCTGGGGCGAAGCGACCGTCAAACGCTACTATCCCGAGGGGGACGTGATTCGCCTGCAACCAGCCAACCCCTTGCACAGCGCCATCTTCGTGACGCCGGAAGATCCAGATTTTCGCCTGGTGGGCAAGGTAATTCGAATTTTCCGCGAGCTTTAAGGTCGAATTTCTCTTCTTCCCCCAGTGGCCGTTGGACTGTGCGGGCCGGGATGAGAGATCCGCCTAGACCGCCACTCTAACGGCCTTGTACACACCAAAGGGGTCGGCATTGACCGTCTGACAGTCGGTCATTTCCGCCTTTCGGAGGAGAGGGGAAAGTTTGAGGTCTGTTCGAAAGCCGATGCGCTTGGCGATAGGGGTTACAGCCTTTTCCATGAAGGCCATCGTCTTGTTGGTGCTTTGGAAATGGTTCATAAAAACGAGGCGGCCTCCCGGACGGACGACTCGCTTCATCTCTCGAAGAACTTGAACGGGATTTTCTACACAGCTCAAACAGTAGAGAGCGGCGGCGGCGTCAAAACTGTCGTCGGGAAAATCCATGTGGGACGCATCCATCGTCAGGAGTTCGACATTGCTCCTTCCGAGCTTCTCCATCTTTTTTGCCGCGACATCCAGCATTTTTTGAGACAGATCCACCCCGACAATTGCTGTACCACGTGGAAAATATGGAACCGAAAGCCCGGTTCCAACACCCACTTCCAGTATTTTTTCGTAGGGTTTCGGCTCAAGGAGATCGACGGCTACCTTGCGACCTGTCTCCAGGCTTGGACCGAAGACAAAGTCGTAAACGGTCGAGTAAAAATTATAGACTTTCTCTGTGTAACTGGTGTTCACGCAGTTCTCCTTTGTAGTTTCCGTCTCACCCTTGAGGCCATGGCCCGGAACGCTCGTCACGAATCTACCGCGACGCCTGTCATCCTCCAGCGGCCTCCTCGTCAGCAGGAGATTTCCGCCAGCATTACAGATTCAGTGGGCATTAGGGCAAAAATAGTATCTATAACCTATCTAGAATTCAACTACGAAGAGCTTCGTGAGCCCAAGAAAAAACGTGCGGGTCCACAGGGAGCGGGCAGGATTACCATCCTTGTGCCTCGATGACCGAGCCCCCACCCTTGACAAGGGATACTGTTTTTGAAACAATAGTGTTTGACAAACAAGAGCGCTGACGAAAAGCCGCCAGCAGGCGGCTCATTACAGTTTTCGGGTATCCGCCCACGGCGGGACAATGGCCTTGGTCATCGTCTCGTCACCCAGTGAATTTCGGGCACGGCGCCAGGGCCTCCGGCCTTATGTGGATACCCTATTTTCCTACGAAGGTCGTTGGTGATGAACGCGGTGGAAACGGTTAAGAATTTGATCGAAAAGGCAATTCCCGATTCAGAAGCGATGGTCGAGGATATGACCGGCTCAGGAGATCATCTTCGGGCGATTGTGGTGTCTCGCACTTTCGAGGGCGAAAGTCGAGTAAAACAACACCGGATGGTATACGAGCCGCTGCGTCAACTGATGTCGGATCAGACGGTCCACGCGTTGGCTCTCAAGACCTATACGCCCGCTCAGTGGGCTAAAGTGGGGGGATCTTCTTGATCCCCGAACTTTGTGATGGCCTACCAGCGGCAAATAATTCAACGTCATCGATGGGGAGTCAGGCAATCAAGAAAGGAAGTCACGTGAAGGAACAAGAAATACTCCAGAACGTCAAATCCGTCATCCAAGAAAATGAGATAGCGCTTTTCATGAAGGGCGAAAAAGATTTTCCGATGTGCGGATTTTCCTCTGCCACCGTCCAGGTGCTCAAGTCTTACGGGAAGCCGTTCGAGGCGATCAACGTTCTTCCTGATCCCCGTATTCGGCAGGTTCTTTCAGAATACTCCAACTGGCCAACGATTCCGCAGGTGTTCATCGATGGGAAGTTCATCGGTGGCTGTGATATCATCGTTGAAATGCACGAGGAGGGCGAGCTGGGTCCCCTGATTAACGCAGCCTTCCACACCGAACCCGCGGGAGTGAAGTGAATGGCCGATGTTTCTCTCTACACAAAAAGTTGGTGTCCCTATTGCAAAAAAGCCAAGGCGCTTTTGGAAGGCAAAGGGGTGAAATATAGTGATTTCGATGTCACATCAGATCCGGCGCTGGAAAAAGAGATGATTGAGAAATCCGGCCAGCGGACAGTTCCTCAGATTTTCATTGGCGGGCGCCACATTGGGGGATGTGACGATCTGCATGCACTGGAGAATGAAGGCAAGCTCGACGCCATGCTGGCTGCCTGATTCCACCGCGATTCCAGCCAGAGCGGGGGCGAACTTTTGGGCGTGAAACGCCTCAAGGGCCCGATGGCTGTTTTCTCTTTTTTCCGGTCGGCTTCAATGATCGCGGGGCACCGCCAGCATTCGCTCCAACGCTTGCCGTGCTCCGCCCATGATCTCTGGTTCGACATCAATGGCGAAGATGCCCTCTTCCAGGGAACGCAGAATTCCGTCGAGGTCGATCATCTTCATGTAGGGGCAGTGGAGACGGCAGCCGATACAGCCGTCGGCCACGATAAACTCTTTGTCGGGAAACATCGTCCGCAACCGATGGAGCATGGACCATTCCGTGGCGACGATGAAGGTCTTAGCCTCGGAATGCCGTTCGACGGCGTGGATCATGCCGGTGGTGGAACAGACCTCATCAGCGATGGCAACAACGTCTTCCCTACACTCGGGATGAGCGATGACCACGGCGTTGGCGTGCTCTTTCATCGTCCTAGCCACGGATGGGCTTCTGAGGACGTCGTGGGTGGGGCAGACACCGTCGTAAATGGCAACATCGACTTCCGGGAGCTGGTTCGCAACCCACCGCCCAAGATTCCGATCGGGAGTGAACAAAACCTTGTCCACTCCCAGGCTGCGGACTACGGAAACGGCGTTCGCCGAAGTGCAACAAATATCGGACATGGCCTTCACCTCGGCCGTCGAGTTGACATAGGTGACCACCTTGTAGCCGGGATAGCGACCTTTCCAGTCTTCGAGGGTTTCGGGGGAGATGGAATCAGCCAGCGAGCACCCTGCCGCAAGACTGGGCAACAGAACGCTCTTTTCGGGGTTGAGGATTTTCGCCGACTCCGCCATGAAATGGACCCCGCAAAAGACGATGACGTCGCTGTCGGTCTCCTGGGCCTGGATGGCGAGGCCAAGGGAATCCCCCACAAAATCCGCCAGCTCCTGAACCTCGGGAACCTGGTAATTATGAGCCAAGATGGTCGCTTTTTTTTCCCTGGCCAGTTCCCGGATCTGGCGCTGGATGCGGCTCGTTTTATGAGCATCATGGATCGTCCAGGCATCGGGAACATAGGATTGGGGCGGATTCAAGACTGCTTGGTCTGTCATGAGCTTTCTCCTCGGATACGGGCGCCAGGTTCGGGCTTGACCGACTCGGTTCCCGCGGGAAAGATTCTCCAGAACTCTTTGCGGATGAGGCTTGTGATCATGGCGCTCTTTGAAAATCCGTGATAGCGGGCGAGAGTCGTGAGCATTTCGAGCTCTCGAGGCAATGCGGTGAAGGTCCGCACGATTTTCTTCGATCCGGTGCCACGTTTTGTCATAGGCTTTCTCCGATTTCTTCACGCCGGGTTTTTCGTCCCCGGTGGTCGATTCGCCTCACCCGGGCCATTCTATACACTTCTTATATGGTGTTTGTATAAACATTGTTCTGTTCTTAACCTAACTTTGAATTCAAACGTTGTCAACCTCCGCAAGGCCATGATTCGTCTTGAGAAATTGAGGTTGACAGCTCTTGGACCCGCTTACTCGTCTTCGATTTTTCTGTCCCGGGATTCAGGCTCTTCGTAGGGCTCTTCAGCGGGCTCGTCATCGAAGGGTTCTACTTCATCGACATCGGGAACACCTTCTTTCGCGCCGGCAGCTTCGTGAAAAGAGCCCACGAGCTCTTCCATTCGGGGAGCAGTGCCCTGGTTTTCCGCGGGGGAGGCCTGAGCCGATGGTTCGGAAAGGGGAAGGGCGACCCCGAGCTTTTCCAGGGCCTGTTTCGCCCGGGGATGGGACATTTGGTTCAGGATGTCGAGGATATTGTCTTGAAGCTCTTCGTCGGCGGTTTCGAACCAGCCCAGGAGCCTGTCCACGAATCGGCTGTCGGCTTGGCCAATGGAAGCGCGGGCAGCGGTGGTTCGGACCTTTTGGTTTTCGTCGTCCAGGGCTTCGAAGAGGATAGCCACGGCAAGGGGGGCCTGGATCTTGCCAAGAATTGGAAGGAGATCTTATCTCACGGGGGGGGGCGCCTGTTGGTAG
>JAJRTK010000130.1 GCA_024278345.1 bacterium | reverse complement strand
GGAGCTGGCTCCCTGGCGTGGGTCTGGGAGCGGCGCTCCCAGCGGAGGTCCGGAGGCGGAGCCTCCGCCGGGTTCCAGGGCTGGAAGCCCCGGGGCGGCGTCTGAAATCTGAACCGTGGCCGGTACCATGACCGAGGCCGCAGGTCCGCATCCAGCATCTTGAGCCTCACAACTGTCTTAGGGCCGTGGTGATATTCCTTCTGGCCGCCCGAACCGCGGGAATCAGGCCGCCGAGCCCGCCCATTCCCAGGGCGAAGGCCAGTCCTAGACCGAAATGGCGGATCTTGTCCACGTGGAAAGTGAAGCTGAGCTCGGAGAAGGTTGTCCAGTTCATGGTCCCGGTTTCCATGCCGTCGAAGGCCAGCGAGAGAAGACAGCCGGCGACTCCTCCTATGGCCGAAAGGAGCAGGATTTCGATCATGAAAGATTGGAGTACCGCGGTGCGAGAGAAGCCAAGGGCCCGCAACGTGCCGATCTCCCGCGTCCGGTTCAGCAAGGCGCCACTCATTGTGTTGAGAGCCCCGGCCATGGCGCCGATGGCCATGATTCCGCAAATGACAATGCCAACGACGACGATGAAGGTCCGGAGAGCTCCAGCTTGCTGGAGATAGTATTTCTGTTCGCGGTAGACCGCCAGATTGAGCTCTTTTTCCTTCTGGAGTTCCGCCTTGAGAGCTTCGAGATCTCCGAGCCGTTTGAGGCGGAGGGTCATGGACTGGAAGCCGTCACCGCGGTTGAAGGCATTCTGGAGCTCTTCGATATCACCCATGATTTCCGATTCGAACGAGCTTCCGCCGGCCTCGAAGATGCCCACGACCTTCCAATCCCGTTTGGCGAAGTGGATGGTCCCGTTCAGCTCCAGGTCCGCCACTCGGCGGCTCAGCGCGGAGCCAGCGACGATCTCGCCTTTTCCCGGCTCGAACCAGCGGCCGCTGGTAACCTTGAGGGCGGGCCTTACCTCGTTGGCGAGCGGAGAAACAGCCCTCACGTTGACGTTGGCCGGCTGGTTGGGAGCCCCTTTCTTCGGCTGGCTGATGATCACCAGCATTTCAGGGCTGATAAGGGGCTGCCCCTTGGCTGAGACTTCCGTAAAGTTCTCGGATCTGGCGGCGATGAGGCGTGCCTGGTTCCGGCTGATATAGCTGTTGAGTTCCGCGGTCGAACCTTCCCGGAGGAGGATGGCGTTCCGTTCCGACCCGGTTTTGGCCAGGACCCTCGTAAATCCGTCGGCAAGGGCCAAGATGAGGATAAAAGTAGCGACAACCAGAGAAATTCCGCCCACGGTCATGATGGAGCCCGTGGAGCGTTCTCGCAGATTGAGCAGGCTGTAAGCGATGGGAAGGGACATTCTCTTTCACCTCATTGCACGGTGCGTAGTGCGTCCACAGGCTTGAGCCTAGAGGCCCGAATTGCCGGAAGAAGGCCGCTGGCAAGCCCGATAAGGAGCGCGATGCCAAAGCCTAACGCCCGTGCGCGGAAGGGGATGTAGAAGGTGGGTGCGACGGCGGAGAGGAGGGGTCGTAGAGCTGATTCCAGCCCCAGGCTTCCCACCGTTCCCAAAACGTAACCCATCCCGGAGATCCAGAGGGCCTCGGCAAGGATGAGCCCCGTGATGCTCGTACCAGTAAAGCCGATTGATTTGAGGACTCCGATTTCATTCGTCCGCTCTCTAGCCGACATCATCATCGTGTTCATGGCTACCATGGTCATGGCGGCGAAAACGGCGATCCCGATGACAGTCAACAGGAACTGGATATTGCCCATCATGGAAATGAAGCCCAGAAGGAACGCCTCCTCCGTTTCCGTGCGGGTTTGCGCGCTGGAGTTCTCAAAGTTGTCGTCGATCTGCCTGGAGATTTCAGCGGCTTTCCCGGGATCGGCGATCTTGACCCAGTACCACCCCACAAAATCGGTCATCTCGGCAATCTGGGCTTTGATGCGTTCGTTGAGGGCACTCCAGTGGAAGAACATCTGTGTGTTATCGACGCCTTCCTGATCCGTCGTATAAATGCCGCGGATGGTGAAGTCCCATGCGCCGGGAAAGATGTCTCCACGAAGCTGGACGGTCTGGCCGAGCGCCATCCCATAGGCTTTTGCCGTGCCTTCCCCCACGATGCAGGAGCCCTTTTCCCGGAGAAAGTCACTTTTCTCTTTGGGCGTGAGCCGATACTCCGGGTACATCTCCAAGAACGGTTCAACTTCCACGGCGATCCTGGAGAAGAAGTTCTCCGGCTCCTTGTAGACTCCGCCGAACCAGACGGCTGCCGAGATCTGCTCGACGCCGGGCAGGGAGAGAATCTTTGACCGATAGCTCAAAGGGATGGTCTTCATTCTTCGGGCTCCCCGACGAGCCGGCCGCTGTCAAGATAGAGCACGCGGTCTGCCTGTGCCGCTCCGTGGGGATCGTGGGTCACCATGATGATGCTCTTCCCCTGCTCCGTGTTGAGGCGGCGCAGAAGGGAAAGGATCTCGTGGGACCTATCAGATCCGGTTGACAAGTCCACGCACGAAAGGAACCCACCGTTCAATTCCGTCAATCCCGTCCAGCCGGCCACCGGCAAGATGCCGGTGCCACCAGGGCGGCGCCGCAGAGTGTAAAGCAAAAACGCGGGGATTTGATAGGTCCCGATCTCGTCGCCCGTCGCCCGGTCCAAGTCCCCGGTGGGCTCGTCCGCCACCAAAAGCTTTGGATCGGTGACAATCGCCCTGGCGATGGCGACTCTTTGTTCCTGGCCACCGGAAAGCTGACTGGGCCGGTGTTTTTTTCTGTCTCCAAGCCCCACAAGGTCAAGGGCGAGCTCGGCCCGTTGGCGCCGCTCCCCAGCCCCGAGTCGAGTCAATAAGAGCGGGAGCTCCACGTTGCGCCAAGCGCTGAGAACGGGAATCAGATTGTACAGTTGAAAAATGAAGCCACATTCCGAGCACGCCAGCGGCTAAGATCTCCCTGACTGAGGCTGCCCAGGTCTTGCCCGGCGACGACGAGCTTGCCAGAGGCGGGGTGATCGAGGCCGCCGATGAGGTTCAGGAGCGTGCTCTTTCCCGAGCCCGAAGTATGGATTTTCTACCTGGTCTTGCCAGGCTGGCTCAAGAAGTGGTCTTGTCAGACCGGCATCAGAGTTGGATTATTCCTTGAGTCGAGTCCAATTCGCAAGGCCAGGAGGCTTCGATGAAGGAAAGGCAGACGGCGATCCGTTGGCGAGGGGGCCTGACCCTCTTGGTGCTGGTATTGTCCGGCGGTGTGGGATGCGGTTTGAATGGCTGCTCCAAAGAGAAGGTGGATCTGGAGGGTGGCGGAGAGGCTCTGAACTATCCTGAGGCAAGGAAAAATGACAGGACTGCAGGTGGCGGCGGAGCCACGTCTTTCTTGGATGACACGAAGATTGGGCGGGATCAAGGAGGAGGTCCGTGGTTTCTGGAAAAGGCGGCCGCGGTCGGGCTCGATTTCGTCCACTTCAACGGGATGTCCGGAGAATCCTATTTCAATGAGAATATGGGTGCCGGTGCTGCCTTATTCGACTATGACAAGGACGGCGACCTGGACGTTTACCTGGTCCAGGGGAACATCCTGGGGGAGAAGAAGAGTTACGCGGATGCAAGGATTCCGCCCAAGGGGGAATTGCCGCCCCGGGATCGACTGTTTCGCAACGACCTTCGAGTCGAGACGGATGGAACGACCCTTCTAAAGTTTACCGATGTGACAAGAGAGAGCGGGATCATGGCGACGGGCTACGGGATGGGGGTTGCCGTGGGTGACATCGACAACGATGGGTGGCTGGATCTTTACGTGACCAATGACGGGCCCAATCAACTTTTCAGGAACAACGGCGACGGGACGTTTCGCGATGTGACAGCCGAGGCTGGAGTCGATGATCCACGGTGGAGCGCCAGCGCGGTCTTTTTTGACATGGATCGAGACGGCGACCTGGATCTGTACGTCGCCAACTACGTTCGCTACCGGCCCGACGAGAGGCAGGTCTGCCGCACCTCCTGGGGCGCTCGAAGCTATTGTTCCCCCAACAACTACCAAGCGGTGGGCGACGCTCTTTTTCGGAACCTGGGGGCTGGACGGTTCGAGGACGTCTCTGCCGCAAGCCGGGTCGGTGGCGCCCGGGGCAAGGGGTTGGGTGTCTTGACTGTCGATGCCAACGATGATGGGTGGCCCGATCTCTACGTGGCCAACGACAACACTCCCAACTTCTTGTGGATCAACCAAAGAGACGGCAGCTTCAGGGAGAGGGCGCTTGAAACCGGGTGTGCCTTTAATGCCGACGGTGAAGCCGAATCGAGCATGGGAGTCGATGCCGGGGATTTTGACGGCGATGGCGACGAAGATCTCTTCATGACCCACTGGGCCCGGGAGACAAATACTCTTTACGTCAACAATGGCGCCGGTTTTTTCGAGGACCGGACGGCTCTTTCGGGGTTGGCCGCGGGTAGCTTGACACGGACCGGTTTTGGGGTGGCATGGTTCGACTACGACAACGATTCGCTGCTGGATCTGTTGGTGGCCAACGGGGCTGTGGGCGTGATCCGCGAGCTGGTGGAAAAGGGAGACCCCTATCCACTTCACGAGGTGAACCAGCTCTACCGGAATCTTGGAAACGGGCGTTTCAAGGATGTGAGCCGCCGCGCGGGACCTGCTTTTCGGTTGTCGGACGTGAGCCGCGGCGCCGCGTTTGGCGATGTTGACAACGATGGGGATGTCGATGTGTTGATTGCCAACAATGCGGGGCCGGTGCGCTTGCTCTTGAACCAACTGGGAAACCGGAACCTATGGATCGGGTTTCGTCTGTTGGAAGGGCGCCCTGGCCGCGTGCCAATCGGGGCGAGGCTCGGCGTTTTTAGGAAGGGCGCCCCTCCGCTCTGGCGGCGGGTCAGAGTTGGTGGAAGCTACTGTTCTTCCAGGGACCCGCGGGTTGTGGTGGGGCTGGGAAAAGGTGGAGCCGTGGAAAAGGTCCGCGTTCGGTGGCCGGACCTGACATGGGAAGAATGGGTTGGCCTCGGGAGCGGTGCCTACCATATTTTGCTCAAGGGGAGCGGGAAGAGGTGTTGCCGTGGTGAAAAGTGAAAGGGGTGGCCTTTGGTGGATCCCCGAAGTTGCCTGTTTGGCGGTGGCCCTGGTCTATTTGGCGGCCTGCACGACCAGTGACCAGCCCGGCGAGCCGACTACGGGACAGGAGAATCAACGGGCAAGAGAAGGGACACCTTCCGTTGGAGAAGAGAGATCTTTCGGATCTTTGGCCACGCCGCGGCCCGAGGAAACCCCGAAAGAGCCTCCTCTTCCCACTCCTGCTGGCATGGCTGATCTAGAGCCGATACCAAGGCCCGACTTGGATGGCCTGGAAGATGTGGCGGTGGAACAATTCGAGAGGCAGTGGGAGTTGCTCCAGAGCATGCTGCAGCGGAAGGATGCCGATCCGGCGGAAGCGGGCCAGGTGATCGGGCAAATGGGGATGCTCTACCATGCATACGAGGTCCTGGACAGCGCTGCCGTCTGTTATCGGAATGCTCTGCGGCTCCAGCCGGAGGCATTTCTATGGCCCTATTATTTGGCCCGCCTCTCTCGGGAACGCGGGCGGTTGGAGGAGACCGTCGTCCAGAGTGAGCGCGCTCTTTCGCGGGAACCCAAGGATCTGCCTGCTCTCCTTCTGGAGGCGGAGGCCCTGGCGGAGCTGGGCCGTTCGGCAAAGGCCCGCCACTTTTTTCAACGGGTCCTGGATCTGAAACCTGACACGGCTGCAGCTTTGGTCGGGCTTGGGAAGATCGAGTCGGTGGAGGGCCGATACTCCGCCGCCGCCGACCGGTTCGAGGAGGCCCTGAAGCTTCAGCCCGAGGCCACGGCGATTCACTATCCCCTGAGTATGGCCTACCGGCGGCTGGGCCAGGAGGCCAAGGCCGAAGAACACCTGAAGCTCCATGGGCGCACACTGGTGGAGTTCAAGGATCCCCATATCGCAGCGGTGCGGGAGCTCACCAGGGGCGTCTCACCCATCCTTTCCCAAGGGCGGAGGTTCCTGGACCAAAAACGATACAAGGAGGCCCTGAAGCTCTTCGAAAAAGCGGTCCAAAATGATCCGGAGAACCCGGCTGCCCGCCACGACTTGGCTTTCGTCTATGCCGGCCTCGGGCGGCATCAGGATGCCGCCAGGCAATACGTGAAGCTCCTGGAGCTCAAGCCCGACCCCGAACTGGCGGCCATGGCCCAGGCGAATCTTGGGGCTTACGCCTTGAGCTACGGAAAAAATAAGGATGCTCTCTCCAGATATAACAAGGCTCTTGAGCTTCACGAAGCTGATCCTGAAGCACACCGTCGGGCGGGCGAGATCCTGTGGAAGCTCCACCGGCCCCGGGAGGCTGTGGACCATTTTTTGCGTGCGGCGGAGTTGGATCCGGAGAATCCGGAGATTGTGCTGGAGCTTTCGGACCTTCTTCGTGCTTTGAATCGAACGAAGGAGGCTGAAAGATGGTTTGGAAGGCTTTTGGAGCAGGCTTCCCCCTGGCTTCGACAACGCCGGAGTATCCAGGAGATTGTCGTCGCCCTGGGAAAGGGGGAGGCCGCCCGGGCCGGATTGAATCTGCTAGAGACGGAGCTTCGGCGGGATCTCAGAGAACGGCCGGCCGATTCCAGGGCACGGTTCGACCTGGCTCTCGTATTACTCCACTTGGGACAGCGGGACGACGTCCTGAAGATCTACGGGGAGATCGTGGAATCCTCCAAGAATCCCGAGGCTCAGGCAACCGCGCACTTCAACCTGGGCCGTCTGGTGGCGGAAGCCGGGGACTATCAAGGCTCCGTGGACCATTTTCGGGCATCGCTGGACCTCAAGCCGGGGGACAAGAAAGCCCACTGGAGTCTTGCCCGTGTCTTGGAGCGGCAGGGCCGGTTGGAAGATGCGGTGGAAGAGTACCGCAAGGTGGTGGACTTCAGTCCCGAGGACGTTCCGGCCCGCGTCACTCTCGCGGCGGCTTTGTCCAAGCTGGGCCGCGACGCCGAAGCGCTTCGCTGGTTAAAGATCGCCCGGGCGTTCGCCCCCGAAGAACCCCGTTTGGCGGCGGCGGAGGCTCGGATCCTTGCCGCGTCCCCCGACGACGGGATCCGGGACGGCGGCCTCGCCTTGAAACTGGCCAGCAGCCTTTACAATGCCTTTCAGACGGTGAACCATGCCGAGATTCTGGCCATGGCCTTGGCGGAATCCGGGCAGATGGAGAAAGCGGTCTCCTTGCAGACCGAGCTTTTGGAGAAAGGAAAGGAAACGGCATCCCCCGGTTTGATCCATCGGCTTCAGAAGAATCTTGGGCTTTATCGCCAGGGCCGGCCCTGCCGGAATCCTTGGTGATGGTTGGCTCACTTCCAATGGCGGCGGTGAGAGGCGAGTAGCGGCGGACGGACTGCCGCCGATGGGAGCGGAACCCAACCCAAAAAGAGAACAACCACCTTACCTAGAGAGAGGGGTCGCAAGATGGGGCAAAACGGTTCCGACCGAACGGCTTTGGTCTTGTCCGGGGGCGGTGCTCGGGGTGCTTACGAAGCGGGGCTCGTGGCGGGGATCGTGGAAATCCTCGGCCTTGAAGAGAAAGATCCCCCCCCTTGGCGGATGTTCGCCGGCACCAGTGTGGGAGCCATCAACGGCACATTTCTGGCCTCCCGCGCGGATCGAGGGGATCTTGGCGTGGCCGAGCTTGTTCGCCTCTGGTCTAGCCTGGAGATGGAGGAGTTCCTGCGAGTCGATCCTCTGGTCATTCTGCAGTGGTTTCGTGGAGGAGATTGGTTGCGCCGTCAGGCATCTCGTTTCTCGGGGCGCCGGGACAAGCGGACCCTAGGCCGTTCCATCCTCGATGCCGAGCCCTTGGAACGGATTCTAAAGAAAGCGATTCTCTGGGACCGGCTTCGGGAAAACATCGATTCGGGCGCCGCGCAGGCTCTTTTTGTGGCGGCCCTTCATCTGAGCAGCGGTGGCACGACGGTTTTCGCGGAGCTTGCGCCCGGAGTCGTCTATCGGCCGTCAAGAGATCCCACGCGGGAGGCATTCCAGCAGAAGATCGGCATCGATCAGGTGCTGGCTTCGGCGGCAATCCCCGTGCTCTTCCCGGCGCGGAAGGTCGGCGCATTCTACTATTGCGACGGCGGGCTGCGATTCAACACGCCGATTTCTCCCGCTCTCAGGTCCGGAGCGAAGCGGCTCATCGTCGTCTCTCTCCGCCACGATTCTTCGGCGCGGTCGGTGGAGACTCCCGACCTCAAGGGAATGGAGGAAACTCTCACCGGCTTTGCCGAATCCTATCCCGACCCCGTTTTTCTTCTGGGGAAAGTGCTCGACGCGCTTCTCCTGGATCCCATTGTCCACGATCTCCAGACCCTCCGCCGCATCAACCGCCTGGTGGAGACTCTGGAAAAGACTTTGGCTCCGGACCAGTTCGAGCGGTTGCAGAAAGTCTTCGTCGAGACCCGGGGCAGCCGCTACCACAAGATCGAGACGCTCTTCTTTTCGCCGTCGGTGGATATCGGGGTGATGGCGGCGGAGCACCTGGCGAAAAACCTGGGCCGCTGGCGCGTGGGATACTGGACTCGGTGGCTGCTTCGCAGGATGTCGAGCTCCGTGAATGCCCTGGACTCGGATCTCGCTTCCTATGTTTTGTTTGACGGGGAGTTCGCTGCCGCGCTGGTGGAGCTGGGCCGGAAGGATGCCCGGTGTCGAGAGGCGGGAATTCGTCGCTTTTTCGGATCTGGTGGAAGAACTGCTCAGGAAGCCTTCATCCGAGCTCCAGAGACTTCTCAAAACGCGTGAAGAGCGGGGAGGAACCGGTATGTTCCGTGCCCTTGGCCGCCGAGCCAGTTTTTTTTGCCGATGTCGCTTCGCGTTGTGTTCATTGCTTCTCTTGGGAGCCGTTTTCTGCGGAGGCGGCGAAACCGAGACGCCGGCCCTGCTTCCCGGCCGGCTGGAAGGCATTCCAAAAGTGATTGGCGCCTTGGGCCAAGGGTTCGACCTCTTGGAGCGTGGCCGGGAGGGGGAATGGCGCTGGATGGTGAGAAGGGAGGGGCAGATCCATCTTTGGATTGGAGAGACGGCCCGGCGCCCAGTGAGAGTGCGAGGCGAGGTGCAGCCGTACGCCGGGCTTCCCCTGCCCCAGCCCTTGGAGCTTCTTTTGGATGGTGAGCCCGTGGGGACGGTGCCGCTGGAGCTTCGCTGGAATCGCGTGACCTGGAGGCTTCCTTCCCGGCTGTTGACGGTCGGCTGGCACCGGATCACCTTTCGTGCTCAAGATGCGGCATCGCCGCGAGAGAGCCGTGGAGAAGGGGATCCTCGCTCTCTTTCAGTTCGCTGGCGCCGCTTGGAGATTGGCGGCGATGGGTCGATCCTCAAGCGAGTTGTGGGAGGGGAATGGGGCATGAAATCGCGGTGGGCCGCCTGGCGCGGTGGGATCCGGCCCTCGGTACCGGCCGTTCCCGGGACGCGCTGGCGCTGGGAACTTGCGCGGGTTGCCGGTAGCAGGTTTCGGATGACCACGGGGGGGCTGACGGGCAGTCCCGTGGAGCTTGTCCTGCGCTGGGCCGGCGAAGAGTGCGCCCGGGAGGTTTTTCGCATTCGGCCGCCGCCGGGTGGCGGCTGGGAAGAGATCGACGTGGCCTTGCCGAAGGATTGTGGAGCATCGGGAGTCCTCTCCTTGGAGATTTTGGGCGATCCGTCGAGCCTGATGGCCGTGAGCGGCTCCGTCGTGGTTTTCCCGGAGCGCCTGGCGCGGAAGCCCGATATCCTCCTGGTTTCCCTGGACACCGTCCGGGCCGGATATCTTGGCGCCTACGGCGACCCCGACGCATGGACGCCCAACCTCGACCGCCTTTTTCGGCGAGGCACCCAGTACGCGGATGTCGTCACCGCCTCCCCCTGGACCTTGCCCTCCCATGGAAGCCTGATGTTGGGAAGCCGTCCCATGGTTCACGGTATCGGGTTTCAGCAGGGGGCCATCCCGGAGACGGCGGAGACCCTGGCGAAGATCTTCTCCCGCGCCGGTTACCGGACCGTGGGGATTTCAGGAGCTGAGATCCTGAATTTCCAATACGGATTTCAGGTGGGCTTTGATCTCTATCACGAATTTATCGCTGGGCCCGGCAGTGGACAGGAGCCCCTTTCCTTTGCCCTGGACGAGCTTGGGCGGAGATCTCATCAGCCACTTTTCCTCTTCGTGCATCTTTTCGAAGCCCACCAGCCCTACGCGCCGCCACCGGAGTTCCGGCGGCAGTTCGGCGCTTCCAGGAAAACTCTTCCGGAGCCATGGTACAGCGATGAGATGGCTGTGCCGTTGACGCGGGAGCTGTTGGACGAATGGCGCCGGAGATACCGAGGAGAGTTGGCCACCTTGGATCGTCAGGTGGGACGCCTGGTGGAGGCGATGGAGAAGGCACGAACCGGCCGGCCCTATCGCATCGCCCTGGTCAGTGATCACGGCGAGCTGTTCGGCGAGCACGACGGGGCAATCGCCCACGCTTTTTATCTGCACCAGGAGCTCATCGGGGGCGCGTTGGCCACTTATTCATCCAGAGTTCAGTCGATGGAAGGGGAATCGCGAAGGTTGGAGGCCGGGCTTCGAGAGCCGCGTGGGCTATTCTCGACGCTCCTTCGGTGGGCGGAAATTGCTCTGCCCTCTGGCGCTCCGCCACCCTTGGAAGCCGGCCCCGTGGAGCTGGCTGTCTCCGAGGAGCGATCCGGTCCCGTTCACCTGATTGCCGGCCAGAAGGGATTTTCCCGTCCGGTTTTTGCCGTTCGAGATCGGTGGAAGAAGCTGATCCTGGGTCCTGAAGGCCGGCCGCGGGTTTGCGACTTAGCCAGCGATCCCGGGGAATTGAATTGCCAGGAGCCAAGGGGAGAGGCGGAGCAACGCCTTCTCCACTGGCTTGAGGGTTACGCCGCCGGAGCGAGTGTTCCGGGAAAGGGGGCTGACTGGGCGGCTTCCCAAGAACAGCTCGATGCGTTACGATCCGTCGGTTATCTGTCGGAATAAGTGGAGACCCTGAGCCTCCAAGGAGAGTTCCACCGTGAAGATCGCCACGTTGCCGCTTTTTCGTCTCCCGGCCCCGTTTCGCCATGGCCGTTTTGGCCTGCCGGCCTTGGTGACGGGCTTACTCCTGGAACTGGGCGGGTCCGTGGCGCCCAAGGCCGCGGATCGGATCACCGGCCGCCCCTTTGCTACGCGCTCGGAGGTCTTGGCCAGGCATGGAATGGCCGCCACCAGCCAGCCGCTGGCCACGCAGGTGGCCTTGGATATCCTCAAGTCCGGTGGCAATGCCATCGACGCGGCCATCGCCGCCAACGCGGTTCTGGCGCTCATGGAGCCGACGGGCTGCGGCCTGGGCGGTGATCTTTTCGCCATCGTCTGGCACGATGGTTCGAAGAAGCTCTACGGCCTCAATGCCAGCGGTCGCTCCCCAGCCTCCCTTTCCCTGGCCGAACTGAAAAGACGAGGCCTCGAGAAGATTCCACCCTACGGGCCGCTGCCCGTCACCGTTCCCGGCGCCGTCGATGGCTGGTTCGAGCTCCACCGGCGTTTCGGTAAGTTGCCCATGTCCCGGATCCTGGAGCCCGCTATTCGCTACGCCGAAGAGGGCTTCCCGGTCACCGAGCTTATCGCCTACTACTGGGATCGAAGCGTCCCGATTCTACGGAAGTGGCCCGGCTTCCTGGAGATTTTCACCATCGACGGCAGGGCTCCCCGGAAGGGTGAGATCTTCAAGAACCCCGCCCTGGCCTCCACCCTTCGCAAGATAGCCTCCGGCGGGCGGGACGCTTTCTACAAAGGGGAGATTGCGAAAACCATCGCCGCCTATATGAAGCGAAATGGCGGATTTCTGAGTTATGAAGACCTGGCGAGCCACCGCTCGGAATGGGTGGAGCCGCTGGGCGTCGATTACCGCGGTGTCACGCTCTGGGAATTGCCGCCCAACGGTCAGGGGATCGCCGCACTCCAGATCCTGAACATCTTGGAGGGCTTCGATCTTGCTGCTATGGGATTCGGGAGCGCGGACTACATCCACCGTTTCGTGGAAGCCAAGAAGCTGGTCTTCGAGGACCGCGCCAGGTGGTACGCCGATCCCGATTTCGCCAATCTTCCCATTCAGGGTCTGATCTCCAAGGAATACGCGGCCCGCCGCCGGAAACTCATCGATCCCCACCGCGCCGCCAGACGATACGATTCCGGAAACCCCGCCCTGGACCAAGGGGATACTATCTATCTCACCGTGGCTGACAACCAGCGGAACATGGTCTCCCTCATCCAGTCCAACTACCGGGGAATGGGGTCCGGAATGACCCCCGATGGCCTGGGCTTCATCTTGCAGGACCGAGGCGAGCTCTTCACCCTGGAGGAAGGGCACGCCAACGTCTACGCGCCGAAAAAACGCCCCTTCCACACCATCATTCCGGCCTTCGTCACCAGGGATGGAAAACCTCTCATGAGCTTCGGCGTCATGGGCGGCGCCACCCAGCCCCAGGCCCACGCCCAGATCCTCATCCACTGGCTGGATTTCGGGATGAACCTCCAGGAGGCTGGCGACGCGCCGAGGATCCTTCACCAGGGTTCCTCGCAGCCCACGGGGGAGGTCATGACGGATGGAGGACGGCTCGTTCTGGAAACCGGAATTCCCTACGAATCCATCCGCGAACTCGTTCAAAAAGGCCACCAGGTGGGCTGGGCCGTCGGCACCTACGGAGGATACCAGGCAATCCTCTACGATGCCGAACAAGACGTCTACTATGGAGCCTCCGAATCCAGAAAGGACGGCCAGGCCGCCGGGTATTGACGAACCGGGCCATGGCCCGAAAAGAAGCGCACGGCATAAAGATGTGGGGGGCCTCGGTCATCGTTTCCACCGGCCTCGTCCATCGTTTCGGCCATCCAATAAGAAACGATGACCACTCCCGATGTGGGGCTGGTGGTGCAGGCCAAAGCCCCGCCAGAAGCGGGAGAAGGAAGCCCTCGCAAAGAAGGAAAAGTTTCCCGGGCCTAGCTCCGGATCATCACAAGGAGCATCTTGAATCGTTGATGGGCTTTCAACGCGTGGGGCTCGTCCGCCGGCATGAGGGTCGCGTCTCCGGCGCGGAGGGTCATGGGCTTCCCTGAGACGATCACCTCGCCCTCCCCCTCCAACACAATGACTAGGGCATCAAACGGTGCCGTATGTTCGCTCAGCTCCTGCCCCTGGGCGAAGGCAAACAACGTCACGTTTCCAGTTTTTTGCTTCACCACCTGGCGGCTCACCACGGAGCCTTCCTGGTACTCCACGAGCGCCGCGAGGGAGGTTGCCTGTCCGATGATCTCTTTCATGGTCGAGTGCTCCTTTGACAGGGATTCCCAGGCGCTTTCGCCCGGTTTTCTCCCCACTGGTTTTCTTGTTGTCGGTGGTAAGGTGAGCCAATAGCTAGCATTCCAGCCTATCCGTCGTCAAAAAGGTCCCAGGTGGCGTGGGCTGCATGGCGGTAGGCACGGCCGCCCGTCGCGCCATGCGCTTGGCCATCCTCCAGCTCTCCGACCTCTCGGCTCTCCGGGCAATCCTGTGCTCCGCGGGGCATGGATGGCGTTCGCGGCGAATCTCCGTTCTGGACTTGGAACCGGGGATGGACTCGTGGGGTGGGTCTTTCGGGGGAGAGCCAGGAAGGGTTGGAGCGCTGCGGGGTAGCGAGGGGTTTCCGGTACCTTGCGACGCTCCGCGGTGAGGAATCCGGATTTACGGTGTGGTGGAACAAGGTGCTATTGCTGTGAGGGTAGAGTTCGAAGAAAGGAATGGAAAGTTCGATGAATTTGGTGGAGCTGGTGCTGGGAAAAAGAAATGTTGGCTCGTGGGAGCCGGCGTTGATGGGTCGGGACTTTTCCATGGGTCGCCAGGAGCTTCTGGACCGGGTCCTGGAAGTCGCTTCCGGGCTTGGGCGTTTGGGGCTGGAGGAGGGTGGCCGGGTGGGTCTTTGCCTTCCCAATGGTCCGGCTTTCGTCGCCGCCTATTTCGGGATTCTCGCCGCCGGGGGAGTGGCGGTTCCCTTGAGCCCGTTGCTCCGGCCCCCGGAATGGCGGGAGCTCGCACTGGAGGCCGGGATAGGGCTCCAGTTGGTGGATGGCCGAATGGGCCGCCTTTTAGGAGAGACCGCCGAGGAAGGGAAAATCCGCCTGGTAGAGGCATCGCCTGAGACTGGCACATTTCCTGATCTGGCGGGATCTTCGCTATCCGGTCCTGCTTCTAGGGATCCGGACGATCCCGCCGTCTTCGCCTTCACGGCCGCCTATGACGGATATTTGCGTGCGGCGATCCTGACTCATGGTTCCCTAGCGGCCAACGCCCGGGCCTGCGTGGAGACGTGGCAAGTGGTGCCGGAAGACCGGGTCGCCGCCTTCTTGCCGCTGTTTCACGGATTTGGCACCATGACTTGCCTCATCACTCCATTGCTGGCCGGTGGAACCAGCGTTCTCCTGGAACGTTTTGCTCCGTCCACCGCTGCCCAGATCTTGGCTTCCAAGGGAGTCACGATCTTTCCAGCGGTCCCGGCGATGTTGGCTCAGATGTTGGGTGATGGATCGTTGGGTTCCGATGCCGTTCGTTCCGTAAGAAACATCACCGCCGGTGGCGCGGCGCTCCCAAGGGAACTTGCGGTGAGCGTTGGCCACGCCTGCGGCGTGACGGTCTTGGAGGGATACGGTCTTACGGAGAATTCCCCCGTTGTCAGTGTCAACCGGGACGCCCAGTCGAACCGGCCGGGGTCGGTGGGCCTCCCGCTGCCCGGTGTCGAAGTCGCCGTAGGGACATTCGAAGAGCGCCTTGGGCCCGGGAAAGTGGGAGAGATTCTTGTTCATGGCCCATCGGTCATGGCCGGTTATCACGATGCCCCGGAGCTGACCGCCCGTTTCCTGAAAAATGGCTGGCTCCGGACGCGGGACTTGGGATATCTGGGGGAGGATGGCTATCTTTTCTTGACTGGCAGGGCGTTGCCCTTGGCCATTGTCGGGGAGTTCAATGTCTATCCTGCCGAGCTGGAGCGCGTCCTGGCCGGGCATCCGGCGGTTGTCTCGGTGAAAATCCGTTCGGTTTCCGACCCGGTTTACGGAGACCAACTGGAGGCTCACCTGGAGCTGGAACCGGGGATCAGTGTGTCGGAGCGGGAACTGGCGAGCTGGTGCCGCCGTCGGCTCTCGGCGTACAAGGTGCCGCGGCGGTTCGTTCTCTAGCTTGTAGTACCGGAAGCGGTCAAGGGATGGACGGATGAAGAAGTTGGGTGTGAAGATTCTTGGCAGTGGGCTGCTCATCAGTTTTGTGCTGCTGGTGCAGGTGCAGGATCCGGGTCGGATTCTGGCGCTCTTGGCGGAACTTCGTTGGGTGCCTCTGGCGGTGTCGGTGAGCCTCCATTTCGTGGGCCTCTACTTGTCGGCGGCGCGTTGGCGGGTGCTTTTGAGGGTGCAGGGGATCGACTGCCGGTTGTGGCCGCTGGTACAGTCCTATCTGGTGGGCGGGTTTTTCAATCTGTTTCTGCCCACTCGCGTGGGTGGTGATTTGGTGCGGGGGCTGGACACTCGGAAGAAGGGCGAGTCGGTGGCCCGGCCTTTCGGTGTGATTGTCGTGGAGCGGGTTTCTGGATTGTTTACTTTGCTTCTTCTGGCACTGGGTGCCCTGGCCCTGGGGTTTGAGTTTCCCGGAAAGCAGCGCGTAACGCTGGGGGTTGCCGGGTTGTTGTTGGCCATGTCTTTGGGTGCGGCCTCGCTTTTTGTGCCTTGCCTTGTGGGAGTTTTGCAGAAAATCTTGTCGGTGGGACCCCTCCGGAAGCTTTCGAAGTTCGTGGGGGAGTTCCACAATTCCCTGACTCTTTATGCCAGTTCTCCGAAGCCGTTTGCTTGGGCCCTTTTCCTTGGGGCCCTGCTCCAGGTGAACTATGTTCTCCACTATTATTTCATTGGGCTGGCGTTGGGGGTCCCTCTGGGGGCGGACTTCTATTTCGTCATGGTTCCCATGATGAGTGTTCTTTTGATGTTGCCGGTGACCTTTTCCGGGATGGGGCTTCGGGAGGGCGGGAACGTGGTCTTTTTTCAGCTCATGGGCCGGACTTCGGAGGAGGCCGTGGCCTTCGCCGCGACGAGTTTCGCCATGATTCTCGCCTTCGGGATTGTTGGCGGCTTCGTCTACGCATTCCGTCAGGAGACTCCCGTAGAGAGGGAGGCGCGGGAGAAAGCAGCGGCTTCGGCCATGGCGAAGCGGGAAGGAACGATGGGATGAGGCGAGGGGAAAAAATCACGAGAATGGCCCAGATCTTCTGGGCTTACCGGACCCGGAAAACGCGGTTGCCCTACTACCCGCTACGCCTTTGGATTGAGCCCACCAATTTGTGCAACCTACGTTGTCCTCTTTGCCCGCAGAGCGAGGATGACTGGCAGAAGCGCGGGTTCATGGAGTTCGATCTTTTTGCGAAGATCCTCGACGAGGTCCAGGGGAAGGTTTACGATATCAATCTGACGCACCGGGGCGAGAGCCTGTTCCACCGCCGCATCACGGAGATGACCCGATACGCGGCGCAGAGGGGCGTTCGGGTTCGGCTTCACACCAACGCCACGCCGCTTCGGCCGGGCAACATCGATGGGTTGCTGGATTCCGGGCTGGATCTTTTGTCGATTTCTTTTGATGGATACGACAAGGAAGGTTATGAGGCGGCCCGCAAGGGGGCGACATTCGAGGAGACCCTTGGCAAGGTATTAGCCCTGCTTGCGCGGCGGCGGCAACGTGGGCTGAGGCGGCCCTACATCGTCCTTCAAGTCATTGAAGGCACTCCGCTGAACCCTCGCCAGAAACGGGTGAAACGGGAACTGGAAACTCTGCTCCGGCGGGCGTCTTTGGACAAGTTTTACGTCAAGGCGGCACACAACTGGGCCGGGAACATCCAGGAAAAAAAGGTGGGGGAGACCGGGTTAGGCCGGTTCACGCCTTGCACTTTCCTGTGGTACTCCCTCACGATCCAGTACAGCGGCGCGGTCAATCCCTGTCCCCAGGATTGGTACGGCGGAATGCCTTTGGGAGACCTCCGGACTCAGAGCATTTGGGAGATCTGGAACGGAGCTCCGCTTCAAAGGCTTCGCGGCAAAATGGTGACACGGAAGCTCGAAGATTACCCCATCTGCGCCAAGTGCGACCGGATTTGCCGTCCGACGACTTTGGGGATTCCCAGCGAGAACCTCAAGGCGTTCGCCCTGGAGAATCTGGTGGGCTATCAGTCCTTGCGGCGGTTCGTGCGACGTTGAATCGTCACCTGGCCTTGAACCCCTCAATGGCCTGACGGAGTTTTTCGATGTTCGTGGAGAGCTCGCTGCGTGGGCCTACCTTGGCTTCTTTCGCCAGCTTTTCGGCTCGGATCAGAAGGCCGCTGGAATCGCGGCCTTCGGCGATTTCCAGATATCCACGTTCACAGAGCACCTCGGCCTGCCCGATGGGATTTCCCAGCTCGTCGAAGATTTTCTCCGCCTTATTGATGAGGAGCCGGGCATGCGGGTAGTCTTCGTGCTTGGCCCGGTAGAGGGCGGCCAGGCGGGCGAGGGTGCTCGCTTCGGCGAATTTGTCTCCTGTCTGGCGGTGGAGCTCCAGGGCTCTGTCGAAAAGGCGTTCGGCTTGAGGCGTGTGTCCGAGCCCTAACTGGAGCTCGCCTAGATTGCTGAGGACGACGCCTTCGCTTCGCCGATCACCCACTTCCCGATTGAGACGTAGAGCGAGCTCGTAGCTGTGTCGAGCCGGGTAGAACTGCCCCTGGCTGAAGTGAATGCTGGCGACGTTGTTGAGGCATGTCGCCTCGCCTCGGCGGTCCCCGAGCTTGCGGTGGATGGTGAGGGATTCCTCGAAGAGAGTGCAGGCCCATTCCGGTCTTCCCAGGGCCCACTCGATGCCAGCCAGGTTGTTGAGGGTTGCGCCTTCGCTTTTTTTGTCCCCGATTCCTCGCTGGATCTGGAGCGCGGCTTGAGAGATTCGGCGGGCTTTCTCCAGCTTGCTGCGATGCCAGTAGATGGCGGCAAGATTCTTGAGATCAATTCCCTCTTGCTTGCGATTGCCAAGAGAGCGGTGGATCTCCAAGGCCCTGGCACAAAACTGGCGGGATTTCCGAAACTGACCGGTGTCCAGGGCGAGCCCTGTCAGTCCCTGGTAGACTTCGCCTTCGCCCGGGATGTCACCTAGGAGAACGGCGGCTTCCAGTGCCTTGGCAAGTTCGTCGAAGGCGTGGCGGGTCCGGCCGCGGAGCCGAAGAACCTTGAGGGCCAGCTCCAGGTGGCCGTCGATGGTGGAACGAGATTCTGACGGCGCCAGCGCTAGATAGGCTCGATAGAGGCGTTCGGCCTCACCCAGGGCATTTCGCACGACGGCTTCTCTGGCGGCTGCCAGATAATGGGGGAGGGCGCGCTGGGTCTCTCCGGCCTGGTTCCAATGGAGTGCCAGTGCCGCATGGTGTTGTTCGATGACCGTTCCATACGCTTCTTCCAGGGTCGTGGCGATTCTATAGTGGAGCTTTTTCCGAGTGGCATTGGCGATGCGCAGATAGGTCGCCTCCCGGATCTGGTCGTGGACGAAACGGAAATGCTCGGGACTGCTCTCTTCCAAGAGCTGGCGCTGGATGAGCTCGTCCATGATTTCGTCGAGCTCCGGCCTGGAGAAACGGGTTATCCGCCCCAGGAGGTTTGTCTCGATTTCGCGGCCCACCGCCGCGGCGAACTCCAGAAGGCGGGCCGGGCGTTCGCTGAGCTGCTGGAGGCGTCGCCCGATGAGGTCCTTGAGAGATCGTGGCAGCGGAAGCGCCGCATAAACGGCGAGAGTCGCCCTCTGATCCCGCTCCTGGGCCACCTGCCAACGGCCCGAGGTGTCCCGGAAAAGCAGCCCTTCATCCACGGCAGCGTGGAGATACTCAGCCACGAAGAAGGGGTTGCCGCCACTCTGGCGCGCCAGGTACCGGACGAATTCCGCTGGCGGTGGGTTGATGGCTAGCATGTCACCCACCATGTTTCCAATGGCTCGCTCGTCGAGGTGCCGGAGGTGAAGGCGCCGAATTCCCGGCGTTTCCAAGAGAGTCACCAGGGAATCGTCAAGCTCTTCGCTTCGACACGTCCCGATGAGAAGAACGGGTTTGTCCGCAAGATCGTTGGTCTTTGCCAGATGATGGAGGAACTCGAGACTCAGGTCGTCTGCCCACTGGAGATCGTCCAGAGCCAGGAGCAGGGGCTGATCGTAGGCGATGCGGTGAAATGTCTCCACAAGGTACGTAAAGAGCCTCACCTGAGCTGCTTCCGCCGGCAATTCAGGGGGAGAGGGGAACTCCTCGAGGCCCGGGAGCGAAGCGAAGGACTGCTCGTAGAGGGCCAAGACCTTCCCACGCCTTCCCAGGAGCTTTCGGGTCGCGGCGGGTCCCAGTTCCAGGCAGCGATCAGCGATGGCGCGCAGCGGACGGGCAAAGGCTTGAAGCGGAGGGCTGCTGGAGCGGAGTGTGCGCCCGCCAGAGGCCGCCGAAGGATGGCATTCGCCGCTGAGGACTCGCAGTTTCTTGCGCCGTGCCTTTTGGGCAAGAGTCATGACGAGCCGGGTCTTTCCCACGCCACTTTCGCCCTCGATGATGAGCACGCCGCCACGACCTTGCCGGGTCCGCGCCAGTTCCGCGCCAAGGCGCCGGAGGGCCGTGCTTCTGCCGGCAAGGCTGGGGCGGTAAAGGTAGGCCCGGGGCCTGGGCCGGTCCCCGGACGGGGGGCACGTGACGCCCAGGGATTCGAGGATTGTGGCGACATCATGGGCGTGGCCGAGGCGTTTTGAGGGCTCTTTTTCCAACAGCCGAAGAATGAGTGTCTCCAGAGCCGCGGGGAGCGCTTCCACGAGCTCGGAGGGGGAGCGCGGCGGCACGTAGAGGTGGGCGCGCATGATCTCTTTGACGCTGGGGCCGCGGAAGGGGCGTTCTCCCGTGACCAATTCGTAAAGGATACAGCCAAGGGCGTAGAGATCGGCGCGGGCATCGACGACGTCTTGCCGGATTTGCTCCGGAGACATGTACGCCACCGTGCCCACCAGGCTGTCGGAGACCTCCAGTGCTTCGCGGCCACGCGGGCCGCTAAACTGGTGGATCAATCCAAAATCCACAAGGACGATAGTCCCGTTTTTTCTCACAAGGATGTTTTCCGGCTTCAGATCCCCGTGGACGATCCCCTCTCCGTGGAGGAAGGCCAGCGGCGAACAGAGGCGGCGCACAAGGAGGAGCAGGTGCTCCAAATGATCGCCCGCCGCCGGAAGCCGCCGCTCCTCAGGGACCGCTGGGGGGATGAGGTTCTCGTAGTCCGCGCTGTCCAGGAGATCGGAGCTCGCCTGGAATAGCGCCGAGCTACTCGGCTTCGGCTCCGGGCCAGGAGCCTCTTCGCGAAAGTGCTCCAAAATCTCCGAAGTCCCCAGGAGAGCCGACCCATCCACTCCGTCAGAGCCCAGAACATCGGTCCACCATTCCCCCGGCTGGGGAGACTTCTCCTTCGCTGGCCCCAGGGCGACAGCTTCCGCCGGCGGCAGAAAATCGGTGGGCTCGTCTTCGAGAATCTTCTTGGTGTACCGCCTGAGAGTCGTGCCTTCCAAGAGCTCCATGGCGTACCACGGAAGCCCGCCATGTTGGCCGTGATCGACGATCCTCACCACATCCGGGTGATGCACGCGGGCCAGCGCCCGGATCTCCCGCCGGATGCACGCCAGTTGGCCCCGCCGCGGCACGCGAACGGTCTTCACGGCCACGGACAGGCCTGATCTCACGTGCTCGCCTCGGAAGACGACGCCCATGCCGCCGCGGCCAAGGGGCCCGAGAATGCGGTAGGGTCCGATTGTCTCTGGGATTTTGTTCACGGCGTTGAGTGGGTTCGAGTGGGATTGACGCGAGCGGACTCCGATTGGGATTCTAGCAAACTTCGAGGTAGAGTTCTCTTTCGGGACGGAAACGGGTTCCGATGGTTAGCAACAAAGACCGTGGAGATCGTCTTGGACGCGGGCGGGAATAGAAACGGGAATGGGAACAGGCCGTGATTGCGGGAGTGAGGGTGGCATGACTCAAGGAGAAGAAGGACTCGTGGGGCCGAAGCAAACTTATTGCCATTCGCGCCGTGTCCGGTGGGACAAGGCGGCGCGGGAAAGGCGAGTCCGCCGGGGCGCTGCCGCGGCCTACCATGGGAGGTTGCTGGAGGTCTACCGGTTTTTGGTTCCTCCCGGCAGCCGCGTCCTGGAGCTCGGCTGCGGAACAGGAGACCTTCTGGCCGGTCTCCAGCCAAGCCGGGGCGTGGGAGTCGATTTCTCCCCGGAGATGCTCGCACTGGCAAGGGAACGTCATCCAGCCCTCGAATTCCTTCAAGGGGATGTCCACGACCTGGAGCTTTCCGGAAAGTTCGATTTTATCATTCTCTCCGATTTGGTGAACGATCTTTGGGACGTGCAGCGAGTCCTGGCGCGGGTTTCCGCCGTCTGCCAGAGCCACACGCGGGTTGTGGTGAACCTCTATTCGCGGCTTTGGGAGTTGCCTCTTCTCGCCGTACAGAAGCTGGGCCTCGCTCAGCCGGTCCTCTACCAAAACTGGCTGACGCCCGAGGACATGACGAACCTTTTCGCCCTCACGGGCCTGGAAGTCATGCGCCATTTCCAGGAGGTCCTCTTGCCCTTGAAAGTGCCTCTCCTTGGAACTTTGGCAAACCGGTATCTGGTCAAGCTCTGGCCCTTTCGCGTGGCGGCGCTCACCAACTTCCTCGTGGCCAGGCCCGCGGCCGGTCAGCGCCTCCTCGCCCCCAAGCCGCCCACGGTGACCGTAGTTGTGGCGGCCCGCAATGAAGCGGGGAACATTGAAAGAATCTTTGCGGAGACTCCCGAACTCGGCGGCGGCACGGAGCTCCTGTTCGTGGAGGGCCATTCCACCGACGACACCTATCAGACCATCGAGAGGGTCATGAAAGCCCATCCGGAGAGGAATGCCAGACTCTTTCGCCAGAAGGGCGAAGGGAAAGGGGATGCGGTTCGCCTTGGCTTTTCTCAGGCAAGGGGGGATATCCTCATGATTTTGGATGCCGACCTCACCGTGCCTCCCGAGGATCTTCCCCGCTTCTATGAAGCTCTGGTCACCGGTAAGGGGGAGTTCATCAACGGCGTGCGCCTCGTCTACCCCATGGAAGAGCGAGCCATGCGCTTCTTGAACCTGTTGGGAAACAAGTTTTTCAGCTTGGCTTTCTCCTGGTTGTTGGGCCAATCCATCAAGGATACCTTGTGCGGCACGAAAGTCTTGTGGCGGGCGGACTACGAACGGATTGCGGCCCACCGAGCATATTTTGGTGATTTCGATCCCTTCGGCGACTTCGATTTGCTCTTCGGGGCGGCAAAATTGAACCTGAGAATCGTGGATTTGCCTGTCCGATATCGGGAGCGGACCTACGGTTCCACCAACATCCAAAGGTGGCGTCACGGGTGGTTACTCTTGAAGATGGTGGCATTCGCTGCTAGCCGGATCAAGTTCGTCTGAAGGTTTCTTTTGGGTTGAGTCCGCTCACGTCGCCGGCCATCCGGCCGCCGCCCCTCGCCTTTTTCAGCTCCATTCCCCGCCGTCCAGAGTTTCAAGACTGTTTCGGAGACCATGTCCATGGCTCGCCTGCTCAGATTTTCGCGCAGCATTCCCGTTGTCCTTCTTCTTGCGGCAGCGCTTCGGCTTGTAGGAATCGGGTGGGGTGACGGCCATCCCATCCATCCCGATGAACGGCACGTGGTGAGTATGGTCCAGAAATTGTCCTGGAGTCAGCTCGATCCCGGCAATTTCGCCTATGGTTCGCTTCCCCTCTACCTGACGCGGGCGACGGCCTCGGCCGCAAGGGCGATTCTGGGGCCAAAGGCGACCGAGTACTGGTCGTTTTTCTTGATTGGCCGGGCTTTGGCGACTTTGGCGGCTCTCTTGACAATCCTTCTTGTCTATTCCTTCGGAAAGCGGGTGTTTGATGCCCAAACGGGGTTGCTGGCCTCCGCGATGCTGGGTTTGACGGTCCTTCACATCGAGCTTTCCCATTTCTGCACCGTCGATTCGCCTCTGGTCCTTGCCGTGACTTTTTCTGTCTGGCTCCACCTGAGGTTGGCCCGGAGGGGAAGGTTGATCGACTACATCATTGCCGGTATTTCCATCGGAGCCGCCGTGGCGACGAAGCTGTCAGCGCTGCCGCTCCTGGGGGTTCTGGTGGTGGCTCACGGTGTCAGCTTAGCCGAGAAACGGGCCTTCTTCCATCGAAGTTGGGCTTTCCTGGCGGCCGCTTTCCTTTTGGCATACGGGACGTTTTTCTTGTGCGAGCCCTACGCTTTTCGCACCTTCCCCCTTCCCTGGAGCACCTTCTGGCAGTCGGCCCACGGCTGGTTCACGGTAGACTTCTGGGGGGAAGTGGGGAGGAATCTCTTTTCCAACCAGTTCCTGCGGGACTTTTGGGAACAGTCCAACATGGTCCGGGGCATCAGCCAGCCTATCTATGTGGCGGTTTACGAGAAAACGACCCCCTATCTGTATCAGCTCCGGCAATTGCTTCTTTGGGGGATGGGTCCGCCGTTGGGTCTGGCCAGCCTGGCTGGCGTAGCCTACGTGGTTTGGCGGGCCCTGGCGGGACTTGGCGCCAACTTGCCCGGGGGTCTTCCGGCGATCTGGAGGATGAAGGGGTTCTTGGGGGCCGGAAACCGGAAAGACGGCGAAGAAGAGGCGACTGGCGCGGCGCGGAGAGAGCGACGGGAGCGGAACACAACCCAAGAAGAGGATGAAACGGCGGGTGAACAGGCTCTTGCTGGGGAGTCCGGAGGGCAGGCCGGGGATCCGTGGAGAAGTTTGGGGGGGATGCTGATTTTGTTGGCTTGGCTGCTTCCGAATCTCTATTTGGTGGGCGGTTTCAAGGTCAAATTTCTTCGGTATTTGGCGCCGCTCCTTCCCTTTTTCTGTCTGGCGGGGGCGAAGCTCCTTTTGGATCTTGTTCGTTCGCGGGATAGGAAAATGTCGCGAGCAGGGCGTGGAGCAGTTTGGGTTGTCTTGGTCTATTCTCTTGTATATTCAGCGGCTTATTCAAATATCTTATTGAAGCCCCACACCCACGTGCAGGCGTCTGCCTGGTTTGCGGAAACGGCGCGGGATGGAAGCCGGATCTTGCAGGAGCACTGGGATGAGACTCTCCCCTACCGGCTGCCAAAAGCCCCGTCATTCCAGGCAGCGCAGATTCCGAGCTACGAACCTGATTCCCCTGTCAAGACAAAAAAAATGGCGCTGCTTCTGGCGGGGCATGACTATTTTTTCCTTTCCAGCGACAGGATCTACGGGACGATCCTCGGTTGGCCGAGCCGCTGGCCCGTGACATCGCGTTTGTACAAACTGCTCTTTGCTGGGAAGCTGGGATACGAGCTGGAACAGAAATTCAGCTCGCCGCCCACTCTTTTCGGGTTGAGCATCGACGACTGGGATGCCGACGAGAGCTTCATCAACTACGATCACCCCACGGTGCTGGTTTTCCGCAACCGGGGAAAGCTGGGGGCGGAGCGGATCGAGGAGATCCTGCGGACCCGGGGACCGGCCATGGACGACCTCGATCTTGGGGCGGCGCTGGATCTTTTGCCAAGGATCTCCGGGCCTCCAGCCACGGGGCGGTGGCATCTTGGAGCGGCCCTCATTTGGTGGCTCTTCTTTGTGGGGATTGGGTGGCTCTTTTTTCCGCTGGTCTTCACTCTGTTTCGAAGCCTGCCGGACCGGGGGTTTGGGGCCTCCAAAACCGTGGGCCTATTTGTCCTTGCCTATCTTGTGTGGGTCACGGGAATGCTTGGGTTTACGGAGTTTACGGTTTCGTGGCTCGTGGCGATCCTGGCGATCTTGGCACTCCTGTCGGCTCTTTGCTTCCAGGCGCGGCGAGAGGAGATGCTTCGTTGGCTTCAAAAAAATGTCCGCCTGGTGGTTTGTTGGGAGGCTTGCTTCCTGCTTGTCTGGCTGATTTTCTTGGCGATTCGGGCATGGAACCCCGAGATCTATTGGGGCGAGAAGCCCATGGATTTCAGCTTCCTCAATTCCTTTCTTAGGACAGAGCAGTTTCCGCCCGATGAGCCTTGGTTCGCCGGGGCTTCCATGAACTACTACTATTTCGGATTTGTCATGGTGGCGGTGGCGGGGAAGTTGACGGCCATCGCGCCGGGCATTCTCTACAATCTGGCGGTGTCGGTTGTTCCCGCCCTGGTTTTCCTTTTGGTGCTGAGTCTTGGAAGGCTCTTGACCAGGCGCCTCTGGTTCCCCGTTTTTGCCGGGATCATGGTGGTCTTTTTGGGAAACCTGGCATGGATACGGGAGCTCTATTTCACTCTTCCGGTGCGCCGGGGCTTCGACCTGTTTTGGGCTACGTCGAGGGTGATCAAAGGTGCGGCCATCGAGGAGTATCCTCTCTGGACCTTTTTGTTTTCGGATTTGCACGCTCACGTGATGGCGATGCCCCTAGTGCTCTTGACTCTCCTTTGCGTTTTTGCACTGTTAATGCCAGTGTTTGCCGGCGTGGAAAGGGAAAAGAACCCGATTCTAGCCTTGCTGTTGGCCCTCTCCCTGGGCTCGCTTTTCGTCACCAATGCATGGGACTTCATCTCATGGACCGCCGTTTTTGGCGGGTTGGCCGTCGTGGCGTCGCTTTCGGGAACTCTTCCGAACCGGTGGCGGGAGTTTCCCGGCGCATGGACCCGCGCGATCTTTCAGAGCGGTTTTGTTGCTCTTGGTTTTGCTGCTGTTGGACTTGCCCTCTATTGGCCGTACTTCCAAAACTTCCGTGCCGGTTCCACGGTCCACGGCTGGAACCGCGACGGGTTCGTGGAGCTTGGTGCGCCGCTTCTCTTGTTCGGGCAGTTTTTGTGGATCCATTGGAGTTCGCTGCTCATCGTCCATCACCGCCACGGGCTCGAGCTTGCCACGCCCCACAGGCGCAAGAGAGCGGCTCACCACAAGCTTTGGCTGCTGGCTTCCGCTTGGGTTCTGGCTGTTGCCGGGGTTTTTCTCATGGGCTGGGCGGCGGAGCCCTTCGTCACCGCCATTCTGTTTGCCGCGTTGGGCTTGCTTGCCGTGGGGACCGCGCTTTTCGGAGAGCCGGAGAAGCGGTTCATTCCTGTATGGGGCCTGTTGGCCTCGGGCGCTTTTTTGCTGGCGGGGATCGAAGTGATCACTCTGGCCGACCGGATGAACACGATTTTCAAGTTCTATAATGCTGTCTGGTACCTGTTCGCGCTCTCAGCCGCGGGCTGCTTTCTTCGGACCCTACAGGCTTTTTGGACGAGGCCTTGCCACAAGGGGGTGGGGCTCCGTTTTTGGGGGTATGGGGCGGTCATGCTGCTCTGGGGAGTGGCGACGGTTGGCGTCTTGGCTGCCGCCGCCGTCTCACTGCCTCTTGGAGTGAAGGGGCTCGTCGGCGTCAAGCGGGTTCCAGGGCCGCGGCCAACCTTGGATGGCACGGCCTACTTGCGGGAGAAGTTTCCCTCCGACGCCCCGGCCATTGATTGGTTGAACCGCCACGTCGTGGGGAAGGCCACGTTGTTGGAGGCTTGGGGCCCCTCCTACCAGGACTACACGCGAGTGGCGATGCACACCGGTCTGAACACGGTGCTGGGGTGGGAATACCACGTGCAACAGCGGGGACAGTCGCCCGCGGACGTCCGTCGGCGCAAGCGGGATATCGGCATCATGTACCGATCCGAAGATGCCGCACAGGTGCGGAGACTTTTGGCTCAGTACGATGTCGATTACGTTTTTGTCGGGCTTTTGGAGCGAAGACTCTACGGTGAGAAGGTCTTGACAAGATTCGATGCCATTCCCGAGCTAGGCCTTGTTTACGATGGGCGCAAAACAAGGATTTACCGGCGGAGCGCCACGACGACGGCCCTGGCGGCCTCCTCGCTTCGGAAGACAACCGCCGGTGCCATCCCTCTCATCTCGGTCGGCCTCAAAGGGGCGGAACACGTGGGAAGCCTGGCCGTCGGCGTAGATGGAGAGCTTTATCTTCAGGATTGGCTGGCTGGATCGGTGAGTGTGTGGAGGCCCGGGGCGGAGAAGCTCCAGCCCGCCGACATGACTCTCGACGTGGCGGATGTCTTGGTCGGGACGTTTTGTGTGGGCCCGGACGGCCGTCTTTACGGAGCCGATCCCCGGAGTGGCCGCGTCGTGGAATGGGAACCGGCCCATGGCCGGCTACGGGATCGGGCCGCCGGCGAGGCGCTCCGATTCCCCCGCGGGATCGCCATGGATGCCGCCGGGAGCCTCTGGGTCGCCGATACGGGGCAAGGCCGGGTGCTCCGACTGACCGACGAGCCGTTGGAGATCAAGGAGACTCCCGACGGCCCGCTGAGCTTGCCCGCCGCCATGGCCGCGCATCCCGACGGTGGTGTCGTGGTGCTGGATCTGGGGCGGAGGAGTGTTTACCGGATTGCAGAGGATGGCGAGGTGAGCCGCATGCTCCGCCTTCCCTTCGGCGACCGGTCGCTCCTGGATTTTCAGGCAAGCCTCATCTTTGATCTGGAGGGGCGGCTCTTGGTCTCCGATCCCTCGTCCGGGCGCCTCTACCAGTACGAGGCCCGCGGTCGCCTCCAGACCGTGGAAGGGGCTCCAGCCGTTCCCACGGGACTTGCCATCGGATTGAGGGGAGAGGTCTATGTGGGGGACGGCCTTGAGGGGGGCGTCTATCGCATCAAACGGGCTCTTCGCTTCAACGCTTTTAAGGGCGGTGCCGGCAAGGAATACGGACAGATGAAGCAGCCACGAGGAGTTGCCTGGAGCCCCGATGGCTCCTTCTGGGTGGCTGACTTTGACAACCACCGGGTCCAGAAGTTTCGGAGCGATGGCACTTTCCTGCTGGCCGTTGGCGAGCGCGGCCAGGGCCGGGGCCAGTTCAACCAGCCTTGCGACATCGCCGTGCTGCCTGATGAGAGCGTCGCCGTCGCTGACACCTGGAATCACCGCGTCCAGATCCTGGATCGGAAGGGAACGTTTCTTCGGGAGTTTGGTGGTTTCTTCGGCCCCCGTGGCATTGCTCTTGGCCCGGACGAACAGCTTTTCGTCACCGACACGGGGAACGGCCTCATCAAGGTCTTTGATCTTCGCGGAAGAAAGCTGCGGGAGTGGGGCGGCAAGGGATCTGAACCCGGCCAGTTCAAGGAGCCCAACGGGATCGTCGTTGGCGACGGCGGAGTCTTTGTCGCTGATGCCGGCAACCAGAGGATCCAGGTCTTCAGTCTCGAAGGTAAGTTTCTGGATGCAATCCACATTCCCGGCTGGCCGGAGAAGGGTGGCGAGCCCCATCTTACCATGGATGAACAAGGCGTTTTGTTTGCCACCTCACCGGGAAAAGGAACGCTGGTCATCATCCAAAAGGAGGGAGAAGGGTTCCAGGCAAGCGAGCTGAAGATGCCCGGTGTCAGGTTCTCAAGACCCACGGGGATCGATATTCGGGGCCGCGAGATCCTCGTCGCCGACATGGTGACTCACCGGATCACCAAGCTGATCTCACCGCTGGAAAAATAAGATCCGTGCCCCTTCCCTTAGGACTGGAGGCCATCCACGCAAGGCGGGACACTTCAAGGATTGTGGAAAATCCAATCGTCTGGGCAACGCCTCGCTCCGCTTGGCGGTCGTCTGGGGACTCTGTCCCCCGTCCCCTGGCAGGGCTTTGCGGCCTCGGTCATGGTACCGGCCACCCGAAAAAAGCGCGCAGCGCACAAAGATGTGGGTCCAGGGAGCTGGCTCCCTGGCGTGGGTCTGGGAGCGGCGCTCCCAGCGGAGGTCCGGAGGCGGAGCCTCCGCCGGG
>JAJRTK010000129.1 GCA_024278345.1 bacterium | reverse complement strand
TGGGGAACTCGTTGCTTTTCATTGCAACGGGTCCTTGCGTGCTCCCTGGTGGGTGCAGGGCGAAGCCCTGCCAGGGGATGGAATCCCCGGACCACCTTCGGGTAACGCACGGCGTGATCCTCCGAGCGATGCGGAAGCCAAGAGGCGTGGCATTCATCTGGTCATGATTCTCGACCTGATGCATGTTTTGGGGTACCTATGCAGCAGCCTTCGCCCTTCGCGGCCGAGAGGGGCATTGCGCGGAGGTGCAAGTGAAAGCCTGTCAAATCTCTTGAAAAAAAAGCAAAACCATCGCCCAGTCGCACGTTCGCTTGAAATTCCAAGAGCGATGCACTCGCCTTGCAAGGAATCTCTTGCCGAAATCGAGTTCGCCATGGAGCGCGCCGGGGCCGAGGGTCTAGAATCGCCACTCCAGCCAAAGCTCGTAGCTTTCTGTGGGCTGGAGCCCTTCCAGAGGGTGACCCTCCACGGGGTTGAACTCTCCGGGTCCCGAGCCTCGGAAGAGGCTGACTCTGACCGACGCGAGGAGGTTCTCGAAGAAGTAGCGGCTCCCGCTAAGGGTGGTGATGTAGCTGTCGTCGTCGAGATTGTAGATGAGGCTGCCGTTCAGGGTATTGATTTCCTTGATCACCAAGCTGGAGAGGATGGAGGCGTAGTCCCTGGCAAGAAATCCCTTTCGACCGGTGATGAGGCCACCGTAGTCGTAATTATCGACTCCGGTGCCGCCAGAGCCGTCGCGGTGGAACTGGAGAGCCAGGTAGAGCCGGTCGAAGAGAGGCCAGGAGTAGTCAAGTCCCACGACGAAGTCCTGGTAAGCGGCGCCTTTTTCCGGGAAATGGGCCGCGCCCTCCAACCAATAGCCGACCCCGAGATCCCCCTTGAGATCCAGCCCCAAGACCCAGGCGCCGGCTACTCGATCATCGACGGCGAGCAGGGAGATATCGGCACTTCCCAGCAAGAGATCCGCCTTGATCATGGAGAGGACCGAGTCCTCCGGGAAGGCCATCAGGCCGGTCAAACTGGCTGTCGATGAAAGGGAGTAGGATGCGCGGATCGCATCGACGCCGTTTTTGACGATGTCAAAGTCCAGGGGGATATTGGAGTCCACGAGGTCGATGGGATTCCATATAAGAGCCGAGCCGAAGTTGACGGACTGTCGGCCCAGGCGAAGGTCCCATTGGCCAAGGCGGAGATCAATAAAGGCGCGATCCAGGGTAAAATCGCCGTCGCCCAGGAGATCCGCTCCGCGGCCCAGATTTCTTTGGCCCCGGACGGTGACCGTCGCGGAGAGATCCTGGGTAAGGAAGACGACGAGCTCGGGCCGGGCCCGGAGTTCCAGCGCCCAGTTGTCGCCGTGGATGGGTGAAAAGAGTGCGAGGCGGCTTCGGATTTCCCCGCGGATCTGGCTTTCGACCTCGGCCCGGAGAGGGGTGGCCGTTGTCACAAGGCAAAGGGCGAGGCCGATCCAGTAGGCGTGAAAACGAAGAGAGAGCGGCCCTTGGCCCTTGCGGCCAAGAGAAGCAAATGGGAGCCACCAGTGGTGCGGCGCTGGATGCTTGTGGGGGAGGAAGGGATCGCGGTTATTGGGGGAATGGGGCAACGTCTTCCTTGGGAGGGAGGCCGATTCGTGGAGAAAAGGGGCGAGTGTCGGCGGCCGGATGGCCGCTGACGGGAGCGGAACGCAACCAGGAAAAGGAAAGCGCTTTTGGGATATTTTGCCCTGAAGGCGGCCCACCGCCGAAAGATCCCCGAGGTGGGAGATCATCGCCGGAACTCACAAGATGGTGTGGCAGGGATTAAGAACTCTCGATGGTGAGGATTTCCCCTGGTTTTCCTTCGTTGGCTGGGCCATCCGGGAAAACCATTTCCTTGGTGAGTGTTTCGACGGTGGTATCATGGAGGAAGCGGTAGAGGGCCATTTCGGCGCCGTGGATGATTTTGCGGACGCCGCAATTGGTCTCCACGGGACAGCCGTGAATGCCGGAGGAAAGGAGGCAACAATCGGAGAATATCGGTCCCTCCAAGACCTCGACGATGTCAAGGAGCTTGATCTCTTCCGCGGCCCGCCCCAGGGAGTATCCACCTCGCGGGCCAAAGGTCGCCTGGATCAGGCCCGCCCTGGAGATGTCTTGAAATATCTTTCGGATGTAGCCCGACGAGAGCGTGAGGTGGCGGGAGTAGATTTTCAGATACTTCAGGATCCGGTCGAGAGGCACGGGTTTGCCCTCGGCAAAAGCCGCGATGTAGCCTACGCCATGTAAGGCGTAGCGGGTTCTTTTGGATAGAATCGGCACTTGCTTTTCTTTTCTCCAATCGGGGGATTTCGCCTTCGGGAGGGCGTCCCCGAAGACCGAGCCCTTTGAATCTAGCACCCTAACTTTAGCAAACATCGCCTGTTTTTGCCGAATTGTCCAGAGGCGGCCCGGTTTTGTGAAGCGGCAGTCATCTTAGCGCCGCCAGCGAAAGCCCACGTATCCGCCGCCTTGGAGAGGAAAGAGATCGATGGTGAGCTTTTGTGGACTGGCTCCTTGAGGAAGCTGGAGAGAAGCATCGCCGTCGAAGGGCAGAGCTTTGGAGAAGCGGTTTCCGGGAGTTTTTTTACGGGGCCGGTGAAAGAAATAGGGTACGGCAAAGCCGACGGCCGATCCCACGATAGCTCCTGCCAGGACATCGGTGAAGTAGTGCCGGTCACCGGCGATGCGCAGGTATCCCGTGGTCGCCGCGATGGTCATGCCGCCGGCCCAAACCAGGGGTGCCCAACGGTATCCGCGCATGGAGGCGATGGTGCCACCGGCGGCGGCCAGGGAAAAGGTCATGCTGGCATGGCCGGAGAAGAAAGAAGTGTTCCGGCTTGCATCGGGGACGTTCAGGCCGTCTTGGGTCCCGAAGTGGACAGCGGGTCGTTCTCGAGCAAAGGCAAATTTGAGGAGGCGGGTAAAGTTGGCTGTCATGGCCGCGGCTTCGAGAATGATCATAGACTCCACCATCCATTGGCGGTTGAGGTCGAAGCTTCCGTCGTGAGCGGCGGCGGCGGCATTCAGGCCAAAGGCTGTCAAGGGGGCGATTCCCAGGAAGAGCAGGTCGCTGAAACTTTGTGCCCTCTTGGGGTTGTCCCACAGAAGAGAATTTCTGAGCGAATTGTCGAGGCCGTTGAGGGAGTTGTTTCCTTGGGCATCGCTATCGCACCACCGGCAGTTCGCGGGCGCCAGGGAATCGGTGACCTCGAGGGTGAACCAGAGGGCCAGGCCGCCGAGTGTGACGGGCAGGTCCCATTTGAGGTCGTAACGGAGGCCCAAGTTGGGTTTTTGGGGGCTAGGTAGTTGCTTGAAAGAAGTGGGAGAAGCGTCATTGACCTGGGGTTGGTCAAGGATGCCGAGAAAGGAATTCGCCGAAGTTTGGAGGGGCCGGTCGAGCCACGAGTCGTGAAAATGTACGGCAGGTGCGGAAGCGGGGAAGAAAAGAGCCAGCAAAAGAAAGGCGGGCAACATTCGCCAAAGTCGGGTGTTCATGGTCTTCTGTCCTTGTGGCGTAGGATCGCTGGCACGGGAATTCCTTGATTGGCGGTTGGACAGGCTTAAGGAAGATTGACTGTCCCAGGGTAGGAAGGAAAGGCGATCAGATTCAAGCTCTTGTTGACTTGTGGCTGGCGTAACGGGGCAAGGAAGGCTGAGGGATGATGTTGATGTGGAGGGAGACACGACCGTGGTCTTGCCGGTTGAGCTCGGGGGTGAACCGGTGGAAGAGTTTATGGTTAGCCGGTCTGGTTTTCGTTTTTGGGATAGCGGGAAGTGCGGGTTCTCCCCGGGCTGAGGATTTGGATCCCGGCAAAGTCATGAGTCAGGTGGAGAGGCGCGTCGTGACGCCGGCGGCTCATCTCAAAGCGGGTTCATTCCATCGTTGGATGTTCGGAAGGGACTACCGGGATCTCTGGACGACTCCCATGGAAGTGGAGGTTCTGGACCTTGGAAAGGTGGCCGGGGGATTGACGCCTCGTTTCCGGGTGGGCGGAATGCAGACGCCAGGGCTGGCGATGCGGGGAGCCGATGGCCGGGACTACACGTTCCGGAGCATCGTCAAGAACCTGACCGAAGTTTTGCCGGCGGAACTTCGAGCCACATTGGCGGGCCGGCTCGTGCAGGATCAGCTTGCCGGGGCGCATCCCGCCGGTCCTCTCATGGTGCCTACCCTGGCGGAGGCCGTGGGGGTGCTGCACCTGACTCCAAGGTTGGTGGTCATGCCCGACGATCCTTCTCTGGGCCAATTCAGAGAAGATTTCGCTGGGCGGGTTGGGACATTGGAAGAGTATCCTGGCGCCGTGTCGGAAACGAATCCCGGCTTCCATGGCGCGACGGAGATCATCAGTACGTCTAAGCTTTGGAAGAGGCTTTTGGATGGGGGAAACGAACGGGTCGATGCCCGGGCCTTCCTGCGGGCGCGGATCCTTGATCTTTTCCTGGGTGACTGGGATCGCCACCGGAAGCAGTGGCGGTGGGCAAAGTTTCCTGATCGGGTGGGATGGCAGCCGATCCCCGAGGATCGGGACCAGGCTTTCGCCAATTACGAGGGCGCCCTGATGTTCCTTGTCCGCTTCTACCAGCCAAAACTTCTAGTCTTCCGGGATCACTACCCCAATATCGAGGGACCCACGACCAACGGGTGGCAAGTGGACCGGTTACTTCTCACCAGTTTGGAGAAATCGGACTGGGACGACCTAGCCCAGGAAGTGGAGAGGCGACTGACTGACGACGTCATCGAGTCGGCTGTCCGGCGAATGCCAAAAGAGCTCTACGAAAAAAATGGAACTGGGCTGGCCCAGCTTTTGAAAAAACGGCGGGCCGGGCTTTTCGAGGTCGTTGATAGATTCTACCACCATCTGGCGGCGGAGGTGGATGTTCACTGTACCGACCAAAATGATCGCGCCGAAATCCGGAGCCTTGGGGATGGAGGCTTCGAGCTTTCAGTGGCCCGGGCTGAGGGGGGGGAATTCATCCGGAAGGTCTATTTCCGCCGGACGTTCCACTACCCGGAGACGCGGGAGGTGCGGATCTATCTTCACGGTGGAGCCGACGAATTCGTGGCGGAAGGCGAGACAAAGATCCGTATCTTCGTCGTGGGCGGTGAAGGCGACGATGAGATCCGCGTCACAGAGGGAAGCGAAATTCGCTTTTTCGATAGCCAGGGCTCAAACCTGGTGGCCGGCAAGGGGAAAGTCAGGGTTGGGCCGGAGCCTTACGAGAACCCCTTGCCCGATCCGACGCAGCCCTGGGCATTTCCAAGGGATTGGGGGCAGCGGCGACAACCGCTCTTGTGGATCGGGTTTTCTCCGGACGGTGGGCCTGTTCTGGGGGGCGGAGCTACCTGGACCAACTATGGATTCCGGAAGAACCCCTATGCTTTCCGGCACGTGGTACGGGCTGGATTCGCCTTTGGTGTCATGAGGTCGGCAGGCAGTTACCGGGGAGAATACCGTCGGCGGAATTCCAGGATTTTCTCAACGCTGGAAGCCGGGTGGTCTGGATTCGACAACCTGAATTTTTATGGGTTCGGCAACGAGACATCTCGGGAGATGCCGGATGAGTTCTACGAGCTGGAAAAGCGAACGATCCGCGTGGTGCCGGAGATCCACTACGAGGCGAAAAAGTGGTTCGACCTTTTTGTGGGTCCCGAGCTCCAGATCTCGTTTCTGGACATCGACGCTGGAACGCTGTTAGGTGGAACACTGCCTTACGGCGCGAAAGAGCGGTTTGGGCAGCTTGGCTTACGCGGTGGTTTCAAGCTGGCTTCCGGGAATCCCGGTGACGTCCGGGGCCTGAGAAGCCAATTGGAAGCTCAAGGAGTCTGGGTTCCCGGTCTATGGGATGTCAGAAGCTCTTACGGATCGGTGGGAGCGCGTTGGGCGACGCGGGTAGACTTTTCCAGCCGTGCTGGAATGGGGATCCGGGTCAGTGGGGAGAAGGTGTTGGGAAACTTTCCCTACCACGGCGCCGCGTACCTGGGAGGTTCGGAGACTCTTCGAGGGTATCTGCTCAACCGGTTCGCGGGAGAGGCGTCGGTATCAGGTTCGTTGGAGCTCAGTTTTCTTGTGGGCCGATTCACCTTCCTGGTGCCGGGTCAATGGGGAGTGATGGCGCTGGGCGACCTCGGCCGTGTTTTTCTGGATGGCGAATCTTCGAAGGAATGGCATCCTGCCGTTGGTGGTGGTTTTTTCGTCAACGTCCTGGAGCAATCGGCCCGATTCGGGTTGTCGGTGGTCCAGACGGATGAAGGGACCTCCTTCTACATCGCCAGCGGTACGACATTCTGAATGCAGGAGAACAGGCATGACCGCGGTCCACGGGAAAGATGGAAGACCGGGGAACCCGGAGGTTCCCGATAGCGAAACGGCTCCCGGACCTCGTGAGGAGGCGGAGCTCGCGAGCTCCGAGACCCCGGTGGGACTCCGGCGGGCAGTGCCAATTCTTTCCTCGAAACTGTCCGATACGGGTTCTACGCTGACGGAGCATGACGCAGGAGAAAAGGAGAAGGGCCCGAGATCTTTGGAGAAGACGATCTTTGGGCCGGGAGATATCGTGGCGGGCCGCTATCGGATCGTTAGGTTTCTAGCCCAGGGTGCCGTGGGCGAAGTCTACGAGGCCAAGGATCTCGAGCTGTCCGTCAGGGTTGCTCTCAAGACCGTCCGAGGAGAGATCGCCAAGGAAAGGCGGGTCATTGAGCGGTTCCGCCGTGAGATCCAGCTTGCTCACAAGGTTACTCATCCGAATGTTTGCCGGCTTTTCGATCTTTCTTATCACTTCCAGCCGGATGCCCGTGGCTCTTCCCATGCCAACCAGCGGATCACCTTCTTGACGATGGAGTTCTTGGACGGCGAGACTCTGATGGCCCGTCTACGGCGGGAAAGCCCCATGAAGCCAGCGCAAGCCCTCCCGCTTCTGGAGCAGATGGCCGAAGCCCTGGAAGCGGCGCACCGGGTGGGAGTGATCCACCGGGACTTCAAGAGCTCTAACGTGATGCTCGTGGAGGAGAATGGTCGGGAACGTGCCGTGGTCACCGATTTTGGGTTGGCTCGGATCGAATCCACGCAGGACTCGGAAGGCGACTCCATCACCGACGCGGGAACACTCATCGGGACGCCTGCCTACATGTCCCCGGAACAGGTGGAGGGGAGCCGCGTCACGCCAGCCTCGGACATCTATGCCTTGGGCATCGTGATGTACGAGATGATGACGGGGCATCGGCCCTTTTCCAAGGGGAACGCTCTTGCCACGGCGGTTCTACGGCTCAAGCAGCCGCCTCCCGCCCCTCGTCTTTTTGTTCCTGATCTCGATTCCAGGTGGGAGCGAGCGATTCTTCGATGCTTGGAGCGCGACCCGGCCAAGCGATTCACCAGTGCTCGGGAATTGGTGGAAACTCTGCAGGGCAAGAAAGAGCCCGGTTTTCTTTTCTCTGAAAGAAGCATTTGGCGCTGGGCCGCAGTGGTTTTGATCTTCTTGATGGTGGTGGGCGTCGGGTTTATGGCGGCGAGTCGGTGGTTTTTTCCCAATGGTTCCCGGAAGCTCGTGGCGGTCCTGGGCTTCAGGAACCTATCCGAAGACCCCGGCGCGGCATGGATTTCCACGGCCCTCACGGAGATGCTGGAGACGGAATTGGTGCTGGGAGAAAAGATGCGGGTCATCCCCAACGAGCTCATCGTGAGGATGAATCTTGAGCTCGATCTGAAGGAAGGTCAGGCGCTTTCGACGGAAACGATGGCGAGGCTCCGAAACAGGCTGGGTGCCGACTATTTTGTCTCCGGGAGCTATTTGTTTCTGGACTCGGGAAAAGAACCTTCGATTCGATTCGACTTGCGGCTCCAGGATGCCAAGACGGGAGCCATGCTTCTGTCGCAGGCAAAGGTAGGGCCGGAAGCGGAATTCTTCGACATGGTGAGCCGGCTGGGCGGTGAGCTCCGTAGCAGCCTGGGAATCGGAAGGTTATCCGCCGGTGAGGTGGACATTGTTCGCGCCACGCTCCCCCGGAACCCGGCGGCCGCCAAGCGTTACTCCGAGGGTCTGGAACGTTTGCGGAGATTCGATGCTCTGGAGGCGCGAAGACTGCTTTCCGAGGCCGTGACCCTGGAGCCCGACCATGCCCTGGCCCACTCCGCGTTGGCGGCCGCCTGGCAAAAGCTGGGCTTCGACCGGGAAGCCAGAAGCGAGGCCCGGCGGGCGTTCGAGCTGGCGGGAAACCTCTCCCGCGCCGACAACATGATGGTGGAAGCACAGTACAGGGAGACGGCTGGCCAGTGGGCCAAGGCCGTGGAAATTTACCAATCCCTTTGGATCTTCTACCCGGATCAGTTGGAGTACGGGCTTTTGCTGGCTGCGGCTCAGATCCACGCCGGCGTTCCGCGCAATGCCCTCCATACACTGGCTCAGCTCCGTTCTTTGCCGCTGCCGGAATCGAGCGATCCCCGGATCGATCTCACCGAGGCCAGAATAGCCCAATCGCTGACGGACACAGGCCGGCAACGAGCGGCAGCGGAAAAGGCGGCTGCAAAAGGGGAGAAACTTGGCGCAAAGATCCTGGTGGCCGAGGCTCGCCTTCTCGAGGCCGCCGCCCTGGAAGCCCGAGGGGATCTGGACTTGTCCCGGAGAAAACTGGAAAGCGCCCGCCAGCTTTTCCAGAGTGCCGGAATTCGAAGTGGGGTGGCGGAGAGCCTGCAAGAGCTCGCAGGTCTGCTCTTACGCCAAGGGGACCACAAGGGCGCGAAGAAGACCCAGCAAGAGGCCATGGAGATCTTTCGAACCATCGGGAACCAGTCCGGAGTGGCGAAGTCTCTCACCCGGCTGGCCTACTTCCTCGTGGAGCAACACGGAGATATCACTGAAGCCAAGAACATGCACTATGAGGCCCTGGAGATTTTCCGGAAATTGGGAGACTTGGAAAACCAGGCGGTCTGCTATCGGCATTTGGCGGGGGTCACGCGAAGGCTGGGAGACATGGCTGGTTCACGGAGCCTCCACGCCGAAGCGTTACGGATTTTTCGGAAGATCGGCAACCAGCAGGGCATCGCCAGCTCTCTTCGGAGCATCGGCTGGATTCTCCATCTTCAGGGCAATCTTGAGGAAGCCAGGCTCAAGCTCGAGGCGGCGCTCGAGATCGACCGGAAAACTGGAAACCCGGGCAATACGGTGATCTCTCTCAACGCATTGTCCCGTGTATTCCGGGAGCAAGGTGAGCTGGCCCGGGCACTGAAGATTACGCGGGAAGCCCTGAAAACCGCCCGCCGGATCGGCGACAGGCGGAGCATCGGCTACGGACGCTACAATCTTGGACAAGTCTATCTTGCCATGGGCGAGACGAAACTGGCCCGTGACGAACACGAAAAGGCGCTAAATCTACGCTTAGAAATCGGCGAGGACCGAAACGTCGCCAAGAGCCAGGTTGCTCTTGCTACGGTTGGCCTGGCCGATGGCAGCCTCGAGGGGATAGAAAAGCACCTCTCCGCCGCCATCACGGTATTTCGAGACCAGAGCCGCACCGATGATGAGGCTCAGGCATTGGCGGTCCTTTCCCAGTTCCTTCTAGCCAGTGGCCGGACCGACGAGGCCACCTCCACCGCCGGGTTCGCTCAGGATCTGATGTCCGGTAGCAGGAACCAGCGGAACCAGATCATCGTCGAGTTCGCCGTGGCGAACTGCCTGGCAGCGGAAGGGCTCGAAGAGGAAGCGCGAGAACTTCTCGGCTCCCTTCTCCGAGACTTCCAGCACACCGGCTACATGGATCTGCTGCTGGAGATTCGGTGGCGGAGCGGACTCTTGGAGCTCAAGAAAGATGAGGTCCGTGGCCGAGAATTGCTGGAAAAGACCCTGACTGACGCCGCAACAAGGGGCTTCAAGCTCCTGGAACGCCGAATTGCGAAACGACTTGATCTCCTTGAGCAAAACAGCTCGAATTCCGACGGAGAAGCGTAAGAGCAGAAGGGATATTCGTGCATGAGGACTGATGGAATCGGCTCATAAAGAAAAGGACCAGGAATGGAAGAGGATGTCACCGGTTGGACCTTGGCTCGCGCCATGGCGGCGCTGAAAGAGGGAGATGGAGATGGGATTCGCCTTTGCCGCGCATTCTACGAGCGGGCAATGGAATTGGAGCCTCGGATCGGCGCCTATCTCCACCTGGAGGAGCCCAGCGAGGCGTCTCGGGATTATTTTCACCAAGAGGTGCCGGGTGTTTCCCTCGGGGAGGGCGGAATCCCAGCGAGGGCTTCGCTTCAGGGTTTGCCCATTTCGGTCAAGGACAACATCTGTGTCCGCGGGATGCCCTTGACCTGTGGTTCTCGGATTCTGGAGGGATTCGTGGCGCCGTATGACGCCACGGTGGTGGAGCGTCTGCGCCGCGCGGGCGCGGTATTCCTGGGGAAAACGAATTTGGATGAGTTTGCCATGGGCTCGTCAACGGAGAGTTCCGCCTATGGTTCGACGCGGAACCCCTGGGATCTGGAGCGGGTGCCCGGTGGCTCGTCGGGGGGTTCGGCGGCGGCCGTGGCCGCCGGGACGGCCTTGGCGGCTCTGGGTTCGGACACGGGCGGCTCGGTACGCCAGCCAGCGGCATTTTGCGGCGTCGTGGGTCTCAAGCCGACCTACGGTCGCGTCTCGCGCTTCGGACTGGTGGCCTTCGCGTCGAGTCTGGACCAGATCGGGACTTTGACCCGGACGGTGGAAGACGCCGCGATTTTGCTGGGAATCATCTCCGGCCACGACCCCCGGGATTCCACGTCGTCGCCGCTGCCGGCGGAAGATTTCACCTGCGATCTTGGGAAGCCGATCCAGGGGCTCAGGATGGGGGTTCCGGACAAGATTCTTCGTGCCGGCCTCCACCCGGAGGTCCGGCGCGCGACGGAAGAGTCCATTTCCAGGCTCGAGAAGCTGGGAGCGCTTCGCGTGCCGATCCGCCTTTGCCCATGGGACCTGGCCGTCGCCTGCTACTACGTGATTGCCACGGCGGAAGCGAGTGCGAACCTGGCTCGTTTCGACGGCATCCGGTACGGATTCCGGGGCAAGGCGAAAAACCTGGCGGAGCTCTACCGCAAGAGCCGGTCCCGGGGATTCGGGTCCGAAGTGCAGCGGCGGATCTTGCTGGGGACCTACGTGCTTTCCTCGGGCTACTATGACGCTTACTATTTGGAGGCTCAGAAAGTCCGGACTCTGATCCGTCAGGAATTTGATACGGCGTTCCAGAATGTAGATTTCGTCGTGATGCCGGTGACCCCCGAGCCGGCTTTTCGCCTGGGTGAGAGGCTCGGCGATCCCCTCAAGATGTATTTGAGCGACGTTTTCACGGTTTCGGTCAATCTTGCGGGGATTCCCGGATTAGTCGTGCCGTGTGGGATGAGTGAAGAAGGTCTTCCCATCGGGGTGCAGATTCTGTCGGGCGCCTTTTCCGAATCGCTGTTGCTCCAGGTGGGTCATCTCTTGGAGCTAGAGTGCGGTTTCCGGAACCGGCGGCCAGATTTTTCCGCTGCGGGCTCACGGCCGGATATCGCGGCTTCACGATGCGAGCAGCGGGCGTCGGATGGCGCCTGATGAGAGCGGAACTCAACGCCCAAAAAGGGTCTTTCGCTTGGCTGGAGCCCTCCGTTTCAACCAGATGAGTCGCGGGAGAAAAAAATCCCAATGGAATTCGAAACTGTCATTGGGCTGGAAGTCCATGCCCAGCTCAAGACCCGCTCGAAGCTATTCTGCGGTTGCGCCGTCCGGTTTGCCGAAGAACCGAATCGTGATGTCTGCCCTGTTTGCCTGGGGCTTCCCGGTGTGCTTCCCGTCCTGAATCGCGCCGTCATCGACTTGGCGATACGCCTTGGGCTGGCCACCCGGTGCGACATCCGGCGGAAAAGCCGCTTCGCGCGAAAGAATTATTTTTATCCCGATTTGCCCAAGGGCTACCAGATTTCCCAGTTTTCCCAGCCGATCTGCGAAGGTGGTTTTCTGGAGATCGATCTTGGCGAGGGGCAGACGAAGCGGATCGGCATCGAACGCATCCATATCGAGGAGGATGCCGGAAAACTGCTCCATGATGAGACAGGAGCTCCCCTGAGCCGCATCGATTTCAACCGCGGCTCCGTGCCTCTCCTGGAGATTGTCTCCCGGCCCGAGCTCCGGACAGCCGAAGAGGCCAAGGCCTATCTGCGGCGCCTTCGCGGAATCCTCCGCTATCTGGGGGTGAGTGACGCCGACATGGAGAAGGGGCAGATGCGCTGCGATATCAATGTCTCTCTCCGGCGTCCCGGGCAGAGCGCCTTTGGAACTCGCGCGGAGATCAAGAACGTCAATTCTTTTCGCTTCGTTGGCCTGGCTATTCTCCACGAGGAAAAGCGCCAAGCCCGCATCCTCCGACATGGCGGCCAAGTTGTCCAGGAGACGCGGCTGTTCGATTCGGCCCGGGGAATTACCCTCTCCATGCGCTCCAAGGAAGAGGCGCACGACTATCGGTATTTTCCTGATCCGGACCTCGTTCCCCTAGAGATATCCGACGAATGGCTGGAGCGGGTCCGCGATTCATTGGTGGAGCTGCCGGATGCTCGGAAAAAGAGGTTCGTGGAAGAGATGGGCCTGTCGGCGTATGACGCGGAGCTTCTGACTCGGGAGAGGGATATCGCCGATTACTATGAGGCCGCCCTGGCCATCCACCGGTCACCGAAGATGGTGGCGAACTGGCTCCTTGGAGAATTGCTCCGCGAGTCCAAGGGAGAAGGCGGCTTCGACCCGCCCGTTGAACCTCGGCGCCTTGCGGAGTTGGTCGCCCTCATCGAGGGTGGTCTTATTTCTGGTAAGATCGCGAGGAAGGTCTTCGGCATCATGCTGACAAGCGACCTTGGACCTCGGCGGATCGTCGAGAAAGAAGGTCTCTCCGCTATCGCCGATCCCAATAAACTTGGCCCCATGGTGGAAGAGCTTCTGGAATCAGAGGCGCGGAACGTCGAGCAGTACCTGGCGGGAAAAACCCGCATGATGGGTTTCTTCGTTGGTCGGATCATGAAAGAGACCGGTGGTCGCGCCGATCCAAAGCTTTTGAATGAGCTCTTGCGGAAGGCTCTGAGCCGCAGGGGGGACAGCGCTCAAGGGCGCTGAAAGGGCGGAGAGCGAGCAACGTTAGGCAGGCACTGGAGGCGTGACCCAGCGGAAGCCCCCGCAAAAAAATTTGCCGCCGGCCATTGGGTATCTTATTTTGTAAGGAGAGGGGAGATCGCCACTCAAAAAGCGGAACTTGCGAAAGGGGATGTCCCATGATGAAGAGGTGCAGAGGATTCTTCCATGGCCTCGGCCTTTTCTGCAGCCATCTTTTCCTGACGGCCAGAGTCACGCTGCTTTCGTTCCGGCAGCGGGAGAGTTCTTGCGCCAAGGCGATCCGATTGTGCGAAGCTGAGCGAGCCAAACGACCTTTTTCTTTCGTTCCCTACCTTCTTCTGCTCAATCTCTATCTTGGCGAAAACAACCACTGGCGGGCGGTTCAGCTATGCGAGGATCTGGTGCTACTGGGCTATTTTTCGATGTCGCTGGCCAAAAAATACGCCAACGCCCTGTTTCACCTGGCCAAGCACCGTAAAGCCCTGGAAGTTCTCCACGAGGCGGAGAACCTCGATCCTTCCGACACCTGGATCCTGGAACGTATCGGACACTGCTACTTCCACCTTGACCATTACCAGGTGGCGCGGAACACCTATCAAAAATGCCTTGAACTCTCCCAGGATACCGAAGCCAAAAAGCGCATGCGCAACCTGCTCCAGCAAATTGATCGCCTCTTGGACTGCACCTGATTTTCTTCACGTTGAAGTGGGAGCCACGATCTTGGGTTGTTTGGGCCTCGGGGGAGCCCGTGGGAACAGGTGGCGCTCCACCAGTGGCAAAGGAAGGGCTCCCGCTGACAGCAGTTTGTCGTGGAAGGCTCGAAGCCCGGACTCCTTCGTGGCCAACCAGCGCTGCCGAAAACTCAGCATCTGCCTTTGGCCCACAAGGTAGGAAAGCGGGTAGGTGGGAAAAAGGCTGGCCCACGTGACTTCGGAAATCGCGCCATTCCGGTGGAGCTTGACTTCGTCCTCCAGCAGATCGAGGGCCTCCTGGAAGCTCATGGAACCGGTGTGCAGCCCAACGTCGATGACGGCGCGGCATGCCCGCCACAATAGATCTTTGAGGCGCAAGAACTTTGCATGGCGGTCGTAAAAACCAGCTTCTTCCATCATCTCTTCGCCATAAAGCGCCCAACCTTCGACGAACGCCGGGCTTTCGGCAAGGCGCCGAAGTGTGGAGCCCCCGAGCTTCGCCATGGAAAGCTGAAGATGATGCCCCGGAAAGGCTTCGTGGACGGCCGTCAAGCGGATGAAAGCTCGGTTGTGGCCTCGGAGCCTTGCCTCACAGCTTTCGTCGTCGGGAACCGGAGTCACCAGAAAATGGCCCGTGGCATCCTCTCCCAGCGGTGAAGGTGGAATGTAGGCAGCGGTTCCAATGAGTGGGCGAAGTGACGCGGGAGTCTCCGCGATCTCGAGTTTCAGGCCATCGGGTATGGAAATGAGATTCTTCTCTAGCAAGAAGCGTCGCGCCTTTTTCACGGCTGTTCGATAACAGTCCAAAAGGCTGGAGCCATCGGGGTGCTCTCCCTGGATCTCCCCCAAGAGCCCCAGCCAGCCACCGTGACCCGCTTTTGAAGCTAACCGTTCCATGGCGACCTTCGTGGAGGCAATGACCTCCCGGGCAATCTCCTCAAGCTCAAGAGGAGAACCCGAAACCATGAGCTGGAGGCGCAAGAGCTCCACGAACCGGTCTCTTCCCAAGGCGGAATTCCGTTGCCCCCCCACCGTCAGCTCGCGCCGGAGAAAATCGCCAAAGGAAGAAAGTGCCCGGAGCGCCATAAGATTGGCGTCCAGTAACCGGTGGCCAACCGAAGGATTCTGCTCAGCCAACACGGGACAGGTGGAGTGGAGGAACTGAAGCGTTCCCTCCAGCTCGCCGAGAGCGGTTTCGAGGCAAATCTCCGGAGGTGACTGGAGCTGTCGGACTGCATGGGAAAGAAAACCCGGCACCTGGGCAAGGCGTGCAGCCACGGCTTCGAGGCGATCTTCCAACGGAGCCGTATCCCGAAGCAAAAGCAATAAGACTGACTGGGTGATGGTCTCGAGGTAAAAAGAGGGACTGCTTCGATGGAGCCGTCGCACCTCCAGATCGTAAATTCGGCGCTGGAGGAGATTTTCCAAGAGAGGGCCATCCAAGTCCGCGGCTGCTTGATCGGGGGCAAGATCACGCAATTCCCGTAAGAGCTGTCGATATCGGTGCAGCCGGCCTGCTCTGCTTTCCTCGGAGGGTTCGCCAAGGCGGTGATCCGCGGCGTGGAGACCCCAAAAAGTGGCTTCCACGGGTTCAAACTCCACGATGGCATCCAGATAGCGACGAGTCAGTTCATCAAGAGCGCAAGATTTCGGTATTGGAATGTCGGCAACGCATGCTGTGTTGGTTTCCGCTCCCATCGCTCGCCTCCGCTGCGCACTGGTCGCCTGGCATCCCCCGCTGGACTGAGTTCTGCCCCGCGATCATCCAAGGTCGAGAATCTGCTGCCCTGGCAGGAACTCGCTCGCCGATGGATCCTTGATGCGAGCCAGTTTCTGGGTTACCCTATGGATCCGCTTGACGTTCTCTTCGATCCGCTTGAGCTTGAGCAGGACGGATTCGTCGCTTTCCGCCAGCTCGATCTGGAGCATTTGGACATCGAGGCTGATGGAACAAAGTGGATTATTGATCTCGTGGTTGACCGAAGCCACGGTGGCTTGAATCACCGACACCTTCTCGTTCTTCACCAGTTGGCTCTGAGCATCCTTGAGCTGGGCCAGGGTCTCCCGCAGCTTTTCGTTGGCCAGCCGCATCTCGTCGTGGAGCGTCTTGATTCTGAGCACCGATTTGACGCGAGCCAAGAGTTCCGCCCCCGAGAAGGGCTTGGAGATGTAGTCCTCGGCCCCGGCTTCGAAGCCGCGAATCTTATCCTTGACCTGGGTCACGGCGGTGACGAGAATGATAGGAATGTGGCGCGTCCGCTCGTGAGTTTTGAGGACACGGCACAAATCGATACCGCTCATCCCCGGCATGACGATGTCGAGAAGGATGAGGTCGAAGAGCTCGCGGCGGATCTGTCCCAGGGCTTCCTTGGCATTGGCAGCGGTGCGCACTTGGTACAGGTTGGACTCCAGGTACCGCCGAATCAGCTCGACATTCTCCGGCAAATCATCGACCACCAGAATCTTGAGAAGAGATTGAGTCACAGTCCATCGCCACTTGTCAGAGTCGGGAAGTCACAGGGTAGAAAAGGGGGAACCACGAATGTATCAGGCATCGCCCTGAAGCTCAAGCAATCTGGAAAAGAAGCGCAGCGAAGAATCGTCTTCCCGCGGAGCGGAGAAAATCCCCCCTTTCCCGTGCCAGGGAAGCAACTTTCGGTGGCCTGTCCATGCCCGAAACAGAACCCTCCATAGCTCCCGAGACCTCGGAAAAAAAACCGGAGACCCCTCGTTTGAGACGGCGAAGGCGTGCGAAGTTCATTCTCCGCACGGGCTGCGTCTACGCGGTGGCTTTTGCATCATTCCTCCTCATAGGCCTCTACTTGGCTCTTCCAGATTTAGTTTCCATAGGTTTCTCCATCGCTCTTCGGCGCAGCGTTTCCATCGAAAAAATCCAGTTGGGCTGGAGAACCATTTGGATCCAGGGGCTGGAGATCCAAAATGGGGTTGGCTTTTCTTATCCGTACTTCGGTCGTGCCGACCAGATCGCCATCGAACCGAACTATGGAGCACTTCTAGGCGGTCGGTTGGCCTTTCGCTCAGTCTACCTTGACGGTCCGGAATTATATTTCGAAATGGATGCCAAAAAACGGAAGAACATCCCGCGTTCCGGAAAAAAGAAGAAAAAGAAGCGAAGCCGCCGGGAGATTCTCGAGATCATCTTCAGAAAAATCGAGCTGGAAAAAGCGACGCTGGTTCGTGGCCGATACGGGATGCGCCTGGAGCGGCAGAATCTGGAGCTCAACGCCAGCAATCTCTACCTGGAGCTCCGGCGGGAAGCCTCTGGAGCCTATTACACGGCAAATCTGGACGCGCCGCGGATTGCCCTCCGCGTCGGAACCCGGCTCGAAACGACGGGAGCGATCCGCCTCCGAGACGCTCAAGTCGATATCGATGGAATAAAAGCGGCCAGTCTCACGCTGGAGTTCGAAAAAAACACCAAGCTCCACTCCGTGGGACCGGCACTAGAAAATTTTCTAGATCCCCTGCTCCACATCCCTGTCACCTGGGAACTGGAACTGGAAGATCTCACGCGGGCCTTGCACCTTCCCGTGGTTCTTGAGGGACACGCGGTTCTGGACGGAACCGCCGAGGGTCTCGCCAGAAATATCCAGATCGATGTAAAACTGGTTTCTCCCGCTTTCCAGGCAGGGCGAGGAGGAGGGCGGCAGCTCACGGGCGAGCTCCGGCTCCGCCGTTCCCATGTGACGGCCAGAGAACTGAGGTTCCAGGCATTTGGCGGCGACGTTCTACTGACCGGAGAGCTCGAACTGGCCAAGGCACGACGGTCGTTGACGGCGGAGGCTTTTCTCCACGATGGGCGCCTTCTCCAACTCCTTCAGACATTCAAAATGCCTCTACGCCTCGATGCCCGGGTGGGCGCCTATGCTCAGATTTCCAGCCACGGGTTTTCCAAGGAAGATTACCTGGGCCGGATCCAGGTCTGGCTCGAAGGAAAAGGCCCGCGGCGAGCCACGGATTACCTGAGCCTTGCGTCGTCGGAAGCCCCGCCCCCACCATGGTATGCGAACATGGAGAGTCCCGGTATCGACATCGGTGACAGCGGTTCCAAGGTCGATCTGACGGAAGTTTTCTCGCTGGTGTCCAAGCTTGCCGCCAGAGAAGCCCGAAGCCGCTCTAATCTTGGGCGGGAAGAGACCTTTCCGCCAAAGGAAATCCGTAGCTTCAAGCTCGATGACCTGCGCGACGCCGTCTTGCCCCTGACTGGGCGGCTGGATCTTTCCATTGCCCAAGGCACGGTCTTCATCGAAGCAGCTAGGCTTGCTGTCACGGATTCCGAGCTCAATGGATTCGGGCGCATTGGATTCGACAAGTCGTATGATCTGAGCTTCCAGGTCGATTCCCCGGAGATCGGCATCTTGGCTTACGCGGCCAGCCCCTATCTTCTGTCGAGGGAGATCGACGGCTACCCCTGGACCCTCGGCCGAGGCGCTGGAAAGGTCCACGGTCGCATCAAAGGGCGGCCCGGTCGCGCCATCGTCGATGCTAGATTCTCCATTCAGAACGGGCTCTACCAGTCGTTCGCCTTCGACAAACTCCAAGGCAGCTTGCAGTTCGAGGACGATGTCACCCGCTTCCAGGCTCTGCTGGCCGATGGTGACTCCGGCCTGGAGGCCAAAGGCTGGATCAAGAGCGGGAGCAAGGGAGGCCTCGAAGCAGTTCGCTCCCCCTTTGTATCCCTTGACTGGCTCTCCTTGATGCCCGATCTTCAAATTGAGCTGGAATCGAAGGGCTATTCCGTCTCCCGCCTCTTCCACCAGCTCGACTGGAACCTGGCGGGCTCCTGGCATCTTCGCGGTAAGGCGGATCTTTTGAAAAAGGGAGGCAAGCTCCAAGGCAAGGTGGAGATCGAGTCGCTCCAAGCCGGATGGATCGGAGGACAAAAGGTCGATCATCTCACCCTGAAGGCCCAAATAGACCAAGGCCGCCTCAAGATCGAGGACTTCGACACCTCCGTCAACGGTTCGCCGATCTCCTTGGTAGGGCTTGCCGAGATTCCAAGCCGCCTGGAGCTCGACTTTGATGCCGGCCCCTTCGACCTGGAGGTCTTGCTCCGCTTCTTTGGGCTCCCCTTGCCGGTGAAGGGCACAGTGCGGCTGATCCTCTCCCTGGAGGGCGTCCTGTCAAGGCCGATCCTTCGGCTAACCCTGGAAACTTCGGATCTGACCATCGCGGGAATCCGCGCTGGAGACGTGACACTGGATCTTGACATCCAGGGAGCGAAACTCTTCGTGAATGCCTCCCTTTTCGACAACTCTATCCGGGTTTCCGGTTCCCTGGGGCTTCTCCCTTCCCTTCCCCTGGATCTGGTCCTCGAATTTTCCGAAACCCCTTTTGCACCCCTTCTGGGGCTGGTCAGTGAGCGGCTGCCGCTTTTCATAGGAGGCGAGCTCGACGGGCGGTTCGAGCTCACCGGATCCGCGGCGCACCCCGAGCACCTCAAGATGGAGGGCGCCTTCCAGCGAACGGCCCTCAGCCTGACGGAGCTTCAAGTAGAAAACGCCAAACCGGTCCGCCTCCAGCTTGCTCACCGGAACTTCACATTATCGCCGGTAATCCTGGAAGGCACGGCTGGCTCGTTCACGGTTCAAGCGACCTACGAGGTCTTGGGCACCTTTGAGCTCCTGGCGACTGGCTTGGCAAATATGGCGGTGATCAAAGCATTTGATACCACCAACGCCATCGAGTCCGTGACCGGCAAGGGCGAAGTCGGCCTTCGGGTGCTGGTGGAGCGCCTGCGGGAGCCGCGAATTACCGGTCGCGCCACGATCTCCGATGGTTACCTCAAACTCGTGAGCCTCGATCAGAGCATTTACAATATTTCGGGGCCCATCGAGATCGACTATCCTAACCTGTGGGCCACGGAAGAGGTCCCCGTCACGGCGGTTTTCGGCGAGGGTCCCATCCAACTGTGGGGCACGGTGGTGGCCAACTCGGCGCTCTTGGAGGACATCCTTCTTGACCTCCATTGTACGGGCCAGAAACTGCGCTACCATTACCTGCCGGAGATGGATACCATCGTCAGCCCCGCGGTGGATGTCCGGGGCACGGCCGCGGTACCGCAGGTATCTGGCCGCCTGGTCATGGAACGAGCCCGCTACCGCGGTCGCATTGAGCTCAAACCGATCATTGTCAAGCTCGCCCAGCAGACCACTGGCGAGCTGCTTCTGGCGCGGCCCCGCCTCACACTGGAAGAAATTGAAGCGACCTCCATCGATCCTGTGCTGGACCTCGAAGTTCTCTTTCCCAACAAGATCCAGGTCGATTCCAAAGGGGTCGTCCTCAAAATCAGCGCACCGGACTTCAAAGTCGTGGGCACGTACCTCAGAATGGGTTTCCTGGGCAGCATGAGCATCGACGAGGGAAGGCTCGCCTACGAATCGCAGGAGTTCGAGGTTCGAACCGGTACCATCGACTTCCTTGACCCAAGTCGCCCGGAGCCCAGTGTCAACATCGAGTTCCAAGGGGAGATCGAAGATTACGTGGTCACCATCGGCATCACGGGCAACGCCTATTCTCCCAGAGTGACGTTTCGCTCGGTGCCGCCCCTTTCCGAGCTCGACATCTTGGCTCTCATCCTCACCGGTTCGGCTTCCACCTACGTCAACCCCGAGACTGGCTTTGAAGAGCAGCGAAACCGGAGCTACGAGCAACTTGTGGACGTCGCCTCCATCGCACTCCAGCTCGAGGATTCGGTTTTCCAGCGCGTGGGAAACATCCTTGCCGCCGACCGGTTCCTGGTGGATCCCGTCATCAGCGAGTCCGGCCTGCACGGAGCCCGGATCACTTGGGGAAAAAAGCTTGGAAAAGTCAATATTCTAGCCTCCCAAATCCTCCCGGCCACCGCACCACCCTTGATCATTGTCCAATACAAGTTGAGCAGCAACATCTTCATCGAGGGCAGAAACAACCAGGGCAAGCTCTCCAAGACCGACGTCGATCTCAAGGTCCGGTGGAACTTCAAATGAAGAATTCCACTGCCCCCAAGACAACGGGCTTCGAAAGGAAAAGTCGTGGCCCGCGGTCGAAAACCGGGAAGGCGTGCCTCTCCGAATCCCGTTTTGCCCGGCGACTCTTCGTCGTGGGGGTGGCTCTTCTGGTGGCTCTGCCTCGGAGCGTTGCCGCGGATGAGACAGCGCCGGCAAAAAAGAGGGCCACGGCCCAAAACCTGGTACAAGGGGGAGAAGATCTGTCTAGCGGAGAAGGTGTGCCGGAAAACCTACCGCCCCTTATTGAGAAGATCATCATCGACTGCGACGGCTCTTACTCCGAGGCGCGGCTCCAAGATGCCATGGCGATCCAACCCGGCCAGCGTCTCTGGCCTAGAGACGTGGCCATTACCCTCCGCAATCTGTGGCTCATCGGCGATTTTGAGCCCGATATCCGGATCTACACCGATGGCCTTCCCGAACGTGCCAACGTCATCGTCTATCTTGAGCGAAGACCCTACATGTCAAAGATCCGGATCCACGGAGGATACCGCCGTTGGCCCTTTCCTCTCCCCTGGCCTCTGATCCTTTTTCCCTCTTTCCCAACGCTGAGCAAAACCCTGGCCTACCGCTCCCTGACTATCCGTGAGGGCCGGCCTTTCGACGGCGCTCAAGTGGACCTTTCCGCGGCAAACTTACGCCAATTGTTGGAAAGAGACGGCTTTTTCGAGGCCACGGTCAAACCCCGGATTCTCCAAAGGGGAAAGAGCGTCCAGATCGATTTTGACATCAAGCACGGGCCACCGGCCATCTTGCGCGAAATCACCATCCGACCTCCTGACGATTCAGAGGCCGCCGCTGAAATCCAGGCAAGCCTCAAATCCCTCGTCGGCCGGAGATTCAGCCGCAAGCGCCTCAATCACAAGCTCGACCGAATCCGAAAACGGCTCGCCCTGCGTGGCTACTTCGAGCTGGAGCTCAGCGTGGAACAGGTCCACTACAAAGCCAAAAAGCACTCGGCCAAAGTGACGATCCGGCGACAACTCGGACCCCGGATGCTGCTCCAGATTAAGCGGACCAACCCTCAGACTCCTCTCCCCGCCAACTGGAATTTTGCCAAGCTCCCTTTCTACCGCGAATTCTGGTCCAGGATCGTAGGGAACGTCTACGAGGACCTCCTGCCGATCTGGGATCACCGTTCCATCGAGTTGCCCATCCTGCAACAGGGTGAACGAAACCTGAAACGCTACTACCATTCCCTAGGTTATCCCAAGGCCAAGATCCGTGCGACTCGTGTCATCCGAGGCCGAAAACAGCAGGCCATTGTCGAATATCGGATCGATGCCGGCCAGCACTATTCCGTGGCGGCACTCAAGATCGAGGGCAACACCGCGCTTCGGACAAAAACGCTCCGAAAGGCTCTCAATACACGGCCAGCGGGTCTCTTCAGAAAAGGCAATCTCGATCCCGACGCACTCCGGCAGGACATCTTGCGCATCCAAGCCCTCTACCGGCGCCAAGGCTTCCATGCCACCGAGGTCCAGATCACCCGGGTGTACCATGCCAAAGAGGTCGATGTGACCTTCCTCGTCTCCGAGGGAATCCAGACCCATGTCGCCGGCATCACCATCCAGGGGAACCACGCAATACCCACTTCTGAACTCCTTGAGCGTCTCCCCTTTCAGGCGGGCCAGCCCTTCGAACCGGAAAAAGTCATCGACGGCCAATACCTCCTCTACTCCTTCTACAATGACCGTGGTTACTCTTCCACCGTCGTGGAGATCGCCAGCCCCAAGCCACTCCTCCGGACTCCGGAAATGGAGCCATGGCCAGCGGAAGTCCAGGTGGTCTACCGCATTTACGAAAGCGAGCTCTTCGTCTTCGGTCCCACGATCATCCGCGGCCTGAACCGCTCCCACCGATGGACTGTCCAAAAGGAGATCACCTATCGGCCAGGCGATCCGTTCGACCTCAAGAAACTCTTCGAAAGCGCCAGCCGCGTCCGGAACCTCGGCCTCTTCGATGTACAGTACTTCAACCGGATCGAAGATGACTATGGCCTGAAGACCATCCTCGCGGAGCTTGAAGAGCTGCCGGCGGGGACCGTCGGCTTCGGCGTCGGCTTCACGGGACGCTCCGAAGGTACGCTCTTCCGTCTGCCTCTCAACAAGATAAGCGGAGACTTTATCTACCGGAACATCGGCGGATACGGCGCACAGATTGGCTTTGCCGCCGATATCAGTTTCGACCGGCAAGAATACCGGTTTCAGCTCGGCCATCCTCACCTGAGCCGCGATGACCTGACTCTCAACCTCTCCATGAGCCTCGACAACCAGCGTAAAGACGTCACCTACGAAGGAGAAAAGAGCTCTTACAGCGCGCAGGATATTGGTGGAACTCTTGTCATGAGCCGCCGACTTAACCGCACTTCCCGCCTTAGTGCCGCCTACCGCTTCAGTTTGACACGCCTCTACGACCTCGACCTAGGTGATCGCATCCAAGAAGAAGACATCGGCAGCCAGCGGATATCCAGTATTACTCCCTCCTTTTCGGTGGATAGCCGCAACTTCCCCTTCAACCCCACGGCCGGTATCGTCGGCGAGATTTCCCTTGAAATCGCACGCAAGGAAATCGGGTCAGAGAATAACTTCATCAAGCTCAGCACCCAGGCACGCTTTTATCGGCAGCTCCGGAAAAACCACGTCCTGGCCACCAGCATCCGGTATTCTCTGGGCGCGAATCTGCCGTTCAACGAGCGGTCCACCCTTGGGGGTTACGGAACCCTTCGGGGTATCCGCGACCAGTTTGGGAGTTCTCTCGGCAGCCTTCCCCCGCTTCCGGACGGCACGCTCCCGGAAAAAGAGATCGTCGTCGGAGGCAACGCCCTCGCTCTTTACAACCTTGAATACCGGTTCCCTCTCTTTTTCGGTCTCGGCGGCCAGGTTTGGGGTGATTTCGGCAACGTTTTCGACGAAGTCGGCGATTTCAGGCCGTGGGCTTTGAAAACGGGGCTCGGAGCCGGGCTCCGTTTTGACACTCCCATCGGCCCTCTCCGCTTCGACGCCGGAGCCGCATTCGACGAAGATCTCGGCTACCTGTCGTGGGACTACTATGTGGTCATCGGTCATCCCTTTTGACCCGGGATCGCTGGCTTTTCACAGCGAAGATGGAAAGGTCACCCTCCACCGAGCAGAGCATCGAAGTACTGGAGTGTGCTCTCTGACGTCCAGTCCTGGGCCCCAATGATTTTGCCTTTCACGATTCCTCGCGGATCGATCACGTAGGACTCCGGCACCTTCTCCGTACCATACCGCTTTGCCAGGCGCTGTCCTTGGAGCAAGATGGGAAAAGTCAAGCCGGTTTCCTTGACATACTCCTTGAGATCGTCGCTCCGTTCGTTCATGTTGATGGCCAGCACCACGAATTTCCGCGACTTGTACCGGCGGTACAGGGCCTCCAGCGAAGGCATCTCATCCAGGCAGGGCTGGCACCAGGTGGCCCAAAAATTGATGAGAACATAATTGCCCCTTAGATTCTCGAGTTTCGTGACCCCACCTTCCAAGGCGGCCAACTCGAAATCGGGAGCCACCATTCCACGGAGCACGGCCCCCATATCCGACGATTGGAACGGTACAGGACCACGGATCGCCACGTAGTAGGTCAAAACAGCACCCAATACACCCAAAATCGCCACAAGAAAAATACTTTTCTGACTGGACATTGGTCATCCTCTGAACAAAGTTAGAACCGGGGAACAGGATCCGCTTTGTGTTCCCCTCGCATCGGCGGCCATCCGACCGACCGCTGCTCGCCGTTTTCACCTCTCGTGCCATCGGCGGAACCGGCGAGGCAAAGTCACCCGGAAACCCCGAACTCCCTGGCCTAGGCCCACCGACGGAACACAAGGAGGAGCGCCGACCCAAGGAACAACTGCGCCAACGGCAAATACCCCGGCTCCGCCGAGACGGATCGCCCGGCCACCGGCGTCGCCGTGGGTTGCGGCTCGGTCTGAGAGACCACCCACAAATAGGGCAAACCAGCCCGCATCATTCGAGACCGGACTTTCAGCTCGGCATCGGAATGTCCCCGCTCCGCCAGCCGCAGTTCCCGTAATTGTCGTAATCGACGAAGAAAGAGTTGCCGAGATCCGGCTCTAGCGCCTTCAACACGAGATCCTGGAATATCGCCTGCACCTGCTCGCAAGCGCCGCGTTGGACGTGGATTGTCCGCCCCTTCCACACGACCCACCTGATTGTAGGCCCAAAGCACCGCCCACACCAAATCCTCGGAAAACATCGACCACCCGGGGCCTCCTGTCAACTGGTGCAGCATCAGGGCGATATCCAGCGTCCACGTTTGGAGGCGCATCTCCCCGAGGGGCGACCAGTTAGCTGAATCGCCGATGGTTACCGTGAAAGTACACGCCAGCATGGAGGCCGGAAGGCCTCCATGCGAAAGACCGGAGAAAGGCCGGAAGGCCGCCGAGGCGAGGAGACCACCAAACCTTTCCGGAGCTCTCACGGAGTTGCCAGACCTGCCCGGTTTCAATCATGGTCACATCTGTGGTGTCGTAACTAATCCGGCCTCGGTCATGGTACCGGCCACCCGAAAAAAGCGCGCAGCGCACAAAGATGTGGGTCCAGGGAGCTGGCTCCCTGGCGTGGGTCTGGGAGCGGCGCTCCCAGCGGAGGTCCGGAGGCAGAGCCTCCGCCGGGTTCC
>JAJRTK010000128.1 GCA_024278345.1 bacterium | reverse complement strand
GGCCGGGGCGGAGGAACGGGCCGGGGCGGAGGAACGGGCCGGGGCGGAGGAACAGGGTGGAGCGGGCCGGGATGGCCTGCTGGCCGGGGCGGAGGAACAGGCCGGGGCGGAGGAACAGGCCGGAGCGGACGGGAATGGCGTTACGGGGGCTGATATTTCCACGGCGGCTTGCCCACTGGTGGGGCGATCCGATTCGGGGGCGGAAGAGGGTTCCTTGCAGGAGGATCCTTCGAGGGATGGGAGTGGCTGCGAGCAGCCCGAGAGGAACGCAACACACGAAAGGCTGGACGGAGAGCGAGAGAGCTTGACGTCTGGAGACCTTCAAGGGGAAGGAGCGGCAGCGGAGCCTTCTGAGAAGATGGGAGGAGACCTTCTCGTTCCCCTTGCACCGTTGGAACGGGATGGAAAGCTAGCCGAGCGGTATAGGGACGATTTTCTTCAGACGGCTCTTCCTGGCGACGCCCTCCAGATGCGTTTGACCCATCTTCAGCGGGCTGCACGGAGCGCCAACGAAGAACAGGGATGCAATGTTCTCTACCTGACTCTGGGGGTTCTGGTCTGGCACGATCCGAAAAAGCGGGTCGGCCCGTCCCGAGCGCCCCTCATTTTCGTTCCCGTAGAGCTTCGCCGAAAAAACGTCAATTCCCGGCACAACATCCGGGTTTTGGACGAGGAGATCGTCCTGAACCCCTGTTTGGATGAGCTTTGCCAGCAGGAGTTTCGGCTGGAGCTTCCCCGTCTCGACGCCGAGGAAGAATTCCGGCCTTCAGACTACTTCCAGGCAGTTCAGGACATGGTGTCAGGCTCCTTGAAATGGATGGTTTCGCCAGAAATCAACATCGGGATCTTCAGTTTTTCGAAGCTGCTGATGTACAGAGATCTCGACCCCGATAACTGGCCGGCGGGTGCCCCGCTCCTGGAACACCGGCTGCTCCGTTCCCTGTGTGGCGAGGTGACAGGCTCCCCGCCGACGGAGGAGACCGAAGCCTGGCCCGAGGGCCGGGAGATCCCGCCCGCTGAGTGTTTCCAGGTGCTGGACGCCGATTCCAGCCAACAGCGGGCCATCATGATGGCTAAACAGGGGCTGAGTGGCGTCATCGAAGGACCGCCGGGAACAGGCAAGTCCCAGACGATCACGAACATCATCGCCGAGCTTTTGTCCCTGGGCAAGACGGTTCTTTTTGTGGCGGAGAAAGCCGCCGCCCTAGAGGTGGTTCAGCGGAGGCTAAAAAACGTGGGGCTCGGCGATTTCGTCCTGGCGCTCCATAGCCGGAAGGTCAGCCGCCGGGCGGTGCTGGAAGAGATCCGTCGCGGCCTGGAGAAGGATCTGCGGTCAAGGCGCTCCCACGACCTCCATGCCGAGCGGCTGGAGTCGATCCGAGACCGCTTGAACCGTTATGTCAGAGAATTGCACGAACCCTTTGGTGGACTTGAGCTTTCGGTGTTCGACGGCGTGTCCGAGGCGGTGAGCCTCGAAGGAGAAAAAGAAGCCTTCTTTGAGATTCCCGACGTGGCGGAATGGACAAAGGCTCGGCTTTCGGAGGCGATTCAGAGTCTGGAAGCCCTAGACATGGCGCTCCGTAGGATCGGAGCGCCGGGGCGACACCCGTGGCGGGGAACCGGCCTGGAGTCGGCTGGACTGGCTGTGGAACAGCGGGTCAAAGGGCAACACCAGCGGCTTTCCCAGGCGCTGGCGCAAGTCGTGGAAGAAGGTGCAAAAGTCGCTGGGGTCTTGGAGAACCAAGCTCCCGCTGGCCCGGGGCGGCTGGAGGAGCTCTTGGAGGCGGCGAAAGTGCTTTTGGCAGCCCCCACTCTCTCTAGCGCCACCGTGGCGGATCCGCGGTGGAACGCCCTTGATCCGGGGATGGCGAAGTGGCTGGCGAAGGGCCAAAGGCGAGCAAAACTGAGAGGCTCCTGGTCCAAGATCCTAAAGTCCGCGGCAGAGACGACTTTTTCTCCAGACCTCCTCCATCGAAGACGGGAACATGGGAAATCGTGGCTCCGTTTTTTTCGGCCTTCCTGGTATCGGGACTCCAAGCAGATCCGTGCAATGCTGCAACCGGAGGTGCGAAAACCAAGGCTCGCCCAACAACTGGTGCTCCTGTCGGCTGTGGTGGAGAGCGGCAAGCTTCGCGAGGATCTCCGACGGGACGTCGAAACGTATGCTCCTCTCTTCGACAGCTATTGGAAGGGGATCGACGGAGATTGGGATCTTCTGGAAAAGATCGCCAAGAGCGTCATCGCCATCCGGCAGTTGATCCTTCGAAGGGCCGTGGGAGAACCATCCGTGCGGGAAATCGTGGCGTCGGAACGACGGGAAGAACTGCGGCGGGTTTTCGAGCCATCCAGGGCCGCCCTGGAAGAGGTAGCCAAGGAGTGGGCGGCCTGGCTTGAAGTGATGGAGAGCAGTGAGAGGGAGTGGCTGGGCAAGGATTGGCAAGATGTGACTTGGGAAGCGCTAGGCTCGCGGTTGAACCCCCTGGCGCAAGCCATGGAATCGCTTCAAGACTGGGCCGCGTATCGGGGAAGGCTTCAGCAGTGCCGGCGGGCCGGTCTTTCCGATTTTTTGGAGTGGCTGGAGGCTCCCGAAACCGCCGTTGACGCTGGGCGCTTGGCCAAGACTTTCCAGCGGCACTTTTACCGGCTTTGGTGTGACGAGGCCATCCATCAAAGGCAGGAACTCAAAGGGTTCCGCGGGGACAGTCACGAAAAGCTCATCGAAAAGTTCGCGGCACTCGATACGGCGTGGCTCCAAGCAAGCCGCCATAGACTTGTGGAAATCCTGGCTCACCGCCGGCCGAATCTTGGTTACAGCGCCTCCCGCAGATCAAAATTGGGCATCCTCCAGGCCGAGATCAGAAAAAAGCGGCGCCATCTGCCTCTGCGAAAACTGCTCTCCACCGTGGGCGATCTGATCCAGTCCATCAAACCCTGCTTCATGATGAGCCCGATTTCCGTCGCTCAGTTCCTGGAACCGGGGGATATCCTTTTCGATGCCGTGATCTTCGACGAGGCAAGCCAGGTGGAACCAGCCGATGCGTTCGGAGCCGTGGCAAGAGGGCGACAGCTCCTGCTGGTAGGCGACGAAAAACAGCTCCCACCCACGAGTTTCTTCAACAAGATCGCCGCGGATTCTCTGGAAGCTGAATCTCTGGAATCTGGAGAGACGTTCAGCGCTGGCGATCTGGAGAGCATCCTGGGCCTGGGAATCGTGCATCTGCGTCACCGGCACCGTCTCAGGTGGCACTATCGGAGCCGCCACCAGAGCCTTATCCAGTTTTCCAACGAGCGATTCTACGATGGGGAACTGCGAGTCTTTCCCAGCCCGTCCACGGGGATTTCGGGAACGGGCCTCCGGTTCCGATTCGTGGGAAAGGGTGTTTACGAGCGAGGGAAGGGTCGTGACAACCCACTGGAGGCGCGGCTCATCGCCCACGAAGTTCTCCGGCACACCCGGGAAGCGCCGGAGCTCTCTTTGGGGATCGGGGCATTCAGCATAGCCCAACAACGGCGAATCGAGCTGGAGCTGGAACTCCTGGCACGCCACGAAGAAGATGACTTCCTGGAACAGTTCTCCGAACGTCATCCTACGGAACCTCTCTTCGTCAAAAACTTGGAGACCATCCAAGGAGACGAGCGGGATGTCATCTTCCTGAGTATCGGCTACGGGAGGGATGAAGAGGGGAAGCTTTCCATGAACTTCGGGCCTTTGAACCGAGACGGCGGGTGGCGGCGACTCAATGTGCTTGTGACCCGTGCCCGGAGCCAGTGCGTACTCTTTTCCTCCATCCGGGCGGAGGAGTTAAACCTTGGCGCCACCAAGGCCCGTGGCGTGGCCGCACTGAAGGAATACCTCCACTACGCGGAGCATGGCGACGCAAGAAAGCCCGGCACCCGGGGTAGTGGCGGCGGCTCTCCTTTCGGGCGGAGGGTCTACGAAGCAGTTGCGCAGCATGGCTGGCAGATCCACGAACAGGTGGGCGGACCCGGCTTCGCCATCGACCTCGCCCTGGTGGATCCCAGGAACCCAGAGCGTTATCTTGTGGGCTTGGAATGCGATGGCCCGATATACGAGAGTCTTTCTTCCGCTCGGGACCGGGACCGCATCCGGCCATCCGTCCTAGAGAATCTTGGGTGGCGGGTTCAACGCATCTGGTGCCTTGACTGGCTCCGGCGCCCGGAAAACAGCCTCAAGGAGCTCCTGAAGAGACTCGAATCCGTGAACCGGCAACCGCGGACCCAAAAGCGGATCCCAACTCGAAGCCCTGACAGCGAGGAATGGGAAGCCCTCGTGGACAAGCTCCTGGAGGAGCCAGCGTTGGGGAAACAAAAAGGAAGGAAGCAGAGAGGGGGCGGGAATAAGAGGAGCGCGCCTTCGGCAAAAGGCGCCTCCCCGGCAGCGCCTTCCCAAGAGCTGCAAATCCAGCCGTACCAGCGAATGCTCGTCGTGGACCGCGGTGATCGCGCCGCCCTCCTGAAACTTCCCCTGGGGCGCTTGACATCTGTCGTTCTGGAAGTCGTGGCCACGGAAAGCCCGATCCACATCGACGAAACGATGCGAGTCATCGCCAAGGCTTATTCGACGCGGTTGACGAAAAAGCCACGCCAAGTCATCGGCCGAGCTATCGATGAGGCAAACCGCAAAAAGAAACTGAAGAGACGCGGCGATTTTCTCTGGCTTCCCTCCATGAATCGAGCTCCCGTTCGCCGGCGCCACGGGATTGACTGTCCCATGGAGCCCAAACTCATCGCACCCGAAGAGTTCCAAGAAGCAATCCGCGTGGTCCTGGCCAGGGAGCGGGGCGCCGTCCCCGAAGAGCTCCCATCCAGGACCGTTCAGCTCCTGGGCTTCAAGAGGCTAGGAGCAAAGCTGGAAAAATCCGTGACAAAAGCGCTGGACGACCTATTGAAATCGGGAGAAGTGGTGGCCGATGGGGCGGGCTTCCTAGTGATTCGCCCGTAGGTCATGAACAGGGCCAGGACTGCCAGCCCGGCGAAACTCATGGGATTATTGGCAGCCACGGATTGCGGCATGGGAACAATCCAGAGGTCCGTCGGGGAGTTCTCATCGGTGGTTCGGTGCGATTCGAAGGCAACCCAACCGCCGTCAGGCGATGCGCAAGGCGCACCATCCTCGTGAGCATCGCTGGTGGTCACGCGAAGAGGCGGACCTCCCGCCACCAGAAGTGCCCAGATGTTCGGCAGCGGTATGCCATCCAGGTCGCTGCTAGTCAAGACGGCTTCCCCCGACGGCACCCAAGAGAGATCGGTATCGTGGCCCGGCACGGTAATGTCGGCGTTCGCGGTGATATCAAAGGTATTTCCGCCCACGGCGGGGATAAGAAGGGCATGCCAGAGGTCGGACGGCGGTAAACGCCTCTGAAACAGGATCATCCGCCCATCCGGCGACCACGAGGGGAGGCGGTCGTCCAACAGACCGTCCGCATTCGTGAGGCGGCGAACCTGCTGCCCAGCGAGCTCCACCACCCAAACACTAGCGCGCTGCGCCTCTTCCGTGGCTACGTCCAGGTCCCGCTCGAACGCAAGAGAAAGACCGTCAGGAGAAAAGACATGCTCGATCCAAACAGGCAGCTCGCCGTGCCAAGTCACGCGCTGCATGTCGGTGGCCCCGGAATCAGGTGCAAGGGTCCAGAAATCGTTGGCCTCCTGGCGATCGGAGGCAAACACAACCCTCTGGCCATCCGGAGAAAAACAGCCCCATGGCACGTTCACATCGTCGAAATCCCCGGCCGTGAGGGGAACCGGATCGCCGGCGGCCCGCGCTCCATCGAGGTCCAAGCGGTAAAGGTGACCGGGTCCCACATTGTAGCCGTTACTGAACCGCGTGAAGACTAGAAAACTCCCGTCGGGGGAGAAACAGGGGTTTTGGTCCGAGGCTCCCGCCGGGGCCAGGGTCAGGCGGTGAGCTCCGTCCGAACGGGTCAACGGTGGAACTGCCTCGGATTCACTCCCACAGCCGGCCATTCCGCCCACCCAAAAGGCTATACATAAGAGAAAGATGCCCACGTAAAGTCCGTGGATCACCGAAAAACGTCTTCCATGGAGCAAGGTTTTCGTGGTCATGGTCGATCCTTCTCTTGGTTGTGTGCTGCTCACTTCGGCACCGACCCGCGCCTGCGGCGCGAGTTCCCTGCGGCCGACCGCTGCTCGCGAGGATCCCCGCGATATCCTTCCACCACCGGAACAGAGAAACTCCCACCGTGTCAAGCTTCCCGGGACTCGGAGCCGAGACCAGGCGCTTTCAGGGAAGCATCGTCACCAGCCAGCGAATCTAGTCGGCCCCCTCTGGACGTGGTTTGTCGCGCCAAAACCAGGCCGCCCACGATAGCACCCATCAGGCTCACCATTCCCCAGACCATCGCCTGCCCCCCCTTGCCCATGAGCCAAAGCCCAATCGCCCCGTTGAGCCCCAGCACAAAGCAACACCCTCCCATCCACCCCAACGCCAGAAAAAAGAGAGCTCTGCCGCGCTCTTTTTTGGCGCCGGCACTCATGACAGGTCCCCAGGCACCGGGCGGTCGGACCTGGAGATAAAACCGCCGGAGATGCTCCAACTCCACGGGGCGGCTCCACCTGGTGGCCACGATCCAGCAGACCGTTGAAATCGCCACGATGATGAGGGCCTTGTGGTGCTGCATAAGAGGCATCCCTCCCAGAAACGCCGGTGTTTCAAACAAGTGATAGGAATCCCCTCTTCCATACGCCTGAATGGCGGCCAACCCCTCGAAGGCGAAGGCCAGGCAGAGACTCGACGCCAAGGCCACGATCTCCGACCAGGCGGTCAAGCGCCACCAGAACCACCGCAAGATGAGTACCGCTCCAATCCCGGCCGACATCGACCAAACGAAGATCCAAGCGCTCCCGATGGAACCGATGAACCTGGAAACACCGGCAGCAACGATCACCAGCAGCACGGTGACAATCTTCGCCACCAGGATTGTCTCGCGCTCCGTGGCCTTGGGGCGAAAGAACCGTTTCCAGACGTCGTGGACCAGATAGGAGGCACCCCAATTGACGTGAGTATCCACCGTGGACATGAAAGCCGCCACGAAACCAGCCAACATCAATCCCATCCATCCGGGTCCCAGCACTCGTTTCATCATCAGCGGGTAGGCGCCTTTGGCTCCGGCGCCTGCTTGGGCCACCTCTGAGGGGGAAAGCAGAACCAGGGAAGCAAGGGCCACGACGATCCAGGGCCAGTACCGGACAGCGGTGTATGCCGTGGAGAACCAAAGGGTTCCCCACTGAGCGTGTCGCTCATCCTTGGCTGACATCATCCTTTGGATCAAGTAACCGCCACCATCGGCGGTATGGCTGGACCACCACATCACCGTCAGGAAGATGAGCCACTGGAAAAAGGCGCTCTGGAAAAAAGGCTTTCCGTCAATACCGGGCCAAGGGACGATGGCCGTCAAGTCCGGCCTACCGGAGAGCTGCTCCATGAGACTCGACATTCCGCCCACCTCGCGGACCGAGAACCAGGCCAGGACCAGCGCACTTATCATCGCAAGAAAAAACTGGAAAACGTCCGTGGCCACCACTCCCCAGAAACCGGCCAGGGTCGAATAGACCATGGCCAAGAGGATGCAACCCAAGACCGCCGTCGTTTCGTCCACTCCCAGGAGAACGGCAAGAACCGTGGACAATCCCTTGATGACCCATCCAAGGACGATCAGATTGTAGATGACGGCAAAATGAAACGCTTTGAACCCGCGAAGGACGGCGGCTGCTCGGCCGTCGTAACGAAGCTCGATGAGCTCGAGATCCGTAAGCACCTCAGCACGCCGCCAAAGCCGAGAAAAAAGGAGCACCGCCAGCATCTGCACAAAGACCATGTGCCAGCCGAACCAGTTGAACCAGATCCCATGTTCCCGGACGATACCTGTCACCGCCAGCGGAGTGTCGGCGGCAAACGTCGTCGCCACCATGGAGGTACCCAGCACCCACCACGGAAGACTCCGCCCTCCCAGGAAGTAATCCTCCGCACTGGAGCTCGCCCGTCTTGCCAACGCCACGCCCAGCCCAAAAACCCCGCTGATGAGGACCACCAGGATCACCCAATCAAGCAATGTCAAGCTCACCACGCCGCTCCTTTCCAGCCCAAGAGCTTCCCATAGGTCGATCCGTCGCATTCGGCGCCCAACAAGCAGCGCCCGGAATCCTTCGGATCCACGATGGCCACGTAGATGGCAAAGCCCTTGCAACCAACCCGTTCCCGGACCTGCCAGCCGTGGAGCGCAAGAGCGACCGCAACCTGTTTTTTGAAGAGCGACACATCCGGGTCCCCACCGAGACCAGACAGTTCCGTTCCCCCCTGTCCCGCGAAGTGGAGAGACTCTTTCATGGCCTCGTCCATCGGTGGTGCCTTCGGCAGCTCTTCCTGTCGCTCGGCCCCGGCCACCCTGTGGACTCCGGGCACGGCGCCAGGGCCGCCGGCCCTGGAGCCCGGCGGAGGCGGCCTCCGGACCTGCGATGGGAGCTTGCGCCGCGGCCCACAGGGCCGCAGCCGGAGTCCCCGGACAACCGCCGAGTAACGCTAGGCGTTACCCGCCGAGCGGAGCACGGCGTTGTCCGATGCCAAGTTTTTTCCCCGGTGGCCCATTGTCCCGCTTTGCGTGGATGCCCAACAGGCCTACCCGCAGCCGCCGCGGCTCACATTGCATCACCCAGCCCCCCTTCTCGATGCCCTACAAGCGTCTCACGACCCGATTCCGATATCGCCTTGTAACGGAAATCAGGGAGCGCAACGACGACGAGCTCCTTGTAGTCCGGATCTTCCAGTTTCTCCTTTAGACTGGCAGACCAGGGAAGCACCATCACACTGGGTTCCCAAACCGCTGCCTTTCCCGTCTGGACATCGACCAGCCCGCCCTTCTCCACCAGCCAGCTCGCCGTGGATAACGAGAACCTGCCCAAGGCATTTTTCATTGCAATGAGACGAGCCTCGGCCACGGGATCCAGAAACCGAAGCCCCTGACCCTCACCAAACTTGGCAAGATGGTACTTCGATGGAACAAAGGCCAAACCGTCGAGGTCCAGACGCTGGCATACCAAGAGGAGCAAGGCAACGGTCTCGTGGAGGAGTCCCAGTCCGGGTTTTTCCTGCCCCGGTAACGGCGGTCGGCCGGGGGGAAAACTGACTCGCGGGTTCTGGAGAAGAAGCCACTCGATATGGAGAAGCTCCATCTCCCGAATCGTTGCTCCATCCCTTCGCGCCACCAGCTCCAGGAGAAGGAGCCGGCGGGTTTCGTCTCCGTAGAGGCGCATCCGATGGGCTGCTCCCACGTGGAGCTCAAAGCTCAGGCGGGGCCGGGGAAACCCCATGGCCCGGATCTGCGCCAAATAGGCGTACCGCTCCAAAGCCAACTCGATGCCGTGTGTGGAATAGTAGCCCAAGAATCGGGTTTCCCGCCCGTGAACCCCAAGTCCTCCCATGACATCTTCTTCGGTGAGGCCGAAATCGTCATCCCTCTTTTCTCCCATCAAGGTGGATGCTGGCAGGAGCTTCGCCAAGTGCCTCAGCCGCGCCATGGTCGCCATCTCGTTGGAAGGCGGCTCAATGAAACGTCCGGACAAGAGGAGCGATGCCAGTCTTCCCCCATAACGCCACGCGCCAGATCCATAACCACCGGCCAACAAAACAACCAGCGGCAGAGAGTTCTTTTTCCGTACCGCGGAAACTACAAGCCGATCCCGGCGCATCATACCTCGGGCGCTGATCTCCCAGTCTCCGATCTGGTCATCGGCCGCGGGGTCCGCTCCGGCCAAGTAGATCACCAGCTCGGGCCGGAATGAAGCCAGAAGCTCGGGTAGCCGTTGCTCCAGCTCTTGGATATAGCGGTGGTCACCGATGCCGCTCCCCAGCTCTACGCTGGTGGCCTCCAGCACATCGGTGGGCCCCAGATGGTGATTATGAATGGAAAAAGTGTGGACCGTGGCATCCTCCGCAAACGCGGCCCGCGTGCCGTCGCCGTCATGCAAATCACAGTCCACGACCAGGATCTTCCCGGAAAACCCCTGATCCCTGAGGTGAAGGACAGCCGCCACGATGTCATTGAAGACACAAAATCCCTCTCCCCGGTTCGGAGAGGCGTGGTGAAAGCCGCCACCAAGGTGAAAACCAATGCCTCCGGACCTCCAAGCCTGCTCCGCCGCGGCCACGGTCCCTCCCACCATCAACCGCTGCAAGGAGAGCACGTGATCTTGCTCCTCCTGTGCCACTTCCATTCCCAGGATAAGAGTCAGCGCACCGGGTCGCTGAAGCTCCTCCAAGTAGGCATCGGAGTGAACCCGCCTCAAAAGCTCCATGGAAACAGCCAACGGCCGACGGACTTCCCGGCGCCCCACGAGGTTCTCCAGGCTCAAGAAGGTCAGGATCTTGGCGCCTCGCAGCGGATCGAGAGGCACTCCGGAGATACTGCTTTGGTACTGCTCGTCGAACCAGACCACGGGAGTCCAGCGCCAGAGGCGAACCAGGCTCCGGATCCAACGCTGCCACCGGCGGGAACAGCGAGCCACATCCCCCTCAAGCTTTGTGGTGAATCTCATGCCTTCTCTAGCGGGCCGAGACGTACCAGGAGCGCACCATTTTCCACCAGGTCTCCGGCTTTGACAAGGATCTCTTTGACCATCCCGGCCTGGCCGGCGCCCAATTCGTTCTCCATCTTCATGGCTTCCAGGACGACGATTCCTTGGCCCGTTTCCACGGTTTGCCCCTCTTCCACCAAAACGCGGACGACCTTGCCGGGCATGGCGGCGCTGATCTCGAACCTGCCGTCACCTGCCGCGGCTCCGCCTCGCCGGCGCTGGCGAAGATCCTGTACCCGCGCTTCCTTGGCGGCGGCTCCGCAGTGGACATAGACCCTGTCACGCTCCTGAACGACGTGGAGCTCACGCTGGCGGCCACCTAGCAAGATGGAGTGGTGACCGGGCTCTAGGTCGGTCCAGCTTACAAACAATTCCCGGTCGTCGATATCGACTTTGTATCCCCCTTCACAACGCTCAATCCGGAGCCTCTTTGAATCGCCACTTAACGTCACTTCGTAATCGATCATTCTATTTACCCTACCAACGGGAGCGTAGAACTGCTCGCCGGCCCGCCTGTTTCCACGGGCTCATGCCATTGCCCGAGCCATTTTCCGTAATTTTTTCGGAAAGTTTTTCTTCCCCTCGGAGCCTAGCGATGCCCGCGGCAATGGCTGCCACGAGGAGGTCTTCCTCCGATGGCTCCGGGAGGGCGATCTGCTCCAGGATCTTCGTGGTGTATCCGCCGTTACGAAAAAGCTTGCTCCCCAGAATGTGGTGATAGTGTTCGATGGGCGTCTTGATCCCGGCTACGACGCACTCGGAGAGCGCCCGGCGGGTCCTGGCGATGGCGGCTTGCCGCGTGGTCGCCCAGCAGGTGAGCTTCGCCAAGAGCGGGTCGTAGTGGATGGGCACCTCGTATCCCTCGTAAATGCCTTCGTCCACGCGGACGCCTGGGCCACGGGGAAACCGTAGCTTCCGGATCAGGCCGGGGGAAGGAATGAAACCTCGAGACGGATCCTCGGCATAAATTCTACACTCGATGGCGGCTCCGCGGACGAAGAGGTCTTCCTGTCGGAGCTCAAGGGGTTGGCCACGAGCCACGAGGATCTGCTGCACCACCAGATCGACGCCCGTGATCATCTCGGTCACCGGATGTTCCACCTGGAGCCGCGTATTCACCTCAAGAAAGTAGAACTCCCCGCGCCGGGCATCGAAAAGGAACTCCACCGTTCCAGCGCCGATGTACCCTGACTGCCGGGCCAACTCCACGGCGGCGGCGGCCATTTCGTCCCGCGTATGCTGTTCCAGGCAAGAGGCTGGAGACTCTTCGATCACCTTTTGGTGGCGGCGCTGAACGGAGCACTCCCGCTCGAAGAGGTGAACGACGTTCCCATGCTTGTCCGCCAGAATCTGGATTTCGATGTGTCGCGGCTCTTCCACAAACCGCTCCAGGTAGACGGAATCACTCCCGAAGGCCGACTGGGCCTCGGAACGCGCCATCTGGAACAAGGACTGGAGCTCGCCGGGATGGCGGGCGATGCGCATCCCTTTGCCGCCGCCGCCGGCCGATGCTTTGATCATCACGGGAAAACCGATGGCCTCGGCCTCCTCAAGGACGGATCCAGGATCCACGGGACCGGCACTGCCCGGGACCAGCGGCACTCCGGCGCGCCGCGCCAATTCCCGGGCCTGGAGTTTGTCTCCCATCATGGCAATGGTCTTTGGAGCCGGGCCGATAAACTCGATCCCGGCTTCCTGGCAAAGTGTGGCGAAACCGGCATTCTCCGCCAGGAATCCATAGCCGGGATGGATGGCGTCGGCGCCGGTCTCCAGGGCCGCATCCAGGACGGCCTTCTGGTCGAGGTAGCTGGCGGACGAGGGGGCAGGCCCCACCAGCCGCACCTCGTCGGCTAAAAGGGTGTGGAGGGCCTTCCGGTCCGGCTCGGAATAGATGGCGACGGTGGCGATCCCCATCTCCTTGGCGGCCCGGAGCACGCGGACGGCGATCTCGCCGCGGTTGGCCACGAGGATCTTCTTGATTTCGCGATTCATGGGCTTCTGGGGGTGGTTCATGGGGTTTTCCGAACTGTTCAGGGCGATGGATGACCGGCGGTTCGTGGCCCGGCTTGGTCGGTGTGGAGTGGCGGATGGCGGGTGCGGGCCCGCGCCCGACAGGAGCGGAACGCAACTCCAAGAAAAGTCGCTACCGGCAGACGATGATTCGGGGGAGTCGATGGAATCCTCCAGAAACCGTGCAGCGCTCGTGGCAGCTCAAAGAGGGATGTTTCCGTGTTTCCTGGAAGGGCTCACCTGGCGCTTGTTGTCCAGGACGCGAAGGCCCCGGCAGATCTCCATGCGAGTGGTTTTTGGTTCGATGATGCGGTCGATGTAGCCACGGCGGGCGGCGACGAAGGGGTTGGCGAACTCCTCGCGGTATTCGGCGATCTTCCCGTCGCGAAACGCTTCGGGATCCTCGGCGGCCAGGATCTCCTTGCGGTAGACGATATTGACCGCGCCATCAGGGCCCATGACGGCGATCTCGGCCATGGGATAGGCAATGTTGAGGTCGGCACCCACCTGCTTGGAGTTCATGACACAATAAGCCCCGCCGTAGGACTTTCGGGTGACGACGGTGATCTTGGGCACCGTGGCCTCGCAGAAGGCATAGAGCAGTTTCGCGCCGTGTCGGATGATGCCGCGCCACTCTTGTTCGGTCCCCGGCAGGAAGCCCGGCACGTCCTCGAAGACCACCAGGGGGATGTTGAAGGCGTCGCAGAAACGGACGAAGCGGGCGCCCTTGACTGAAGCGTCGATATCCAGGACCCCGGCCAGATGCGCGGGCTGGTTAGCCACAATTCCAACGGAGCGGCCATCGAAACGGGCAAACCCCACCACCAGGTTCTTGGCGAACTCCTCGTGGATCTCAAGAAAGCCGCCATCGTCTACGGCTCGGGTGATGATCTCTCGGATGTCGTAGGGTTTGTTGGGATTGGTGGGAACGACGGAATTCAGGTCCTCGTCGGCACGATCCGGTGGGTCGTCCGTCTTCTTGAGGGGTGGATCCTCGCAATTGTTGGAGGGCAGATAGCCCAAAAGTTCCCGGATGAAGAGAAGGCAGTCCCGCTCGTCGGTGGCGGTGTAATGGGAGACACCGCTCTTGCCGCCGTGGGTCTTAGCTCCGCCGAGATCCTCAAAGGTCACTTCTTCGTGAGTCACGGCCTTGATCACGTCGGGACCCGTGATGAACATTTGGCTCGTGCCGTCCACCATCAGCGTGAAATCCGTCATGGCCGGGCTATAAACGGCGCCTCCGGCGCAAGGCCCCATGATGGCCGAAATCTGAGGAATGACGCCGGAAGCCTGGACATTCCGGAAGAAGATATCCGCGTAACCGGCAAGAGAAACAACGCCTTCCTGGATCCTTGCGCCGCCGGAGTCGTTCAATCCGATGACTGGCGCGCCCACCCCCACCGCCGTGTCCATGATCTTGCAGATTTTCTCCGCGTAGGCCTCGGACAGAGACCCGCCGAAAACGGTAAAATCCTGGGAAAAGAGGAACACAAGCCGTCCATCAATGGTGGCGTGCCCCGTCACCACGCCGTCGCCCAGGAAACGCTTCTCTTGCATCCCGAAATGGCGACAACGGTGGGTCACGAATTTGTCGATCTCCACGAAGGAACCGGGATCCACCAAAAAGTCAATCCGTTCCCTCGCCGTCATTTTTCCGGCCGCATGGTGTCGCTCGATGCGGGCCTTCCCGCCACCAAGCTCCGCCTTGGTATCCAGCCGCCGCAGCTCTTCGAGCTTCCGTTTCAACATCGGTCCACTCCAAATCCGGCGTCGGCCGATCCGCTAAGGACCACCCGAAACCCTCCATCCCGCGCCGCATGAGCTTGCGGCTTCCAATAGAAACGGCGGGAATCTTAGCACCAGCGCTGCCAGAATGTCCATTTCACGCGTCATAGATCCATCGTTCCTGCCCCAAACCATGGCCTCTGTTTCACGGCGCGCCTTGCGGGCGTTCCCCGTGAGCTACCCGTACGGACGTCTCGATGCCGCCTCTGACGTAGAACTCCCCCACAACCTCCATCCAGATGGGGGCGGCGGCTAGAACGAGATCGTCCAGAATCCGGTTTGTGACTGCCTCGTGAAAAGCCCCTTCATCGCGATAGGACCAGAGGTAAAGCTTGAGGGATTTTAGTTCAATGCAGAGCTCCGCGGGAATGTAGGTAATGGCGATATCGGCGAAATCGGGCTGCCCCGTGAGGGGACAGAGGCAGGTGAATTCCGGGCAATGGAATTGGACTTCGTAGGGCCTTTCCGGGCAGGGGTTGGGAAAGGTCTCCAACTGCTTTGACGGAGTGGTGCTCACTGCGATTCCCCCTTCTCCTCCAAAATGGGTTGGAGACTCCAACGAGGCGTCATGCCCTCCGCGGGATGGCTCCTGTTCTGGAAACACTAAGCGTCACTTGCTATACAAGGCCACTTGATGGTTCTGCCATGCTCTGGCCATGCCTCTGACAAGCCACTCGCTTATCACTTTTCGCCCCCCGGCCGCCACACGAGCCACTCCGGGCACCTGAATCAGGGTCCCCCGGGCAAGAGTCTCCGCGTTGTTTTTCCCAAACCGCTGCGCCGAAACCCACTTTCCTTGAACGAGGAGAAAGCCCCCATGATCGAGCAAATCGCCCACGACTATTGGGAAGAATTCCTTCGCCAAAACCCTCTCTCGGCAACCATGCTGGGGGACCGGCGCTTCGATTCCGAAATGCCCGATCCCTCGCCCGAGGGCCGCGAACGGATGGGAAAATGGTTGGAAGCGACCCGGGAAAAGTTGGCGCAACTGGATCTTGATTCCTTGGATGCTGAGGAGCAGGTTACGGCAAAGTGCCTTCAGTGGGAAATCGACAGCCAACTTATCCATTTGCGGGCCGGCCTTGACCTCTGGACCATTGATCCCATGGCCGGAATTCAGACCCATTTGGCGATGACAGCGCAGCTCCAGGATCCCTCGACTCCGGAGCTTGGGTCTAAAATGGCAGAACGTTGGGAGAAGATCGGGGACTACATCGATGGGCACACCGACAATCTCCGACACTCACTAGCTCAGGGAAAAGTCGCTCCCAAGGCCTCGGTGGTCAAGGTGATTTCCCAGGTGGAGACGATGTTGGCAACGCCTACCGCCCAATGGGATCTCTTGGTGCCGGTGGGAAAAAACCGAAATGGCTGGAGCAAGGTAGACTCCGAGGAATTCGAACGACGCATGACTCAGGCCGTGGAAAACTTGGCAAGACCGGCATTTGTCCGCTACCTAGATCTGCTCAAAAACGAAATACTCCCCGCTGCTCGGGGCAACGCCAAGGCAGGATTGGTCCACCTGCCTGATGGGGCGCAAGCCTACCAAACCCTTCTCAAGGCTTACACGACCCTAGATCTCACAGCCAAGGAAATCCACCAGATCGGCCTTGAGGAGTTGACGCGAATCCGCGAAGAAATGCTGGGGCTCGGGAAACGGCTCCTGGGCGAGACAGAGCTTCCAAGGATCTTCGAACACCTCCGCTCTAACCCTCAACTCCATTTCCAGACCCGGGAAGAGATTCAGGCCCAGGCGGAAGATGCACTGAAGCGCGCCGCCAAAATCATTCCCAACTGGTTTGGCAGACTTCCGGCTGCGTCCTGCCAAGTTCAGCCCGTGCCGGCCAACGAAGAAAAAGACTCCACCATTGCTTACTACCGGCAGCCAGCGGCCGATGGATCGAGACCCGGCATCTACTACGTCAACACGTGCGATCCGGCAACCCGGCCCCGGTATGAGGCAGAGGTCCTGGCATTCCACGAGTCGATTCCCGGTCATCATCTCCAGATCGCCATCGCCCAAGAGCTTCGAAATCTTCCTAGTTTCCGCCGCCACGTGGGCGTGACGGCCTACGTGGAAGGCTGGGCGCTCTACGTTGAGCGGTTGGCACAGGAGATGGGCCTTTATAGTGGCGAGCTGAGCATGCTCGGCGTCCTGAGCTTTGATGCCTGGCGTGCGTGCCGACTGGTCATCGACACGGGTCTCCATGCCTTGGGCTGGAGCCGCGGCCAGGCGATGGAATTCCTGGCGGACAACACACCGCTGGCGAAAAATAACATTGAAAACGAAATTGATCGTTACCTCACCTGGCCAGGCCAGGCCGTTTCCTACAAAATCGGGCAGCAAGAAATGTGGCGCTTGCGAAAAACAGCCGAAAGACGACTTGCGGCAGACTTCGACATCCAGGAGTTTCACGACAAAATTCTTGGAAACGGTGCCGTAAGCCTCCCGATCCTTGCCCAACTTTTGGAAGACTGGATCAGCGACAAGCTCAAGAGACCTGGTTGCTGACCGCCATTTTGACTCTTCTAAACAACTGCTCTTACAATAGCTTCTTCTTTTTCAACCCTCATGGGGCATGGTCCGAGTTCATGCCCGGCTTCGGCCAGGTAGGGGTTCGGCCGCTTCGTCGCGGAGGTTCAGGATGATCTGTCGCAACGTGTGGTTCAAGGTCCTTTTCGTCGTGGGCTTGCTCTACGGTTTGTCGGGCCTGGATAGGGCTCCTAAGTCGCCTGATGCAGATAGCCTTGGGCCAACACTGGCCAACGCGGAATCTGCCAACCCCCCTGAAAAGGCGCCGAAGATTGAATTCTCTCAGGAAGGCCACGATTTTGGAGACATTGCCCAGAACTCCAAGGTCAGTCATACGTTCAAATTCCAGAACAGGGGTGATGCCGAGCTCATCATCGAAAAGGTGCGGGCATCTTGCGGCTGCACCGCGGCTCTAGCCAGCGACAAGAATATCCCCGCCGGCAGCGAAGGCTCTATCGACGTAACTTTCGACTCTACCGGTAAGAAGGGGCCCTTCCGAAAAACGATCTCGGTCACGTCCAATGATCCCGCAAGGCCTGAAGTGAGGCTCACGGTTTCCGGCACAATTCTCACCGTCCTCAACGTGGAACCAGCCTTCCTTAGCTTCGGAAACCGCCTCAAGAAAGGCGAGCCTGCGGAGCAACGCATCCGCCTCTGGCGCACCGACAAGAAACCCTTCAAACTTGTGGAAGCGAAGAGCGACTGGCCGTTTCTCCAGATCGAAGTCAAACCCGACAGCGAAGCTGGCCGAAACGGCTACGAAATCACAGCCAGAATATCAGGAGACGCGAAACCTGGGCGCCACAATGGCTCAATCACGGTGGCTACGGACATTCCTAAGGCACGGCAACACACTGTTCGTTTCTTTGCCCAGATCCTCGGCGACCTACGCGTGCAGCCTAAGTTTGCTGTTCTGGGAACCGTTACTCCCGGTACCGAGGTTCGAAGAAAGCTCCGCGTCTCGAACCAAAACAGCGAAACACCCTTCAAAATCACCAGCATCCAGTCGCCGCTCCCCTTTATCAGCGCCGAAATTTCGCCCATTGAGGAAGGAAAGCTCTACGAGCTGGAGATCGTCCTGAGCCCAAAGGCCCCGGAGGGCACCATCCGAGGTAACATCGTTCTCAAGACCGATCTCAAGAGCGAACCGACTCTCAATGTCCCCATCTACGGATTCGTCGGGAAGCCACCTCAAGGACCACCAGCCAGGTAAGAGCCGGCAAACCTCTTACGGCTTCGTCCATCGGTGGTGCCTTCGGTAGCTCTCGCTGTCGCTCGGACCCAGCCACCCAGTAAATTTCGGGCACAGCGCCAGGGCCTCCATCCCTGGAGCCCGGCGGAGGCGGCCTTGGGACCTCTGCTGGGAGCTTGGGCTGCGGCTCGCTTGCGCTCGGCATCAGACTCTCGCCAGGGAGCCAGCAAGGACCCGTCGCAATGAAAAGCAACGAGTTCCCCACCCACATTTTTGTACGCTGCGCGGTTTTTTGGGAGGGTGGCCGCAACGATGAACGGTGCCGACGCCTCCCGCTCCTACTCTTTTTTGATCAAGGCGCAGGCAACTCCAAGAAGAGTCGCTCGTCGCGTTTCACGAGGCCGAGCTTTTCCCTGGCAAACCACTCGGCGGCAAAGCCGGGGCGGCGAAGCTGAGCCACGGTGAGCTCAAGCTCCTTGTTTTCTACTTTCAGGGCTTCGATGCGGTGCTCCAAATCCATGATCTCCGCTTCCATGCGAAGCACACTTACCCGCCCTTGCCGCCCCACCAACGAGTAAAGCACCAAGCCACAGAGTACCACAAAGAAAAGGCCTAAAACTCCCGCTCGCAGCGAGGAACCAATGCCAGCGCTCTCGTCGGCCACGTCGAATCCTCCGTAGAATCGTGCCTTTCCAAGAAACAAACCGTCTCCTGGATATCTCATCACGAATTGGCCGCCTCGTGACGATCCGTGATGAGATATCGTGGTCTAACCATACCTCAGTAGACTACCCAACATCCAGGCGCCAACGCAACGCAAAGCCCGGGGCTTCTAAGGGGTGGCTGGCGAAACAAGGGGATAGGCTCATGTTGGAGTCCGACTACCGGGAGATCATCCGGGAGTGCCAGGAATTCGGGTGGCTTGGCGACCACCAGTTGGCCGATTTTCGCAGACTGGAACAGCTTTTCCTGGACAGCCGCCTAGGCGAGATCCAGAGTGCCGCCGACATCCTGGCCGCCATTTTCTTGGCAGAGGAATACCTTGAAGAAGGAGTGGCACTTGCTCCGTGGACCGAGCCGCCCCCCCGAACACAGCCGGGGTCACTGGGCGAAACCGCCCCCGAACCCGTGATGGATGCGCTGGCGTCGGCGGCGAAGCAAAAGGGCACTGCTTTTGTCGGGTTGGCTGAGGAAAAAGCAGTGCGCCTGCGGACATCGGCAGCCACGATTCGTTGGGCCGAATCCCGTGGATTCACAGTCCTTAGAGCGGCGGGGCGGCGGCTCCCCGATGGACGCAGAGACCGTAGTTTGGCACCACTGATTCGTGCATCTCTCGAGACTTTCGAAGATGGCGACAAACTAGACCGATTTCTCTCTGACAAATGCCAGTATCTCCAGCTCTTGATTTCACCGACTCACTTTTGCCGCCGCCCCGGGAAGGTGTTCAACATCGATCCTGGGAGCAACCGGCTCAAGCTGTTCAAGGCCTGTCTTGAGTTGTTTCTACGGCTCCTGGCCAGCCGGTCGATCTGCTTGGTGGCGGAAGAGATCCATTTGTTTCCAGGGCTCGCCAGAAAGTTCCTCGCTTATCTGGCCTGGGTTCTGCGCTGCGGAGACATGGGCCTCACGGGTCTCGGCGAAGACTACCGAACCTTGGACCGCACACATTTCGCCATGATTGGATTTTCTGAACCGCCGGCTTCGCGGTCCGAAAAGGAATGGCTGGCAACCATGAGCCGAAGGAACGTGCGGATCCTTACCCTTTTCTAATCGTCCGCGTTCGCTGCCGGCTCAGCGTGAAGATCAAGCGCCTTTCGGGCGCCGCCAAAGAGCCGGTAAAAACAGCAGCAAAACCATGAAGATCAGGAAGATGCCGAAAGCCTCCAAAATAATACCGGCGGGAGGCGCCGACCCGGGATTGGCGGCACCCTTGGCGAAATCCCTGGCATCATCGTCGGTGTCACTGAGGCTCCTGCGGAAAACAGCCTCATCCGCCGCCGAGCTGCTCTTGCCATCTGGTGCGGAGCTGCGGGAACCGGGGCGATTCCCCCCTTGCCCCAGCTCCACGTCGTCGATGAGAAGGCCATTGGCATCTCGCAACTGAACCCACACGAAATCGAGCATCGTGCCCGATGGATTGCCAATGATCAGCGTCTCCCCCGGTTGGAAGGCCATCAGCGAGCCGTCATCCGAGTTTCCGGCAATTCCGTCCGGCCCGAAGAACCTCAGGGTCGCCGGGCCCAATCCAAGCTGCTCGCTGGAGGGACTGAGATCTCCGAGGTCAAGAGTCCACTCGGTGAGATCCAGCAGTCTCCCGGAAACATTCACAAGCTCTATGTACTCGTCCTCGGAATCAACCTGGCCGCTCTGGGTCACGTTGTCGGCAGTGACAGGCCCGGGAGTTATGTCAAAAGGCAGACCCGCGATCCCGCCGGTATCGGTGGAATCGTTCCAGTCGTGGAAGGGGTCGGTGACGATTTCTGAAATCAGCACATCACCGGGCTGCGCTGGCGCCAAGGCATCGCCATTGGTGGCACCGATGGTCGCCGGGAGCTTTCGGAAATCGGCTGCATCATCGTCTGTATCCTGCCCATCTGGAAATCGTGCCACGGCCTCATCAGAAAGTCCGTTACTATTGCCGTCGTCACCATTTCCCGGGGCACCTGGATCTCCGATGATCACGGAATCAATGAGCTGCCCGCGGCTGTCGTAGAGTTCTACGGTCACCGAGTTATTCATCTGGTCGATGGGATCCCCCAGAACCAGATAGTCGCCTGGCCCAAAATTAGCCACCGTACCACCACCACTGATGATGACAGTACCTGATGCATTGTCCAACAATTCGGTAGAAGCGGCCGAATCGGTCATGACCAGGGACCAGCCGGCCAGGTTGATGGGGTTGGCGCCTTGATTCACGAGCTCGATCCACTCGTCGCCGCTTGTGATGGAGCCAGTTCCCGGTTGAGCGTCAAACGCCTGGCCATTTCCGCCGCTGGAATCGTTCCAGTCCTGTTGCGGGTCGGTGACAACTTCGTTGATCACCACTTGGCCCGGCATCGCTGGAGTCGCCGTCGGGGTTGGCGTGGGGCAGCCGTCGGTCCCGCCGTTGACAGACCCAGGGGAGACCCCCTCGACACAAGTTGCAAGAAAATCGGCAGCATTGTCACCGGTATCGACCTCGTTCCGTCGAATCAAGCTCCCATCACCTGACCCCAGGCCGGGATTGACGGGGTTGCCCTCCCCGATGTTACCGGCCGGAGGCTGCCCGCCCGATCCGCCATAGGCCACGGCATCGAATAGAGTGCCGCCGATGTTGGCCAAAGGGGTCCCTTTCTTCGTCAAGTTGGGAGCAAAAACCAAGAGCAATCCGTCGGGACCATCTTCGAGGTTTGCGAAGCTTGTCAGGATCTCCGCGCAGCGGCCATAGAGCGTTTGATACCCTGAGCCGCTCTCCGCAAGGGCCAGGAATCCGGTATCCGAAGCCGTTCCAGTGGAAGAGGAAAGGGAAAATCCACTCAAGTCCAAGGCCCGGTCAATGGTACCAGCCCCCGCGCCCTCCCCTTCGATGCGAAGGAGCCAGAAGCCGTCGAGGGTAAAGCCCATGGGACCCGCGGCCAAATAAAGCTCGATGAAGTTGCCTCCATCTTGCCGTGTATAGGCGATTTCATTGATACGGAGATCCACAGGCGGCGGTGTGGGCGTGGAGGTGGGCGTGGAGGTAGGCGTGGAGGTGGGGGCGTTGGGGTCGGGCGTCCAAGTCACCGTAGCTGTCGGTGTCTGCGTCGGAGTGAGCGTCACCGTCGGTATGGCGGTGGGTCCCGTTGGGGTCGAGGTCGCCGTGGGAGTGTGCGATTGAGGCGTCGCGGTTGGCTGCGGCGTCGGAGTGGCAAAGGTGTTCTGGCAACCTGGGCTCGACGTCGATGTCTTGGAGAAATCACAACTATTCTGATCCGAATCCGTGGCGTCGGGGATGCGTGATGTGCTCTGGCCCCCCGAGGGAGCCTCCGCCGGACCGGCTCCTTCACGGAAACCACTGGAGGGCGCCCCTGACGATCCATTCCAGTACTCCACTGAATCGATCATCGTGCCCTGCACGTGACGGACGGCGAGACCGCCAGCAGTACTTGAAAGGCCAAGGTCCACGGGCGCCTGACTCAGGAGCGCTCCGCAAACGTCCGTGGGAGGCGTCCAACTCGGTGAATAGACAATCAGCCGACCGCCAGGCACCAACACGCTGCCTCCCGGCCAAGAGGCCAAGATCGTCTCGCTCCCGCTGCTGCTGTGATAGACAAGCTCGTGGCTCGCCAGATCGATGGTGTTCCCGCTGGCGTTGATGATTTCAACGAACTCTTCCTTTGTCGTCCCCGTGCCCGAGCCACCAGTCTGAAGCTCGTTCACCAGGACGGCTCCCACGGGAAGCGCGGGCGCGGGGGTGGGCGTAATCGTGGGAGTCACCGTCGGGGTCGATGTGGGAACCGGTGTCGGGCAAGGGCTCGATCCGTTGCTCGCTCCGATGGTGGTGATTTTCTTGCAGAAGTCTATGGCATCGTTGTCCGTATCCGATGAGTCCGGCCCGCGACCGACAGCCTCGTCAATGACCCCTGTGGCATTCCCATCCGGCGCGCCCGTTCCCAGGCCAACATCGTCCACCACAAGACCACTACCGTCTACCAGCTCCACGGTGATCGTGTTGTTCATGACTCCTTTGGGATTGCCTACCACGAGATACTCGCCCGGTTGGAAAGCCACCAAACTGCCACCGGCACTGAAAACCAAGGTCGCGCCATCAACCCCCAGAACCTCCGTCGCTGGCGTCGAATCCCTCATCACCAACTGCCAACCGGTGAGATCGAGAATCACTCCACTGGTGTTGACCAACTCGACCCATTCGTCGCTAGACGTTACCGCATTGGAACCGTCGATATTCGTCGAGCTTCCAGGGGTGCTGTCGAAGGGCGTTCCGTTGCCACCCTGGTCGGAGGAATCGTTCCAGTCCTGTTGTGGGTCGGTCACCACCTCGTTGATGAGAACCGAACCGGGAAGCACGGGTGTTGGCGAGACCGTTGGCGTCGGAGAGATCGTCGGAGTCCGCGTGACGGTCGGTGTCTGGGTTGGCCCCACAGTGGGTGTGGGCGTCGGCGGAAGAGGGTTTGTCCGCCCGGGTGTGCCGCCGCTGGCGGCATCGTATTGGAACCAGTCCAGATCCTCGGCATCGGGCGCCGGGTTCACCTCGTTGGGGGCTTGGCCGTCCACCAAAAGAGCGATGGCCCTGCCCACGGAGGTCCCTGAACTCCAGGTATCGACGGCGGCACCGTCCTTCCAGATGCCAGCCGCCACGGCTGCGTCATCGACGGTAGGATCGCCCACATTTGACTGGTCGTAGTAGACGAAGTCCACGATGTTCCGCACTGGTGACGCGCCATCGTAGAGCTGAACCGCGTCCCCTGTATTCGTCAGATCGGAAGCCGCCCACTCGGTGGCCGCAATGACAAGCCCGGTTCCATCGCTGAGATCCAGGTCTTCCACCAACGTTCCGGCGGCGGCGCTACTATAAACCGCCAAGAAAGCTCCGGGGGGCAAGCTGACGGACCTTGAGAAGGTGTGCAGCGGAGCACTGGAATCCTGAAGCTGCCAGGTATTGACGTCCACCGTCGCACTACCGGCATTGTAGAGTTCCGCGTATTCGTATTGTAACTCGGCGGGTGCATTGGGGTCCGTAGATGCCGCGAACAGGATTTCGTTGACGACGATTTGTGCGAAAGCGCCTCCGGGAAGGCTCCCGAACAATACCGCCCAAAAACACGTGATAGCCAGTCTACGCCCCACGAAAACCCTCCTCCAACGATCTGCTCCCAACGGGCAACAAAGCTTTGCTCCCAACCTATGTCACCGCGCCAAAGAAGCTTCGACCGCAATCGCATCCCCCAGAAAACAGGCAACCGCCCGACCGCTTCCGCGGCATGGCGGTTCTCCCTTCCCTTGTCCAGCTATTCCAGGATCTCCAAAACAAACCGTTTCTTCCGTTTTCCTCCGGCAGCATTGAGCAACGTCCGGATGGCCGAGACATTGACGCCTCGCTTGCCAATGACTTTACCGATATCAGGCTTTGCCACACTCAATTCGATTACGGTCGTTTGATCTCCCACCACCATGTTCACCGATACCTGATCGGGATAATCGACAATAGCTCTAGCAATCTGTTCGACAAGCTCTTTCATGCGCCCCTCCACCGAACTCCAGCGTTTCACTCTAACGGGCTACTCAGGCTTAGAATGACCGATCAACGGTCCTCCTGTCAACCCAAAACTCTCGCCACGGATCCCCGCGCCGTCCACGGATACACTCCCCCGCCTCGCGGCCTCGCCATGAGGGCCAAAGAATGGTTTTCCCCTCTCACCTCCCAGTGGCAACCTCCTCCTATGTTTCATGCACCTGGCCGAAAGGCGGGTATCCACGCAAGGCGGGACATTCCCGGGACTGTGGAATCGAAAGCGTTCGGGCAACGCCTCGCTGTCGCTTGGCGGTCGTCCGGGGATTCCATCCCCTGGCAGGGCTTCGCCCTGCACCCACCAGGGAGTTACCTCC